>NZ_JAHBCX010000055.1:0-241346 GCF_019955895.1 Pseudomonas sp. GL-B-12
CCTTTCTACCCAATCACCCCTGGCACCCATCCCCTTCATTAGCGGACAGTCCCCACCCAGAGCCCATCCCGCCTTTTTTCAACGGGATGAGAAGCGGTGCGCAACCGTCTTATAAATGAAACACCGCCCTCGGCTATACTCCCCGCATTTCGAATCAGGCCCCGAGGATTGACTGTGAAGAACTGGACGTTACGCCAACGCATTTTGGCGAGCTTTGCGGTAATTATCGCCATCATGTTGCTGATGGTGGTCGTGTCGTATTCCCGTTTACTGTCGATTGAGTCCAGTGAGAGCGTTGTGCGCTCGGACAGTGTTCCCGGGATTCACTACAGCTCCCTGATTCGCGGTGCCTGGGTCGATGATTACGTGCTGACCCAGCAACTGATCGGGCTGGGGGGCGGTCGAGGCATGACCCAGGCTGACAAGGATATGTACCAGGGTATTGAGGAACGGCTGCAACGCGCGATGGCCAGCTACCGGGGTACCATCTTCGAGAAAGATGATCGGGCAAGGTTCGAGGAGTTTGAAAAGCTGCACGATCAATATGACAAGCTGCTCGAAGAGGTGCTCGATGCCTACCAGCAAAAGGACTTCGAACAGGCCCGTCGCATCCTCGCCGAACAGATGACCCCGGCATGGGCTACCGGCCGCAAACAGCTGGATGAACTCATTGAGTTCAACAGGGAGGCGGCTGAGGCGGCCACTGACTCGATCATTTCATCGGTAGTGGTGGCGAAGCTGATCATGGGCATTTCGTTGCTGGTCGCAGTCATTAGTGCCGGGTTGTGTGGTCTTTTGTTGATGCGCGCGATCATGGCGCCGATGAACCGCATTGTGCAGATCCTCGAAATAATGCGTACCGGCGATCTCAGCAGTCGTCTGAACCTTGCGCGCAAGGACGAATTCGGCGCCGTGGAAACCGGCTTCAACGACATGATGACCGAGCTGACGTCCCTGGTGTCCCAGGCCCAGCGTTCCTCGGTGCAGGTCACCACCTCGGTGACCGAGATTGCTGCCACCTCCAAGCAACAGCAAGCGACCGCCACCGAAACCGCCGCCACCACCACCGAAATCGGCGCGACGTCCCGTGAAATTGCGGCCACTTCGCGGGATCTGGTGCGCACGATGATCGAAGTCTCCACCGCCGCCGATCAGGCCTCGGTACTTGCCGGATCCGGGCAGCAAGGGCTGGCGCGGATGGAAGAGACCATGCACTCGGTGATGGGCGCGGCTGATCTGGTCAACGCCAAACTGGCGATCCTCAATGAGAAGGCCGGCAACATCAATCAGGTGGTGGTGACCATCGTCAAGGTCGCCGACCAGACCAATCTCCTGTCCCTCAACGCCGCCATCGAGGCCGAAAAGGCCGGTGAGTACGGCCGCGGTTTTGCCGTGGTCGCCACCGAAGTGCGGCGCCTGGCGGATCAGACGGCCGTGGCCACCTACGACATCGAACAGATGGTGCGCGAGATCCAGTCGGCGGTGTCGGCCGGGGTCATGGGCATGGACAAGTTCTCCGAAGAAGTGCGCCGCGGCATGTCCGAGGTGCAGCAAATCGGCGAGCAGTTGTCGCAGATCATCCATCAGGTTCAGGCGTTGGCGCCGCGGGTACTGATGGTCAATGAGGGCATGCAGGCCCAGGCCACCGGTGCCGAGCAGATCAACCACGCACTGGTGCAGTTGGGCGATGCCAGCAGCCAGACCGTCGAGTCCTTGCGCCAGGCCAGTTTCGCCATCGATGAGCTGAGCCAGGTGGCCGTCGGGCTGCGCAGCGGCGTTTCGCGATTCAAAGTCTGATGAGCGAAATCACGGCCAAACGCTCTGCCGTGAAGCAGGCGCTGCATGCCTTGTTTCTGGTGTTTCGCATCGGCAACGAGCGCTATGCCTTGAAGGCTATCGAAGTGGCTGAAGTGCTGCCGCGCCTGCCCTTGAAGCCTATTCCCCATGCCCCCGCCTGGGTCGCCGGGGTGTTCGCCTATCGGGGAGCCGTGGTGCCGGTGATCGACTTGAGCGCGCTGACCTTTGGTACGCCTGCACAGGCCCGTACCAGCACACGACTGGTGCTGCTCAACTATCGCCCGGATGAAACCGCCGAGTCGCAGCTGCTCGGTCTGATTCTGGAACAGGCGACTGACACCTTGCGCTGCGATCCGGCGGATTTTCAGCCCTACGGCCTGGACAATCGCCAGACGCCTTACCTCGGGTCGGTCCGCAAGGACGAGCAGGGCTTGCTGCAATGGGTACGGGTCTGCGATCTGCTGGACGATCAGGTGCGTGCATTGTTGTTTCCCGCGCCGCCAATGGATCCGGCGCTGCTGCAGGAGCGGCCATGAACAGCGACCAGCGTTTTTTCGACTTCCTCAAGGAACGCATCGGGCTCGACGTGACCTCTGTAGGGCCTGCGATCATCGAGCGAGCGGTGCGCCAGCGCAGCATCGCTGCGCAAGCACCTTCGGCCGATGAGTATTGGCGCACCCTGCAGGGCTCGCGGGACGAGCAGCAGGCGTTGATCGAAGCGGTGATCGTTCCGGAAACCTGGTTCTTCCGCTATCCGGAATCCTTCGTCACCCTGGCGAAACTGGCGAGCAAGCGTCTGGCCGAGATCAACCACCTGCGCGCACTGCGGATTCTCAGCCTGCCGTGCTCCACCGGCGAAGAACCGTACTCGATCGCCATGGCGCTGCTCGATGCCGGGCTCAAACCGCACCAGTTCAAGGTCGACGGCCTGGACGTCAGCCCGTTGTCAGTGGAAAAAGCCCGGCGGGCGTTGTTCGGCAAAAATTCCTTTCGGGGTGACGACATTGCGTTTCGCGACCGTCATTTCATTGCCGAAGGCGAGAGCTATCGCCTCGATCAGCGCGTGCTTGAGCAAGTGCGCCTGCAGGTCGGTAATCTGCTGGATCCGGCCTTGCTGGCCGGTGAGCCGCCATTCGATTTCGTGTTTTGTCGCAACCTGCTGATCTATTTCGACCAGCCGACCCAGAAGCAAGTTTTCGAAGTACTCAAGTGCCTGACCCACGTTGACGGCGTGCTGTTTATCGGTCCGGCCGAAGGCAGTCTGCTGGGGCGTTTGGGGATGCGCTCGATCGGTATCGCACAGTCCTTCGCGTTCAGTCGGCAAGGGATGCCGGACCCTGAACCCTTGCCGGCATTCGTTCCAGCGCCATTGCCAGTGTCGCAACCGCTGCGCAATCCACCGCCTGCGCCAGTGCGCAGCCGTCCGTTTGCCCGGGTTGCGCCGCTGCAGGCTGCGCCTGCAATCTCAGGTGCCGATACTGCCGCGCTGCTGGCCAATATCGCCGTGCTGGCCGATGAAGGCAAAAGCGCCGATGCGCGAGCGGCGTGTGAAAGCTACTTGCGCAGCCATGAGCCGGTGGCCCAGGTCTTTTATTGGTTGGGACTGCTCAGCGATGTGGCCGGCAATACCCTTGAAGCCCAGGGTTTTTACCGCAAGGCGTTGTACCTCGAACCGCAACATCCTGATGCGTTGATGCACCTGGCCGGATTGCTGCAGGCCCAGGGCGACGTGATGGGAGCCAGACGATTGCAGGAGCGTGCCGCCCGCAGCGCACGCGCCGCCGACAGTGAGCGTAAACGATGATCGCCTCCGACACCTTTAGCGTCACCCGGGATGCCCAGGCCATCGACGACTGCTGGAACCGCATTGGTATTCACGGCGACAAGTCCTGCCCGCTGCTCAGCGAGCACATTCATTGCCGCAATTGTGCGGTGTATTCCGCGGCCGCCACACGCTTGCTGGATCGCTATGCGTTGCAGCAGGAAGATCGCGGGCCCGTGTCCGCCTCGGTCGAGAGCGAGGTGAAAACCCGCTCGCTGTTGATGTTCCGTCTGGGTGAAGAGTGGCTGGGGCTTGCGACCCGTAGCCTGGTAGAGGTGGCGCCGCTGCAAGCGATTCACTCTTTGCCGCATCAACGTTCCCGGAACTTGCTCGGTGTGGCGAATGTGCGCGGTGCGCTGGTCGCCTGCCTGTCGCTGGTGGAGCTGCTCGACCTCGACGGCACCAGCAACGTGGCACCCGGCGCGCGGGTCATGCCACGCATGTTGATCATCGTCGCCGATGGCGGGCCGGTGGTGGTGCCGGTGGACGAGGTCGACGGGATTCACGCCATCGATGAGCACATCCTCGATGCCGCGTCGCGCTCGGGTGCTCAGGCCAGCGCCAAATACACCCGTGGCGTGTTGCAATTCAAAGGTCGCAGCCTGCGTTGGCTGGATGAAGAACAGCTGCTGTCCGCCGTGACCCGGAGCCTCACATGACCCCCGAGCAAATGCGCGACGCCTCTCTGCTGGAACTGTTCAGCCTGGAGGCCGAGGCCCAGACCCTGGTCTTGAGCGCCGGCCTGCTGGCGCTTGAGCGCGATCCGACTCAGGCCGATCAACTTGAATCGTGCATGCGTGCGGCGCACTCGCTCAAGGGGGCGGCGCGAATCGTTGGCGTCGATGCCGGGGTCAGCGTTGCCCATGTGATGGAAGATTGCCTGGTCAGTGCCCAGGAAGGCCGCCTGTTGCTGCGCCCCGAGCACATCGATGCTTTGCTGCAAGGCACCGATTTGCTGATGCGCATCGCCACACCGAGCAACAACCCGGAGGCCGCGGACATCGAGGCCTACGTGGTATTGATGGCGCGGTTGCTGGACCCGGCGGCCTTCCTGGTTGCGGCTGCTGCACCGGTGATGGCCGAGCTACAACTCGAGGCACCCGTGCCCAAGGTCGAGCCGCCGGCGCCGGCCGTCGAACCGCCACCGGCGCCAGCCCCGAGCAAGACCAAACGCACCACCGAAAACGGCGAACGTGTGCTGCGCGTCACGGCCGAGCGCCTGAACAGCCTGCTCGATCTGTCGAGCAAATCCCTGGTGGAAACCCTGCGGCTCAAACCGCACCTGGCGACCATGCAGCGACTCAAACGCATGCAGAGCAATAGCCTGCGCGCACTGGAGAATCTCAACGTGCATCTCAAGGATCACGCCTTGAGCCTGGAGGCTCAGGAAACCCTTGAGGATGCGCGCCGCTTGCTCGCGCAATCCCAGCAACTGCTCATGGAAAAGAACGCCGAACTCGATGAGTTCGCCTGGCATGCCAGCCAGCGGGCGCAGGTGTTGTACGACACGGCGCTGGCCTGTCGCATGCGGCCGTTTGCCGATGTGCTGACCGGGCAGGTGCGGATGGTCCGGGATCTGGGGCGCGATCTGGGCAAACAGGTGCGGCTGGAAATTGAAGGCGAAAAAACCCAGGTCGATCGCGACGTACTGGAAAAGCTCGAAGCACCGCTGACTCACCTGTTGCGCAACGCGGTCGACCACGGCATCGAAACCCCGGAGCAGCGCCTGCTGGCGGGCAAGCCGGCTGAAGGTTTGATTCGCCTGCGCGCTTCGCATCAGGCCGGTTTGCTGGTGCTCGAATTGAGCGATGACGGCAACGGCGTGGACCTGGAAAAGGTCCGTCGCAGCATCGTTGAACGAAGTTTGTCGCCCGTGCAAACCGCCGCTCAGTTGAGCGAAGAGGAGTTGCTGACGTTCCTGTTCCTGCCCGGTTTCAGTCTGCGCGACACGGTCACCGAGGTGTCCGGTCGCGGCGTCGGCCTGGATGCGGTGCAGCACATGGTCCGGCAGTTGCGCGGCGCGGTGGTGCTGGAGCAGACGGCGGGCAAGGGCAGTCGTTTCCACCTTGAGGTACCGCTGACCCTGTCGGTGGTGCGTAGCCTCGTGGTGGACGTCGGCGACGAAGCCTATGCCTTCCCGCTGGCGCATATCGAGCGCATGTGCGACCTGGAGCTGGCGGATATCGTGCAGGTCGAAGGCCGCCAGCATTTCTGGCACGAAGGCCGGCATGTCGGCCTGGTGGCAGCCAGTCAGTTGCTGCAACGTCCGGCCAGCCAGAACAGCGGGCAAACCCTGAAAGTCGTGGTGATTCGCGAGCGCGATGCGATCTACGGGGTGGCGGTGGAACGGTTTATCGGTGAGCGGACATTGGTGGTGCTGCCGCTGGATGAACGTCTGGGCAAGGTGCAGGACATTTCCGCCGGGGCCCTGCTCGACGACGGTTCGGTGGTGCTGATCGTCGATGTCGAAGACATGCTGCGCTCGGTGGAGAAGCTGCTCAACACCGGGCGTCTGGAGCGCATTGCCCGTCACAGCAATCAGGTGGTCGAGGCGGCCCGCAAGCGAATTCTGGTGGTGGATGATTCCCTGACCGTGCGAGAGTTGCAGCGCAAGCTGTTGCTTAATCGCGGCTACGACGTGGCGGTTGCGGTAGACGGCATGGACGGCTGGAACGCGCTACGTTCGGAGGATTTCGATCTGCTGATCACCGACATTGATATGCCGCGCATGGATGGCATCGAACTGGTCACGCTGCTGCGCCGGGACAATCGCCTGCAATCGCTGCCGGTGATGGTGGTGTCCTACAAGGATCGTGAAGAGGACCGGCGCCGTGGACTGGATGCCGGGGCCGACTATTATCTAGCCAAGGCCAGTTTTCATGACGATGCCTTGCTCGATGCGGTGGTCGAGCTCATTGGGGGAGCGCGGGCATGAGGATCGCAATCGTCAACGACATGCCCATGGCAGTGGAGGCCCTGCGCCGCGCCCTGGCATTCGAGCCGGCCCACGAGGTGGTCTGGGTCGCCGGCAATGGCGCCGAAGCGGTGCGCCAGTGCGCGCTGGACACGCCGGACCTGATTCTGATGGACCTGATCATGCCGGTGATGGACGGCGTCGAGGCCACGCGGCGGATCATGGCCGAGACCCCGTGTGCCATCGTCATCGTCACCGTGGATCGCCAGCAGAATGTGCACCGGGTGTTTGAGGCCATGGGCCACGGTGCGCTGGACGTGGTCGACACCCCGGCCCTTGGCGCCGGCAATGCCCAGGAAGCGGCCGCGCCGTTGTTGCGCAAGATCTTGAACATCGTCTGGCTGATCGGCGACAAGGGCAACCGCCCGCGCCCGACGCCGGCACCGTTGCGCAGTTCGGGCTCACGCCAGAGCTTGATCGCCATTGGCTCATCCGCCGGTGGACCGGCAGCGCTGGAAGTCTTGCTCAAGGGACTGCCAAGTGATTTCTCTCCGGCCATCGTGCTGGTGCAGCACGTTGACCAGGTGTTTGCCGCCGGCATGGCCGAATGGCTCGGCAGCGCCAGCGGCCTCGACGTGCGCCTGGCCGAGGAAGGCGAACCGCCGCAAAGCGGCACGGTATTGCTGGCCGGCACCAATCACCATATTCGCTTGCTGAAAAACGGCACGCTGGCCTACACCGCCGAACCGGTCAACGAGATCTACCGGCCCTCCATCGATGTATTCTTCGAGAGCGTGGCCAGTTACTGGAACGGCGACGCCGTGGGGATTTTGCTCACCGGCATGGGGCGTGATGGCGCCCAGGGGCTTAAACTCATGCGCAAACAGGGCTACCTGACCATCGCACAAGACCAAAGCAGCAGTGCGGTGTACGGCATGCCGAAGGCGGCCGCGGCCATCGATGCTGCCGTGGAGATTCGCCCGCTGGACAAGATAGCACCACGATTGCTGGAGATTTTCGCCAAATGAGCACCTTTTCCCTCATTCCTGGCTCAGGTAGTACTCAGGTGACCGAACATGACTGAATTACAGCTCGACGACTTCAAGACCGACGAAAACGCCGCCATGGTGTTGCTGGTGGACGATCAGGCCATGATCGGCGAAGCCGTGCGCCGCGGCCTGTCGAACGAAGAGAATATCGATTTCCACTTCTGCGCCGACCCGCACCAGGCCATCGCCCACGCGGTACGCATCAAGCCGACAGTGATCCTGCAGGATCTGGTCATGCCCGGCCTTGACGGCCTGAGCCTGGTGCGTGAATACCGCAATCACCCGGCGACCAAGGACATTCCGATCATCGTCCTGTCGACCAAGGAAGACCCGTTGATCAAGAGCGCGGCCTTTGCGGCCGGGGCCAACGATTATCTGGTCAAGCTGCCGGACAACATCGAACTGGTCGCGCGCATCCGCTATCACTCGCGCTCCTACATGACCCTGCTGCAACGGGACGCGGCGTACCGCGCGTTGCGGGTCAGCCAGCAGCAACTGCTCGACACCAACCTGGTGCTGCAACGCCTGATGAACTCCGATGGCTTGACGGGGTTGTCGAACCGTCGGCACTTCGACGAATACATGGAACTGGAGTGGCGTCGTTCGTTGCGTGAGCAAAGCCAGTTGTCGTTGCTGATGATCGACGTCGACTACTTCAAGGCCTACAACGACAGTTTCGGCCACCTGGAAGGCGATGAAGCCCTGCGCAAGGTCGCCACGGCGATCAAGGACGCCAGTGCCCGGCCTTCGGACCTGCCGGCCCGCTACGGCGGCGAAGAGTTCGCGTTGGTGCTGCCCAACACCTCCCAGGGCGGGGCACGGCTGGTGGCCGAGAAGCTGCGCCAGACCGTGGCAGCCCTGAAGATCCCGCATAACTCGCCAACCGAAGGTTCGAGCCTGACCATCAGCATCGGCCTGTCGACCATCACGCCGAAAGCGGGCAGCAACTGCCGCGACCTGATCCTGGCGGCGGACAAGGGGCTGTATTCGGCGAAGAACAATGGGCGCAATCAGGTGGGCGTCGAGTAACGCTCGACCTGATGGTGATGAACCTATGGTGGGTGGTGACTGCTTGATTTGCAGTTGGCAGGTGGCCGCTGACTGAAACCATTCGCCGGTAAACCCGCCATGCGGGCTGCCGGGGCCGCTTGATTACGGTATACTCGCCGGCTTTCAAAAGTTCGCCAACGAGTGCTGCCCGTCATGGAAATCAACCCGATCCTGAACACCATCAAGGACCTGTCCGAGCGCTCCGAAACTATTCGGGGGTATCTTTGACTACGATCAAAAGCATGAGCGTCTGACCGAAGTCAATCGCGAGCTTGAAGATCCGAGTGTCTGGAACAAACCTGAATACGCCCAGGAGCTGGGCCGCGAGCGCGCTGCGCTGGCGCAGATCGTCGATACCCTGGACGAATTGAACACTGGTCTGGCCGATTGCCGCGACCTGCTGGACATGGCCGTTGAAGAGAACGACGAAGGCGCAGTGGGCGATGTCGTCGCCGAGCTGGCCCGTCTTGAGGAAAGTCTGGCCAAGCTGGAATTCCGGCGCATGTTCAGCCATGAAATGGACCCGAACAACGCCTACCTGGACATCCAGGCCGGTTCCGGCGGCACCGAAGCCCAGGACTGGGCCAACATTCTGCTGCGCATGTACCTGCGCTGGGCCGACAAACGCGGTTTCGACGCGACCATCATGGAGCTGTCGGCCGGTGAAGTCGCCGGGATCAAGGGCGCCACCGTGCACATCAAGGGCGAATACGCCTTTGGCTGGCTGCGTACCGAGATCGGCGTGCACCGTCTGGTGCGCAAGAGCCCGTTCGACTCCGGCAACCGTCGCCACACCTCGTTCTCCGCGGTGTTCGTCTCGCCAGAGATCGATGACAAGGTGGAAATCGAAATCAACCCGGCAGACTTGCGGATCGATACCTATCGCTCCTCGGGTGCCGGTGGTCAGCACGTAAACACCACCGACTCGGCCGTACGTATCACCCACGTACCGACCAACACCGTGGTCAGCTGCCAGAACGAACGTTCCCAGCACGCGAACAAAGACACCGCCATGAAAATGCTGCGGGCCAAGTTGTACGAGCAGGAAATACAGAAGCGCAACGCGGCGTCCCAGGCGCTGGAAGACACCAAGTCCGATATCGGCTGGGGTCATCAGATCCGTTCGTACGTGCTTGATGCCTCGCGGATCAAGGATCTGCGCACCAACATCGAACGCAGCGACTGTGACAAGGTGCTCGATGGCGACATCGACGAATACCTGGAAGCGAGCCTGAAGTCCGGGCTGTAAGCAATGCAATACAGGATCGGCTGACTCAGCGCGATCCTTGTAGGAGCGGGCTTGCCCGCGATCCCCAGCCGCAGGCTGGGGACAACGAACCTGATGGAATTTTTAAAGACATGAGCGACCTAGAACTCGACCCGCAAGCCCTGCAACAGGAAGAAAACTCCCTGATCGCCCTGCGCAAGGAAAAGCTTGCTGCCGAGCGCGCCAAGGGCAATGCCTTCCCGAACGACTTCCGCCGCGAAAACTACTGCGAACAACTGCAGAAACAGTACGCGGACAAGACCAAGGAAGAGCTGGCAGAGGCTGCGATCCCGGTCAAGGTTGCCGGTCGCATCATGCTCAACCGTGGCTCGTTCATGGTGATCCAGGACATGACCGGTCGCATCCAGGTCTACGTCAACCGCAAGACCCTGTCCGAAGAAACCCTGGCCGCGGTGAAAACCTGGGACATGGGCGACATCATTGCCGCCGAAGGCACCCTGGCCCGTTCCGGCAAGGGCGACCTGTACGTTGAAATGACCAACGTGCGCCTGCTGACCAAATCCCTGCGCCCGCTGCCGGACAAGCACCACGGCCTGACCGACACCGAACAGCGCTACCGCCAGCGCTACGTTGACCTGATCGTCAACGAAGACGTGCGCCAGACTTTCCGCGTGCGTTCGCAAGTCATCGCGCACATCCGCAGCTTCCTGATGAAGCGTGACTTCCTGGAAGTGGAAACGCCGATGCTGCAGACCATTCCTGGCGGCGCGGCAGCCAAGCCGTTCGAAACCCACCACAATGCGCTGGACATGGGCATGTTCCTGCGTATCGCGCCGGAGCTGTACCTCAAGCGCCTTGTTGTTGGCGGCTTCGAGAAAGTGTTCGAGATCAACCGCAACTTCCGTAACGAAGGCGTTTCGACTCGTCACAACCCTGAATTCACCATGTTGGAGTTCTACCAGGCCTACGCCGACTACGAAGACAACATGGACCTGACCGAAGAGCTGTTCCGCGAACTGGCGCAGCTGGTTCTGGGCAGCACCGACGTGCCATACGGCGACAAGGTGTTCCACTTCGGCGAGCCGTTCGTGCGTCTGTCGGTGTTCGACTCGATCCTCAAGTACAACCCTGAGCTGACCGCTGATGACCTGAGCGACATCGACAAGGCTCGTGCCATCGCGAAGAAGGCCGGCGCCAAGGTGCTGGGCTTCGAAGGCCTGGGCAAGCTGCAGGTGATGATTTTCGAAGAGCTGGTCGAGCACAAGCTGGAGCAGCCGCACTTCATTACCCAGTACCCGTTCGAAGTGTCGCCGCTGGCCCGTCGTAATGACGACAACCCGAATGTCACCGACCGTTTCGAGCTGTTCATCGGTGGTCGTGAAATCGCCAACGCCTACTCCGAGTTGAACGACGCGGAAGACCAGGCCGAGCGCTTCATGGCCCAGGTGGCCGACAAGGACGCCGGCGACGACGAAGCCATGCACTACGACGCCGACTTCGTTCGTGCGCTGGAGTACGGCATGCCGCCAACGGCGGGTGAAGGCATCGGTATCGACCGTCTGGTGATGCTGCTGACCAACTCTCCGTCGATCCGCGACGTGATCCTGTTCCCGCACATGCGGCCGCAAGCGTAAGTGTTTCAAATAAAAAGCCGCCTTTGAGGCGGCTTTTTATTGCCTGTCTGGTACAAACGTATCAACTTGTTACTTTCATCTGAGAGGAAATACCAGTCGTGATTCGTGCAATAGCTCAAGAAGGTGCAGCGGGTATCGCCACTGCGGTCGCTGAAAGTGTTCAGTACCAGGGCCGCAAGGCCAGCCGACAGGGCAGCGAACAGCGACGACAGGAAATCCTGGATGCCGCCATGCGCATTGTCGTGCGTGACGGTGTACGGGCCGTACGGCACCGTGCGGTGGCCGCCGAGGCACAAGTGCCGTTGTCGGCGACCACTTACTATTTCAAGGATATCGATGACCTGCTCACCGATACCTTCGCCCAATACGTGGAACGCAGTGCGGCGTACATGGGCAAACTGTGGGTGAACAACGAGGGCCTGCTGCGCGACATGATCGACAGGGGCGATGGCAGCCCGCAGGCGCGCTCGAAGCTGGCGGACGATATTGCGCGGCTGATGACCGACTACGTTCACCGGCAACTGGTCAATCGTCGTGAGCATCTGATGGCCGAGCAGGCGTTCCGTCAGGAGGCATTGCTCAACCCGCGCCTGGCCGAACTGGTGCGCTCGCATCAGCAAATCCTGTTGCAGGGCTCTTGCCAGCTGTTCCAGGTGTTGGGCTCGCGCGAGCCGCATCAGGATGCCAAGGTGTTGACGGCGATTATCGGCCGGATGGAATATCAGGGCCTGCTCAACGTAGACGAGCCTGCCGCCGAAGAGGAAATGCTCGGCATCCTGACGCGCTACATGCACCTGGTGCTGGCGTCGGTGTAGCTCGGTTGGTGCATTACCTGTGGGAGCGGGCTTGCTCGCGAAAGCGGTGTATCAGTCGACTTGAATGCTGAATGTTGAACCGCCTTCGTCGGAACGCCGCCCGGAGCAAGCCCGCTCCCACAGGGTGAAGCCGTGTGATCTTCAAGGGAGTGTTGAATGAAAGCCTGGCGTGTCGTTGTGATCGCCTTGTCGTTCCTGCTGCTCAGTGGCTGTCTGGTGACCTTCCAGGAACCGCTGCCTGCAAGCGAACCCGCGCCCAAGGGATTGCTCGGCAAATGGACCAGCACCAATGCCTGGGGCGAGCCGCTCAACCTCGAACTGACCCGCATCGGCGACAATCGCTATCAGGCCGTCAGCTATTACCGGGCCAGGCCCAAGGCGCGGGAGACCTATCCCTTCACGGTGTCGCGCCATGGCAACCGCTGGTATCTGTCGGCGAAGGTGCCGGCGCAGTTCGGCGGGCATTTCACCTTGGCCGGTTTTGAACTGACCGACAAACATGAGTTGGTGGTCTACAACCTCGATCTCGAACAGATCAATCAAGCCATCAAGCAGAAAGCCCTGAGCGGTGAAAGCTTCCAGACCCACGACGGCGATGGCGTATTGATCGACAGCCAGATGGATCAGGTCGCTGCCTACCTCGACGACCCGGCCAATTCCGATGTGTTCGTCGAAGCCGTACGCTACCAGCGTCAGGCCAAAGCCAAATAAGCAGCACAAACAGGTTTCTACAGGAGTTTCGGGTGGACGATTACCAACAGTCGATACGCATTTTGTCCGATCGCATCGTGCTGGCGCAGACGCCGATCCGCGTCCTCGATGCGGTCAAGTGGGACGACAACATTCGTAAGGGTTTCCTCAAAGCCAAGGGCAAGGAAATGCCGGCGGTGGACCGCGACTACTACCTCAACCGGCCGCTGGCCTTCGACTCCAGCAAAGTGAAGCTGGAGTTCCAGAACATCGAGCGCGACATCACCCGCCAGCTCGGCCAGTTCAACCCGGTCGGCCAGATCATGCGCCGCATGTGCAAGGAATACCGCATGGTGGTGCGCATGCTCGAAGCGCGCGGCACCGAGGATTTCGGCCTGATTTCCCAGGAGTTGTACGGCGCCGCGTCCGACGCGTTCCACGCTGGCGACCCGACGCTGTCCGACCTGGGCATGATGTTGTCCGAATACCTGAACAACATCGACGGTCGTGGCGACCTCAAGGATGAGCCGAAGACATTGACCGCCAAGGATGCCGTCAACCTGCTGCAACACCGCTTGAACAAGGTGTTCGGCGAGGCCGAGGAAACCATCCGGGTGTTCGAGTCCGACGGCATCGTCGCCGATGCGGCGGCCGGCGCCGATTACATCAAGATCCGCGCCGACGCGATGTTCAACGACCGCGACGTGCGGGCACTGGAAGTTCATGAAGGGCTGGTGCATGTCGGCACCACCCTCAACGGCCTGAACCAGCCGATCTGCACCTTCCTCTCCAAGGGGCCGCCCTCGTCGACGGTGACCCAGGAAGGCCTGGCGATCCTGATGGAAATCATCACCTTCGCCTCGTACCCGAGCCGCCTGCGCAAACTCACCAACCGCACCCGCGCCATTCACATGGTGGAGGAGGGCGCCGACTTCCTGCAGGTGTTCGAGTTTTTCCGTGAGCAAGGCTTCGAAATGCCCGAGAGCTACAGCAACGCCAGTCGCGTTTTCCGCGGCTCGGTGCCGACAGGTCTGCCATTTACCAAAGACTTGTCCTACCTCAAGGGCTTCATCATGATTTACAACTACATTCAACTGGCCGTGCGTAAAGGCAAGCTGGAGCAGATACCGCTGTTGTTCTGCGGCAAAACTACCCTGGAAGACATGCGTACCTTGCGCCAGTTGGTGGACGAAGGCCTGGTGGTGCCGCCCAAGTACCTGCCGGAACAGTTCCGCGACATGAACGCGCTGTCGGCGTGGATGTGCTTCTCCAACTTCCTCAACCACCTGAGCCTGGACCGGATCGAGGCGGATTACTCCAACATCCTTTAAGGCTGGTGAGATCCAAATGTGGGAGCGGGCTTGCTCCCACATTGAACCGTGTTCCACCCCTTTTCTGCGAGGTTTCAACGGATGAGAATCCTCGGCATCCTCTGCCTTCTCCTGGCCTTGAACGGTTGCAGTTCGCTGTTGTTCTACCCTGAACCCGGCCAGTTGTTCACCCCTGAAAAAGCCGGGCTCGAATACCGTACCGTCACCCTGATCACCGCCGATGGCCTCAAGCTGAATGCATGGTGGCTGCCGGCGAAGAAGGGTGTGGAGGTCAAAGGCACGGTGCTGCACCTGCACGGCAACGGCGGAAACCTGCCCATGCACCTCGGCGGGAGCTTTTGGTTGCCGAAAAATGGTTACCAGGTGTTGCTTGTGGACTATCGCGGTTATGGCTTGTCCGAAGGCGAGCCGAGCCTGCCGGCGATCTACCAGGACATCGATGCGGCGTTCGCCTGGCTGGACAAGGCGCCGGAGGTTCAGGGCAAGCCGCTGATCCTGCTCGGCCAGAGCCTCGGTGGTTCGATGGCCGTGCATTACCTGGTGCAGCACCCGGAACGCCAGAAACAACTCAAGGCCATCGTGCTCGATGGCGTCCCCGCCAGTTACCGCAGCGTCGGCCAGTTTGCCCTCAGCAACTCCTGGCTGACCTGGCCGTTCCAGGTGCCGTTGTCGTGGCTGGTGCCGGACGGCGACAGCGCGATCAACGCCATCGCACAACTCAAGGACGTGCCGAAACTGATCTACCACAGCATCGACGATCCGATCGTGCCTCTTTCCAACGGCATCCGACTGTATCAAGCTGCGCCGCCGCCGCGGGTGCTGCAACTGACCCGTGGCGGTCATGTGCAGACGTTCGCCGACCCGGTCTGGCGCAAGGTCATGCTGCGTTATCTCGATGATCCACAACATTTCAACGGCCTGCGCCGGTTGGGTGAGATTCCCAATTACCCGGCGCCCCCGAATTCAGAAGATGAACCACCAGAGAGTCCGCAATGAGTGAAGAACGTAACGCCATCCCGCTGATCATCACCGGTATCTGCAGCATCCTCGGCACCGTCGGTGCCCTGTGGTGGTACGGCTACCTGCACTTCGCCAAGCCCGAGGATGCGTTGCTGCTCAACGAATTCACCATGCTCAAGACCGTGCCGGGTGAAGACTACAAAGTCTCACTGGAACCGGCAGCCCAAGTGGCGCAGTGCATCGATGGCGTGCTGGTGCTGTTCGACATGGAACAGAAAGGCCTGACCGGCGTGTTGGTCGACAGCAAGAAAAAAGCCGTGCGCTGCATGGGGCAGGAGACGCCGCAGAAGCTGGAGCAGTAACCCGGTTCTAACTAACAACACAGATCCAATGTGGGAGCAAGCCCGCTCCCACAGGTTCTGTGGAAAATCAGTGTTTCTGTTTGTCGTCAGGCACCGACAAATCGTGCAAATGCCGACGGGACAGCGCCAGAAAGCGCGGGGTCGGCCCGATGTCTTCGTACAGCGGATCGCCTTCTTCATCGGTGGCGACCACGGTCGTGCCTTTGACGTACGGGAAGCTTCTTTCCAGCTCTTCCAGTGCGGCGCCGATCAGATCGCCGAGCAGTTCTTCGGGATGCCGCTTGGGGTACATCTCGACGAGCGCGGCCAGCCGTGCGGCAGACTCCACGTCCAGATGAATCGAGTAGCCGGTGTCGGTCAGGCGACCCTTGGCGTTTTCTTCCCAGTGGTGGGCAAGCTCGCGGATTTTCATATTGACCTCAATGCGCTCCCGCTCGTGGCAGGCAGAGTGAGTGTCCGGCACTGGCCGGTGACAACCGTTGTACGGCTTACCGTTCAGACTAGCCTCAACAGGCAGGGTTTACAGTCCCTTCGTCGTCTTGCTTGTAAGAACCTGTCTGGGGCGGCACTCTCTAGGTTCTTAGCCGCCCGGATTTTTTGCTGGAGACCTGCTGATGACCGATATTGATGCACGCTTGCGCGAGGACGTTCACCTGTTGGGTGAGCTGTTGGGCAACACCATTCGTGAGCAATATGGCGACGGTTTTCTCGACAAGATCGAGCAGATCCGCAAGGGCGCCAAGGCTGACCGGCGTGGCTCCATGGACGCCGAACTCAGTGCCAGCCTCAACCAGTTGAGCGAAGACGAGTTGCTGCCGGTGGCGCGGGCGTTCAACCAGTTTCTCAACTTGGCCAACATCGCCGAGCAGTACCAGTTGATTCACCGCCGCGAGGAATCCCAAGAGGCGCCGTTCGAAGCCCGGGTACTGCCGGAGTTGCTCGCGCGCCTGCGCGCCGAAGGGCATGGCGCCGAAGCGCTGGCCCGGCAACTGGGCCGGCTGGAGATCGAGCTGGTATTGACCGCGCACCCGACCGAAGTTGCACGCCGCACACTGATCCAGAAGTACGACGCCATCGCCGCGCAACTGGCGGCTCAGGATCACCGCGACTTGACCAGTGCCGAGCGCGAGCAGATCAAGACCACCTTGCAGCGCCTGATCGCCGAAGCCTGGCATACCGAAGAAATTCGCCGCACGCGTCCGACACCGGTGGACGAAGCCAAGTGGGGTTTCGCGGTGATCGAGCATTCGCTGTGGCAGGCCATTCCCAATTATCTGCGCAAGGCCGATCAGGCCCTGCACGCCGCCACTGGCCTGCGCTTGCCACTGGAGGCGGCTCCGATTCGCTTTGCCTCGTGGATGGGCGGCGACCGGGACGGCAATCCGAACGTGACGGCGGCGGTTACCCGAGAGGTTTTACTGTTGGCGCGCTGGATGGCGGCCGATTTGTACCTGCGCGATGTCGATCGCCTGGCCGCTGAACTGTCGATGCAGCAGGCCAGCAATGAGTTGAAGGCCAAGGCAGGAGACAGTGCCGAACCTTACAGGGCAGTGCTCAAACAGCTGCGCGAACGCCTGCGGGCAACGCGTAACTGGGCACACGCCGCCTTGTCGACGCCAACGCCGGCTCCGACCGATGTGCTGCAAGACAACCGCGAACTGCTCGATCCACTGGAGCTTTGCTACCGCTCCTTGCACGAGTGCGGCATGGGCGTGATCGCCGACGGGCCGTTGCTCGATTGCCTGCGTCGGGCAGTGACTTTCGGTCTGTTCCTGGTTCGTCTGGATGTACGCCAGGACTCGTCGCGGCACACTGCGGCGATGACCGAAATCACCGACTACCTCGGCCTGGGTCGCTACGAGGACTGGAGCGAGGAAGAGCGCATCGCCTTCCTGATGCGCGAATTGAGCAACCGTCGCCCCTTGTTGCCGACGTACTTCAAGCCTTCCGCCGACACCGCCGAGGTGCTGGCGACCTGCCGGGAAATCGCCGCTGCGCCGTCGGCATCCCTCGGTTCCTATGTGATTTCCATGGCCGGAGCGGCTTCCGATGTGCTGGCCGTGCAATTGCTGCTCAAAGAGTCCGGCGTGTTGCGGCCGATGCGCGTGGTGCCGCTGTTCGAAACCCTGGCCGACCTCGACAACGCGGGTCCGGTGATCGAGAAGCTGCTGCTGTTGCCGGGCTATCGCGCGCGCCTGCAAGGGCCGCAGGAAGTGATGATCGGCTACTCCGACTCGGCCAAGGACGCCGGCACCACCGCAGCGGCCTGGGCGCAGTACCGGGCGCAAGAGCGACTGGTGGATATCTGTCGCGAGCAACAAGTCGAGTTGCTGTTGTTCCACGGTCGCGGCGGCACCGTGGGGCGCGGCGGCGGCCCGGCCCATGCGGCGATCCTGTCGCAGCCACCGGGTTCGGTGGCGGGGCGTTTCCGCACCACCGAACAGGGCGAAATGATTCGATTCAAGTTCGGCCTGCCGGACATCGCCGAGCAAAACCTCAATCTGTACCTGGCCGCCGTGCTGGAGGCGACCTTGCTGCCTCCGCCGCCACCTACGCCCGAGTGGCGCCATTTGATGGACGAACTGGCCGCAGACGGTGTCAGTGCCTACCGTGCCGTGGTTCGAGAGAATCCGCAGTTCGTGGAGTATTTCCGCCAGTCGACGCCGGAGCAGGAACTCGGTCGTTTGCCGCTGGGCAGTCGTCCGGCCAAGCGCCGGGCCGGGGGGATCGAAAGCCTGCGGGCGATTCCGTGGATCTTCGGCTGGACCCAGACGCGCCTGATGCTGCCGGCCTGGCTGGGTTGGGAAGCGGCCCTGAGCAAGGCTCTGGAGCGCGGCGAAGGCGAACTGCTGGGGCAAATGCGCGAGCAGTGGCCGTTCTTCCGCACCCGCATCGACATGCTGGAAATGGTCCTGGCCAAGGCCGATGCCGACATTGCACAGTCCTACGATGAGCGTCTGGTGGAGCCGAATCTGTTGCCATTGGGTGCGCACTTACGCGACCTATTGTCGCAGGCGTGCGCCATCGTTCTCGGCCTGACCGGGCAGTCGCAGCTGCTGGCACATAGCCCAGCGACCCTTGAGTTCATCCGCTTGCGCAACACCTACCTCGACCCGCTTCATCTATTGCAGGCCGAGTTGCTGGCCCGTTCAAGAGTGCAGGACGTGGCGCAGGGCAGCCCGGTAGAACAGGCCTTGCTGGTGTCTGTGGCGGGGATTGCCGCCGGTTTGCGTAACACCGGCTAAGGTTTTTGCCGTGGGGTCAGGCATCCGGCAGGTGAGCCGGATGCCGCCGTTTGACGGGTGCAAAAGTGCTGTCAGGCGACAGTTAATGATGGGGTTGCGACTTGGGAAACTGTGCGCAATGGTCGCAAGAGGCAGCGGTTTCTCCGACTTTCGGCGTCTTGTGTGGGCGCAGCCTGCTGTGTATCTTGAGCAGCCTTTGACCGTTTGGGCGGTCACGACCCTATTTTTGAGATTGGCCCCACGAGGCGAATCTGACGTTATCCATATAAAAAATTGAGGAGCACATCGATGCGCGTCATTCTGCTGGGAGCTCCCGGGGCCGGTAAAGGTACTCAGGCTAAGTTCATCACCGAAAAATTCGGCATTCCGCAAATCTCCACCGGCGACATGTTGCGTGCAGCGGTCAAGGCCGGCACCGAGCTGGGCATCAAGGCCAAGAGCATCATGGATGCCGGCGGCCTGGTGTCCGATGACCTGATCATCGCACTGGTCAAGGACCGCATCGCCCAGTCCGACTGCGCCAACGGTTTCCTGTTCGACGGCTTCCCGCGCACCATTCCCCAGGCTGAAGCCCTGGTGACTGCCGGCGTCGAGCTGGATGCAGTGGTTGAAATCGCCGTTGAAGACGAAGAAATCGTCCAGCGTATCGCCGGTCGCCGTGTTCACGAGGCCAGCGGCCGCGTGTACCACATCGTCTACAACCCGCCGAAAATCGCTGGCAAAGACGACGTCACCGGTGAAGAGCTGGTGCAGCGCAAGGACGACACCGAAGAAACCGTGCGTCATCGCCTGTCGGTCTACCACTCCCAGACCAAGCCGCTGGTGGACTTCTACCAGAAGCTGTCGGCTGCCAATGGCAAGCCACAGTACAGCCACATCGAAGGCGTCGGTTCGGTTGAAGCGATCACCTCCAAGGTGCTTGCAGCCCTGAGCTGAAAAACCTGACCCGCTGTATCATCCACGGCCCGCTTGCGGGCCGTAGTTGTTTATACTGACGCACTTTTTTCTGATCTCTCTTGTGGATACATCGATGAGCACCTTGCTGGCCCTGGACACCGCGACTGAAGCTTGCTCCGTTGCCTTGCTGCATGACGGCAAGGTCACGAGTCATTACGAGGTGATCCCGCGCCTGCACGCGCAAAAGCTGTTGCCGATGATCAAGCAATTGCTGGCCGATGCAGGCACCACGCTGCAAGCGGTCGATGCCATCGCGTTCGGCCGTGGCCCGGGCGCCTTCACCGGTGTGCGCATTGCCATCGGCGTGGTGCAAGGCCTGGCGTTTGCCCTGGATCGCCCGGTGCTGCCGGTGTCGAACCTGGCCGTGCTGGCGCAACGTGCGCTGCGCGAACACGGTACCACTCAGGTCGCCGCGGCCATCGACGCACGGATGGACGAAGTGTATTGGGGTTGCTACCGCGAAACGGCCGGGGAGATGCGCCTGGTGGGGGCCGAAGCGGTACTGCCGCCGGAGTCCGCTGCATTGCCGGCCGATGCCGGCGGCGAATGGTTCGGCGCAGGCACCGGTTGGGGTTATGCCGAGCGTATCGCCGTCAGCCTGAGCGGGCAGGACGCGGGCATGTTGCCCCACGCGCAAGACTTGCTGACTTTGGCGCGGTTTGCCTGGGAACGCGGCGAGGGGATCGTGGCCGATGAGGCGCAGCCGGTTTATCTGCGCGATAAAGTGGCGACTCCCAAGGCACCGAAAACATGATCGAGATATTTTGAATCTTAAAATTCTCGCTTGGTATTTGTTCATGGCTCGATATGTATTCATGCCGGTAGCTGCGCCGGCATAGGCTATTGCGACGTTATCAAACGTTGTCTCCAGTGGTTAGTAATCTTAATCGGTTTACTCTTCCGCTCCCCGCACACATGGGAATTTTCATTTTTGCAACTGTCATGTTTGACAGTTTCATATGGTTAGTTTAATCGCGCTTAATTCAGGTTCATCAGCCTTGAGTGGCTTCATTCCTGGATGAATGAGTTACGCTTCATTCCTTTGAAATGAAATCGCTGTGGATACCAATCGTATTCGTCTGGGCTGTAATCAGGAGCGAATAAATGAAAACTGAAAAAACTCTAGCCGAACAGCGTGTGGGATTGCCACTGGACCGAAGCTTCGGCGAAGCAGGGCAGATCAGACCGAATCTTTTGAGAGGTGATGCCCGAGCAGCGCAATTGTCAGCGGATGGCTCGCTCTACTTCGCGACTTGGCAAAATGAAAACTCTTTGTTTCGAGCAACACCTGAGGGGGCTTTAGACCCGTCCTTTGGAAATGGAACGGGTCGCGTCAAGTGGCATTTTGTCCACGGTGAAGAGTCCAGACCTTCCTGCCTTTTGGTGCAAGCGGATCACAAAATACTTGTGATCGGTGATACGAGAAGGACTGACAGCACAGCCCGTGCCGCGCTGACCCGCTTCCATAGCTCAGGCAGTCCTGATCTTGTGTTTGGTACAGTTTTGGTCCCTGTATTCGAGGGGCGCTATGTAGTGATGGAGTTGGTGAGTGGTTGTTTGCAAGCGGACGGTAAAATACTGATTGCGTTCGGGTACGGAACGGCTGAAGGTTTTGGTTCTCTGTTAATACGTTTGAAGGCGGAGAATGGGGAGCTAGATGACAGCTTTGGCAATGGTGGTTATGTAGACGTCAAAAGTAACGGTCCCGCTATCGAACTTAGAAGTGTTCTGGTCCGGGATGACGGGAAAATAATTGTCGGGGGGACGGCTGACGATCAACTGGTAATTGGTTGTTATACCTCTGATGGAGAGATTGACAGCAGTTTTGCCCACGAAGGGTTTGCCTACTACAAGAGCCCCGAAGGGGCGCTGAAAATGAGGCAGCTAGTCGCTCAACCCGACGGGAAACTTGTATGTGCAGGCCAAGTCATCTTGAACAGCGGCGGCTCTAAAGGCATGGTAATGCGGTTCGAATCCAACGGAAATTCTGACTCTGGTTTCAACGAAGGGCTACCTGTTTTCACCGATGCAGGTCGCAACACCATTTGGTATTCATTGGCCGTTCAATCGGACGGTAAAATCGTGATGACGGGAAATAACTTGGTATCGGGGCCATTGGTTGTAATAGGCAGGCTTTTACCCAATGGTTCATCTGATCCCGGTTTCGGTGAGAATGGCTGGGGCTCGGTTGGTGTTGGTGGGCTTTCTTGGGATGTAAGGATTCAAGCCGACAAACGAGTTATTGTTGCCGGGGAAAATCTTAATGACTCTGGATACCGTACACCGTCGATTTATGCACTTTCGGTGTAAAAGACATGGCGCCCTGAATGCCCCTTGAACAAAGCAGTTGGTCGATTGATCGACTGCTCGGGTAGCCCCCTGTAGGAGCTGAATGTCCGTCGTAGAATTCACCAATCGTCGTTTACTAACCGCAGCTTTTAAACCTTTTGCCTTTTATGTGTTCTTGTTATCACTCGGCGGTTTGCGAAGTGGAAAGTGCGCCACTAAACTGCCATCACTGATTCTGAGTATGCACCTATGCGTATAGACGGCGTTTCCTCTCAGTCCTATCCCATCAAGCGCAAACCTCGCAAAGGCCGCGTGGTGGAAGACGACGCCATTGATATCGAAGGCGAGCTGGAATTCCCGACTGAAGAGCAACTGGCTGCCCGCGCTGCCAAAGCCTCTGCGCAAAAACTGAGCAATCTCCCCGCCCGTCAGCAAGACATGATTTACCACCGTGCCATGAGCAAAAGCGTGGCGACAGCCTTGGCCAGCTACCTGAGCACCGCCGGTTTCGTCGATTGGGAAGCCGATGTGCTGGGTCTTGACCTGTACATCTGATGTTGCTGCCTTATTACCTCGGTTGTCCGTCCTGGAGCGAAAACGCCTGGCGTGACTACCTGTATCCGCCGGACGCCAGGCCCGCCGACTTTCTTGATCTCTATTCCCAGGTTTTCAATGCCGTGGAAGGCAACACGACCTTCTATGCGAGCCCGGCTGCCAGCACCGTGCAGCGTTGGGCCGAGACCATGCCCGAACACTTTCGCTTCACCGCCAAGTTTCCCGGCGAGATCAGCCACGGTGGTGACCTGCGCGAGCAACTGACCGCCGCCGAGACCTTCACTCAGTTACTCAGTCCTCTGGGTGAGCGGGTGTCACCATTGTGGTTACAGTTGTCGAAAAGCTTCACGCCCCAACGTTTGCCCGAGTTGGCCGGGTTTATCGATGCCCTGCAGCGGCCGCTGGCCGTGGAAGTGCGGCACGACGAGTTTTTCGCCAAGGGTGACAGCGAGCGAATGCTCAACCGTCTGCTGCTGGATCGCGGTGTCGAACGCATCTGTCTCGATCCCCGTGCGCTGTTCAGTTGCACCTCGACCGAGCCCTCGGTGCTCCACGCCCAATCGAAGAAACCCCGTGTGCCACCGCGTCCCGCGGCATTCACGCAATTCCCGCAGGTGCGTTTTATCGGCCACCCGACGCTTGAGGCCAACGATACGTTCCTGGAGCCGTGGGTCGAGAAAATCGCGTTATGGATCGAAGAAGGTCGCACGCCGTACATCTTCCTGCACACGGCCGACAACCTGCTGGCCGCGAAACTGGCGCAGCGTTTTCACGCCCGGCTAATGCAGCGTTTGCCTGGCTTGCCGGCGCTGCCTGAGCTATACAGAGAACCCGTCGCCGAGCAACTTGGCCTGCTCTGAGGCGGATTCTTTCCCCTCTTCAGGAGCCAGCCCAATGGATACGCAAACCCTTCGAGCCCAGGCGTTCACAGCCCTTCACGAACGCCCCGGGGCTTTTGTGATTCCCAATCCGTGGGATGCAGGTTCAGCGAAAATGCTCGCCAGCCTCGGCTTCGAGGCACTGGCGACCACCAGTGCCGGTTATGCCTTTTCCCAGGGCCGTGCCGATGGCGGATTGACCCTCGACGACACCCTGTTGAACGTTAAGGCGATTGTCGCCGCCACCGACCTGCCGGTTGCCGTGGACCTGGAAAACGGCTTTGCCGACAACCCGGCCGACTGCGCCAAAAGTATCTTGCGCGCAGCAGAGGCCGGAGCTGTCGGTGGTTCGATCGAAGATGCCACCGGCCGCGAAGAAGGCCCGATCTATTGTTTCGAACACGCCGTGGCGCGCATAGAAGCTGCTGTGGCTGCCGCTCGCAGTCTGCCGTTCCACTTTACGTTGACTGCCCGGGCGGAAAACTTCCTGCACGGCAATCCCGATCTGGCCGACACCATCCGCCGCTTGCAGGCATTCGCCGAGGCCGGTGCCGACGTGCTCTACGCACCGGGCTTGCGCAGCGCCGAGGATGTGCTGGCGGTGGTGCGCGCCGTGGCGCCCAAACCGGTAAATGTGTTGATGTCGGGCGGCTTGAAGCTGACAGTCGCGCAGTTGGGTGAGATGGGCGTCAAACGCATCAGCGTCGGCTCGGCGCTGGCATTGGCGGCCTATGGTGAATTCTTTCGCGCCGCCGAAGAAATCCAGACGTCAGGCACGTTCGGTTTCACTTCCCGGTCGATGCCGTACCAGAAGGCCAATCAGTTTTTCAAAGGCTGAGGGAAGAGGGCGCGGCTGAGGATCAGGCGGCGATGCGCAGGTTCTGCAAGATGATCGGGCGCGCCCAGCCATTGTCGAAATCGAGTTGTTTCTGCTGTTCCACCCGTTCTTCCGGCGAGAACGGCGGGAACGGCTTGTCGAGCAGGTCGAGTTCGAATTCGGCGATGGGCAGGTGCAGCGGACGCGGTTGCGAGGCAGGGCCTGCTTCGTATACCGGCTGACCGGCCTTCAGCACGATCGGGCGAACCCAGCCGCTTTCGAAGTCCTGCTGTTTTTGCTGGGCGACGATTTCATCCGCCGGGAATGGTGGGCGTGGTTTGTCGGCCAGGTCCATTTCGAATTCGGCAATCGGCAGGAACAGTGGCTCGGGCGGGCGGATTACATTGTCTTTCACCTCGCATGCGCGCTGGGACACGATGTGCTCCAGCAGCTCGCTGCCGACGGTCGGTTCGACCGGACTTTCGAGATCGACCGGTGGGAAATTCAGCGATTGCGGTAGCACTTCCCCTGACTGTTCGGCCAGCGCTCGGGCAAAGAAATCCTGCCAGATGTGGCTGACGCCGCTCAGTGCCTGGGTGTTTCGCAGGTTGTAGTCGCCGTAGGGCGAGATAAAACCTGTGATTGTGGGTTGAATGTCTGACATTTCTCTCGGTCGACGCTCAGCTCTGGCAAAATGCTCGATAGTTTTGTTATCGGCAGTTTTTGCCGATCATTAATTTTTTGAGCGTGTTTTCCGATGATTGATCAACCTGCGGCCTGCCGCATCCATGTCCAGGCCCTCGACGCGGCTTTCGAGCCACAAGCCGAGCAATGGGCCGAGCGCCTGGGCTTGCCAATGCAAGTGGCGAACGGCGAGTTTGCCTTGCAGGTGGGTGACCAGGGCTTGCAGCTGCAACAGCTGGGGCCGGATGCGCCGGGGCCGGTGCGGGTGGACTTCGTCGAAGGCGGTGCGGCCCATCGCCGGTTGTACGGCGGTGGCAGCGGGCAGATGATCGCCAAGGCTGTTGGCGTCGCCCAAGGCGTACGCCCGCGGGTGCTGGATGCCACGGCGGGGCTGGGCAAGGACGCGTTCGTGCTGGCCAGCCTCGGTTGCGAGATGAGCCTGATCGAGCGTCAGCCGCTGATTGGTGCCTTGCTGGAAGATGGCCTGGCCCGAGGCGCGGAAGATTTCGACGTGGCGCCGATCGTGGCGCGCATGCGCTTGCTCAAGGGCAATTCGATCGAGGTCATGCGCAACTGGGAAGGCGAGCCGCCGCAGGTGATCTACCTTGACCCGATGTTCCCGCACCGCGAGAAAACCGCGCTGGTGAAGAAAGAGATGCGCCTGTTCCGGCCGCTGGTGGGCGATGACCCGGATGCGCCGGCACTGCTCGAAGCCGCCTTGGCCCTGGCCAGCCACCGGGTGGTGGTCAAGCGTCCGCGCAAGGCGCCGTGCATCGAAGGGCCGAAGCCGAGTCATGCGCTGGATGGCAAGTCCAGTCGGTATGACATTTATCCGAAGAAGGCGCTCAAGCATTAAGACCGGGTCGCCTGCTTCGCGAGCAAGCCCGCTCCCACATTTGACCGCGTACTGTCTGACGGAACCGGGTCACCTGTGGGAGCGGGCTTGCTCGCGAATACGCCCGCCCAATCGCCACAAACTCATCTGCCTCACTCCGGCCGATAAGCCCGCATAAACAACCCCACCACTTCCCGCACATGGCTCTCCGCCGCCTCGCCCACCGGCGGCTCGCCGCAGCCATACAGCAAGCGAAAGTTCCCCGCGCCCTTGAGCAGGCAGAAGAAGTGTTCGGCCGCGTTGTGCGGCTTGTCGATGCGCAGCACACCACTTTCATCGATCTTGCTCAGCAAGCGCTCCATGCCATGCAGCATGCGCTCCGGCCCGGCTTCGAAGAATATCTGCGACAGCTTAGGGTCCTGGCTGCCCAAGGTCATCATCAAGCGGTGCAGGTTCACCGATTCATCACTGTTGATCAGCTGATGAAAACCGCGTGCAATGTTCAGCAGCACGGTTTCCACGGCCACACCTTCCGGCAACTCGAAGAACAGTGGTGGCAACTGCTCCTCGCACTTGGCCATCACCGCAGAGGAGAACAGCGTCTCCTTGTCGTTGAAGTGGCTGTAGACCGTCAGCTTCGACACACCGGCCTCGGCCGCGACGGCATCCATGCTGGTATTGGCATAACCCTTACTCAGAAACAGCGCTTTGGCCGCATCGAGAATCGCCTGACGCTTGACCAGGTCCTTGGGTCTGCCTGGGCCATTGGGTGCTGAAAGATTGTTTGGCATATTCGTTTTTATTACTGGACTGGTGAGTTTGCTATTAATAACATACTGCTCAGTATAATTATTCAAAGCACCATTAGCGAAAGGTCCTTCACCATGTTCCGCTATGCCTTGCCCCTCGCGTTGCCAGTCACCCTGGCTTTTTTATTGTCTGCGTGTGGTCACGAAGAGGCACCGCAGGTCAGTGTGCGCCCGGCCATGGTGGTCCAGCCAGAGCCTTCGGCGCAGGCCATGGAAAGCTATCCCGGTGAAGTTCGCGCGCGGTATGAGCCGGATCTGGCGTTCCGTATCGGCGGCAAAGTCAGCCGACGACTGGTCGAGGAGGGGCAGCGGGTCAAGGCCGATCAACCCTTGGCGGAGCTCGACCCCCAGGACATGCGCCTGCAACTGGAGGCCACCCGGGCCCAGGTCGCAGCCGCTGAAGCCAATCTGAACTTGGTGCGTTCCGAGCGTGATCGCTACAAGATCCTGATGGAGCGTCAACTGGTCAGTCGTTCGCAATACGACAACGCCGAAAATCTCTACCGCTCCGGTGAGGCGCGCCTCAAGCAAATCAAAGCCGAATTCAACGTTTCCAATAACCAGGCCAGCTACGCCGTGTTGCGTGCGCCGCAGGACGGCGTCGTGGCCAAGCGTCTGGTGGAAGTCGGGCAAGTCGTGGCCGCCGGGCAAACGGTGTTCACACTGGCAACCGATGGCGAGCGTGAAGTCTTGATCAGCCTGCCGGAGCAGAACTTCGGCCGCTTCAAGGTCGGTGAGCCGGTGTCGGTGGAACTCTGGACCCAGCCCGACCAGCGTCTCGCCGGGCGCATCCGGGAATTGTCGCCAGCAGCGGATCCCAAGTCGCGCACCTTCGCGGCGCGTATCGCTTTCAACGCCGGCAACGTTCCTGCCGAGCTGGGCCAGAGCGCCCGAGTGTTCGTGCAGGCCGCCGACGTGGTCCCTCTATCCGTTCCGCTGTCTGCGCTGACTGCAGAAAACGGCGTGACCTATGTCTGGGTCGTCAGCGCCAACAACACCTTGAAGAGAACTCCGGTGCGAATCGGTGCCTTTGGCGAAAAAACCGTACCGGTACTTGAAGGGCTTAACGCCAGCGACTGGGTGGTGGCCGCCGGTGTCCATGTGCTTCTCGAAGGGCAGCAGGTGCGCCCGGTGGATCGCTCCAATCGCGTGGTCAATCTGGCGGACAAGGAGTAAGCCCCGATGCGCTTCAACGTTTCCGAATGGGCGCTGCGTAATCGCCAGATCGTCCTGTTCCTGATGCTGTTGCTGGCCATCGTCGGCGCACTTTCCTACACCAAGCTCGGTCAGAGCGAGGACCCGCCGTTCACCTTCAAGGCCATGGTGATTCGCACCAACTGGCCGGGAGCGACCGCCGAGGAAGTCTCGCGCCAAGTCACCGAACGCATCGAAAAGAAACTGATGGAAACCGGCGAGTACGAGCGCATCGTGTCGTTCTCTCGCCCTGGCGAATCCCAGGTGACCTTCATCGCCCGCGACTCCATGCACTCGGTAGAGATCCCGGAGCTCTGGTATCAGGTGCGCAAGAAGATCAGCGACATCCGTCATACCTTACCGCCGGGGATTCAGGGGCCGTTCTTCAACGATGAATTCGGCACCACTTTCGGCAATATCTACGCCCTGACCGGCAAGGGTTTCGATTACGCCGTGCTCAAGGATTACGCCGACCGCATCCAGATCCAGCTGCAACGGGTCAAGGATGTGGGCAAGGTCGAGCTGCTGGGGTTGCAGGACGAGAAAATCTGGATCGAACTCTCCAACGTCAAGCTCGCCACCCTCGGCTTGCCGCTGGCGGCCGTCCAGCAAGCCCTTGAAGAACAGAACGCAGTGTCCACGGCGGGTTTCTTCGAAACCAGCAGTGAACGATTGCAGCTACGGGTGACGGGGAATTTCCAGACGGTCGACGAGATCAAGAGTTTCCCGATCCGCGTCGGTGATCGCACCTTCCGCATCTCCGACGTGGCCGACGTGCGCCGTGGTTTCAACGATCCACCGGCGCCGCGCATGCGCTTCATGGCGCAGGACGCCATCGGCCTGGCGGTGGCAATGAAGGACGGCGGTGACATTCTGGTACTGGGCAAGGCGCTGGAAATCGAGTTCGCCCGCATCCAGAAAAACCTCCCGGCCGGCATGGAGCTGCGCAAAGTTTCCGACCAACCGGCGGCGGTGAAAACCGGTGTTGGCGAGTTCGTGCAAGTGTTGGTCGAGGCGCTGGCCATTGTGTTGCTGGTGAGCTTCTTCTCCCTCGGCGTGCGCACCGGCATGGTGGTGGCCCTGGCGATTCCGCTGGTGCTGGCGATGACGTTCGCCTGCATGTATTACCTCGGCATCGGCCTGCACAAGATCTCCCTCGGCGCGCTGGTACTGGCCCTGGGTTTGCTGGTGGATGACGCAATCATCGCCGTGGAAATGATGGCGATCAAAATGGAGCAGGGCTTCGACCGGGTCAAAGCGGCGAGTTATGCCTGGACCAGTACCGCGTTCCCGATGCTCACCGGTACGCTGATCACCGCGGCCGGCTTCCTGCCGATTGCCACGGCGCAATCGGGCACGGGTGAATACACCCGTTCGATCTTCGAGGTGGTCACCATCGCGCTGTTGGCGTCGTGGGTGGCCGCGGTGGTCTTCGTGCCGTACCTCGGGGAAAAGCTCCTGCCGGACCTGGCGAAGATTCATGCAGCCAAACACGGTGCCGGCCAACCCGATCCGTATGGCACGCCGTTCTATCAGCGCGTCCGGCGTCTGGTGGAGTGGTGCGTGCGCTGGCGCAAAACCGTGATCCTGGCGACCGTGCTGTTGTTCATTGCCTCCATCGTGCTGTTCCGTTTTGTGCCGCAGCAGTTCTTCCCGGCATCGGGTCGCCTGGAATTGATGGTCGACCTGAAACTGGCCGAAGGCGCTTCGCTGAGCAACACCGCCGACGAGGTCAAGCGCCTCGAAGCGCTGCTCAAAGACAAGGCCGGAATCGACAATTACGTGGCCTACGTCGGCACCGGTTCACCGCGTTTCTACCTGCCGCTCGATCAGCAACTGCCGGCGGCGAGCTTCGCCCAATTTGTCGTCCTGGCGAAAACCATCGAAGAACGGGAAACCCTGCGCATCTGGTTGATCTCAACCCTCAACGAGCAATTCCCGGCTCTGCGCTCTCGGGTCACGCGTTTGGAAAACGGCCCGCCAGTTGGCTATCCGGTGCAGTTCCGCGTGACAGGGGAGAACATCGAGGAAGTGCGGGCGCTGGCGCGTAAAGTCGCGGCCAAGGTTCGCGAGAACCCGCATGTGGTCAACGTCCACCTGGATTGGGAAGAGCCGAGCAAGGTGGTGTACCTGAACATCGATCAGGACCGTGCGCGGGCGCTGGGTGTGAGCACGGCGAACCTGTCGAGGTTCCTGCAAAGCTCCCTGACCGGTTCCAGTGTCAGCCAGTACCGTGAAGACAACGAGTTGATCGAGATCCTGTTGCGCGGCACCTTGCATGAGCGCACCGAGCTGTCATTGCTGCCGAGCCTGGCGGTACCGACCGATAACGGTCGCAGTGTCGCGCTGTCGCAGATCGCGACCCTGGAGTACGGCTTCGAGGAGGGCATCATCTGGCACCGCAACCGCCTGCCCAACGTGACGGTTCGCGCCGACATCTATGGCAAAGAGCAACCGGCGACGCTGGTGCAGCAAATCATGCCGACCCTCGATCCGATTCGCGCCGAACTGCCCGACGGCTACTTGCTGGATGTCGGCGGCACGGTGGAAGACTCGGCGCGCGGACAGAACTCGGTGAAGGCCGGCGTGCCCTTGTTCATTGTGGTGGTGTTGACCTTGCTGATGCTGCAGCTGCGAAGTTTTTCGCGCACGGCGATGGTGTTCCTGACGGCGCCGCTGGGGTTGATCGGGGTGACGCTGTTTCTGTTGGTGTTCCGTCAGCCGTTCGGTTTTGTGGCCATGCTGGGGACCATCGCCTTGTCCGGGATGATCATGCGTAACTCGGTGATTCTGGTGGATCAGATCGAGCAGGATATTGCGGCGGGGCTCAAGCCCTGGCAGGCGATCATCGAGGCGACGGTGCGGCGGTTCCGGCCGATTGTGCTGACGGCGCTGGCGGCGGTGTTGGCGATGATTCCGTTGTCGCGCAGTGTGTTTTTCGGGCCGATGGCGGTGGCGATCATGGGGGGGTTGATTGTGGCTACGGCGTTGACGCTGCTGTTTTTGCCGGCGTTGTATGCGGCTTGGTTCCGGGTCAAGAAGGAGACCGTTTGACCGAGTGCATATCCATTTCTTCGGTAACGGCGGCTGGCGGTTTCGCCCTTACGGCGACTCACTTTTTTACAAGCGCCTAAAAAAGTAAGCAAAAAACGCTCGCCCCTTACGTACGGCCCCTCGCCTGGGCTCGGGGTTCCTTCGCTCCGGCATTCATCCGGGGGCATCGCCTCCGGTCGGCTTCGCTCGACCTCCTCTCGATGTGTTCGGCTGCGCCGAACAGCGCTGCGCGCCTACCCCCCGGATGAACGCCTCCACTCAGCCTCCCGAGGGGGCGGGTGGATCAAGATCAAAAGCTGCAGGCGAGCTAACGCTCGGCCTGATGAGTGGTGAAAAGCAGTGGGTGTACGCCGATCTGCTTTTGCTCTTCTGTGGGAGCGGGCTTGCTCGCGAAGGCGGCCTGTCAGCCGACCCATTTCTACCGAATGTACTCGGTCAAATTGTGGGAGCTGCGGTGCGGCGATCCGACTTGCCTGCGATGGCGGCCTGCCAGCCAACCAATCCCTCACAGATGTACTCGACTCAATTGTGGGAGCGAGCTTGCTCGCGATGGCTGCCCAACAGTCAACAATGTTTTTCGCCCAAGCCAACCATTCAGACCATTCCCACAAGACTTTCAGCTTGCCCGTCGGAAGCACGATCTCTAGCCTTTACCCGTCGCTGCCAATTCAGCAACCGGGACTGCAAGCCCGCGAATAGTCGTTAGGCGCCTACTTTGGGAGCTTCGCAATGATCAATGACAGTCCTGATTACTCTGCCTCCGAATCCGAAAAGCAAACGAGAACTTCATACCGCCCCTGCCCAATTTTCACCATCCGCCCAGGCGTCAATTCCGAAACCCTCCTTGTCCATGCCTATGAAACCCTTGCTTCAGCGAATGTGATGGCAACTGAATTGTCGTCCATCTTGAGCGGGCCAACCTGCAATCTGGCACTCGGCATTCAGCAGATGATTGTTCTGGCGCAGCTATCAGTGAATCGCGTCCTCGATCAGCTGGATCCGCAGCAATAGCAAAAGGAAAAAGCCCGCTGAACCTGTACCAACCAGCGGGCCTTCATTGTTCCTGCATTGATCTCGGACCCGTCTGATATTGAGGCTAAAAAGCTCAGGTGTTGTACTCAGAGCCCGGTTTCACGCATGTTTGAGACAGCGCCATGAAAAATCCACCCACATTGAGGGGGCGGTCCGATCCGGTGTTTGATCGGCTGTTGCGATCGCCCCACAAGGAGCGCCTTTCACAATACCTCGCCTTGCTCAAGCCCCTGGACGATCAGGGGCGTTACCTGCCGTTCGATTCATTGCGCTACCGCTGGGCGCCAGGGCTGGATTCGAACCTGTGCTGGGCCTTGGTCAAGAAAGCGCGGACTGCACAGTACTCGAGCCTTTTGCCATTGGGTAAACCGGCGTGCTGGCTGAAATTCATGCTGACGCCGCAGGCGCAAAAAGCCATTTCCGTAGTGGATCGTCAGGCGACAACCGCAGTGCTGGAATACATGACCGGCCAGATTGGCGAGCGTGCTCATTTTAGCTATTTGCTCAATGATCTGATCGAAGACGAGGCCATCAGCAGCAGCCAGCTCGAAGGTGCGGCCACCACGACGCGGGTGGCCAAGGACATGCTTAAGCGCCATCGCTCGCCGCGCACGCCGGATGAGCGAATGGTCATCGGTAACTTCAAGATGATGAACTTCGCCTGGGAGCAGCGTTACGAGCCACTGAGCGTTGAGCTGATTGCAGCCATGCATCGAGTTGGCGTCGAGGGGATCGACGATTCGCAGTACTCGCCTGGAGCGTTCAGGATCAACGATGACGTCGTCGTCCAGGATGGCGAGGGCAACACCGTGCATTTGCCACCGCCTGCAACAGGGCTCGTGTCACGTTTGCAGGTGCTGACGAAGTGGATCAACCAACCCCACAACAACCCTCATCAAGCGGACTACCTTCATCCATTGATCAAAGCCATCGCGCTGCATTTTGTCCTGGGTTACGAGCATCCTTTTCGCGACGGCAACGGTCGGGTAGTGCGCGCGTTGTTTTACTGGTTCATGTTCAAAAATGACTACTCGGCGTTTCGCTACATCGCAATCAGTGTTTTGTTGCGCAATGCGCCGTTGAAGTACGGGCGGTCGTATTTGAATACCGAGGCGGATGACCTGGATCTGACGTATTTCATCGATTTCCAGTGTTCGGTGGTGTTGCGGGCTGTAGCCAGTTTTACCGGGACGTATCGGAAAAGTCTGGACGATGCGCAGCAATTTGATTGCTGGTTGCGTGAAAGTGGTTTTCTCGACCAGCTCACCGAGAAACAGCGGGCGTTGTTTCAAGTGGCCAGGAGCGGAATGGCCAAGGAGTTCACGGCGGTCAATGTGAAGGAGAATCTGGGTTGTTCTTACAACACAGCGTCAGCCACGCTAAATGGGCTGGTCGCGTTGAAGCTGTTCGAGAAACGCAAGATGGGACGGGAGTGGGTGTTCTTTCTAAGACCCGTATCAGCGGCCTGAACCTTTGTGGGAGCAAGCCTGCTCCCACAGGTTTTGTGTTGCGGCTCAGAGCGTACCAAACACCTTCTTCGCCAAACTGGTCGCCGCAGCCGCCGGGTTCTGACGGATGGTTTCTTCCTGTTTGCCGATCATTTCGAACAAGCCATTCAACGCCTGCTCGGTGACGTAGTTTTCGACGTTGGCATTTTTCGCATCCACTACGCCCATTGTCGCGGCTTGCCCGGCGAACGAGTTGTACTGCTGGGCCAGGCCAACCTTGTCGGTGGCTTGCTTGACGATGGGCAGGAACTTGGCGCGGATCTGTTCGCGGCTGGTCTTGCTCAGGTATTGGGTGGCCGAGTCGTTGCCGCCGCTGAGGATGCCCTTGGCATCTTCCACGGTCATTTTCTTCACGGCATCGACGAGGATGGGCTGGGCCTGGGTCACGGCGTTTTCCGCCGCTTTGTTCATGCTGGCTTCCAGCTCATCGACCTGGTCACCCATGCCGAACTGTTTCATCTTGCTCGCGACCTTGCCCAGCTTGCCCGGTAATTCGATTTTCACGTCGGGGTTGTTGCTGAAGCCACCCGGGGTGCCGAGTTGTTTGACGGCTAGTTGCGCGCCTTGGGTCAGCGCGTCCTTGAGCCCGCCAGTGGCGTCTTTCTGCGACAGGTCGCTGAGGGACAGCGCCAGGGCGTTGGCACAGATCATCAAGCCTGCGCACAGGCCTGCGAAGCGAAGGGTAGGACGGAACATGGCAACTTCCTTTTTCGAAAAAGACACTTAGTAGCGGGCTGGGTCGACGCGGACCTTGAGCGGTTGTGGATCGGTGCCGTCCAGGCGCACGGCATGATTCTCGGTGGTGATGAACATCAGTTTGCCGTCGACTTCAATGCGCGCGCTCACCGAGTAACGGTGGTTGGGCTCTACCTTCAGCGGGTCGTAGCTGAGATGAAAGGCCAGGGGCACCTGGCCTTTGACCTGGCCGCGCTGTTCGTCGATGACCTTCGCCGGGGCATCGGCGAGTGAGATGTCCTGCAGGCTGACGCTCAGGATTGCTGTCGGCGGCAGGGCTATGCGTTGCAGGTAGAAGACTTCTCCGTCGAGGCTGGCCTTGGAGCCGGGGGGCGTCGCCTGGCAGGCGCTCAAGAGTGTGGCTACAGCCAGCAGAGTCAGTTTTTTCATCAAAAATCTCCGTGTCGAACGCGCCAGAAGTAGACTGGCGCGATGTGCAATTTAACGGAATTCCATACCTGAGTCTTTTGAGATTCAGCCGACTGCGGTTTATACGATAAAGAAGGGTACTGGAAAGATAACTTCCTGATGTGTTTCGTTGTTACTCAGGTCAACAGAGAAGATATGGTTAGTATTGATCATCAGTATTGCGTCAGGATCATTTTTGCTGTTCCAGAACCCTCCGTCCTCTGGCTGATTTGGTCCAGGCCTCCAGACTCGCATCACTACACGATAAGCTCTTTCAGCGTCGCCGGCTTCTTGGTTGATATGGAAAACACTACCCAAGTCACTGTCGTCAATGCGCTCAAGGATAACGGTGGAAATCAGTTTTTCTTCCGAATTGCTAAGGATTTCATACGTGTATTCTTCCACTGCGAAATCCCGCATGGATGTGTAAGGAATATATTTAAGATTGTATTGAATATCGATTGTTTTGGTCATCGTAACTTCCTTGTTTGATGAGATAAGTGTGGTCGAGATTAACAGTGTTTGCTTTGTTGCGTAGTGTTCAAGTTGTATTTTGATGTTTTTTAGGGGGGGCGTTTGCGCTGTGTTAGATACTCATTAGCAGTAAGGAAGAACATCCATGTTCTTTCCATTATAGGTCAGATAAGTATCAAGCCAGTTCCGCCGCATCTTCACTGCGATGCAACGCCACCTGCCGAATCGACAAACGAATCTCCGCCGGCAACACCCGTTTGGCCGCGCCTTCGGCCAGTTCACCGAGCAGTTCGTGATAGCTCAGCTTGCCCGCTTCATCGCGCTTGAGCACGTCAAGGTCGAGCATCGTCTGGATGAAGTGGCGGAACAGGCTCTTGTCGAAGAATTCCGGGGCGTTCAGGCCATGCAGGATCGACAGGCGCTGGGCCATGACCGTGCACAGGTCTTCCAGCTCTTCGGCGCTGATGCTGTTCTGGCCGCTGTTGAGCAGCAGGGACACGGTCATGTAGAAGCGCTGCAAGGTCTGGGCGATGCTTTTCGACAGCAAGGTCAGCAGCACGAAATGCCGCGAGCTTGGCGCCGGACGCAGGTACACGTCGTTCTCGAAGCGCAGCAGGCCTTGCTCGACGAAGGCTTCCAGCCATTGATCGATCACCGCATCCAGTTCGTCCAGCGACCAGCGAATGAACAGCTCCGCTTGCAGGTAGGGATACAACGCGCGGGTGTAGCGCAGGATCTGTTCGCGGCTCATGCGCGAGGCGCTCTGGAAGAAGCTCGCCAGCAACGCCGGCAGTGCGAAGATGTGCAGCACGTTGTTGCGGTAGTAAGTCATCAGGACCGCATTCTGCTCGTCCAGATACAGGATCTTGCCCAACGCATCGCTCTGCTCCGAGAGCAGGTCCATGTCCTTCACGTGCTCGATCAACGCCCGGCCATCGCCTTCCGGCAAGGTAGTGTGCGGCGAATAGGGGACCTTGCGCAGCAGTGCCAGGTACAGATCCAGCACCCGCGCCATGGCCCGGTCATCCAGCGCCAGTCGGGTGGTCGACAGCAGCGCCAGTGCCACCAGGTTGACCGGGTTGATCGCCGCCGCTTCGTTCAGATGCCGGGCGACTTTTTCGCCGAGGCGGTTGGTGGTTTCGTTGAGCCAGGCGGGTCTGAACTGCGGGCCGAGTTCCTGTTGGCGCCAGTCCGGCTGTTCGCCGTCGAGGAACTCCGCCAGCTTGATTGGCTCGCCGAAGTTCACCGCCACCTGGCCGAAGCGCTGTTTGAGCGCGCCGATGACTTTGAAAATATCGAAAATCGACTCTTTCTTCTTGGCCGCGCCGCGCAGTTCGCCGAGGTAGGTCCGGCCTTCCAGCACGCGCTCGTAGCCGATGTATACCGGCACGAACACGATCGGCATGCGCGACGAACGCAGGAAGCTGCGCAGGGTGATTGCCAGCATCCCGGTCTTCGGTTGCAGCATGCGCCCGGTGCGCGAGCGGCCACCCTCGACGAAATACTCCACCGGGAAGCCCTTGGTGAACAGGGTGTGCAGGTATTCGTTGAACACCGAGGTGTAGAGCGGATTGCCCTTGAACGTGCGGCGCATGAAGAACGCGCCGCCGCGCCGCAGCAGGCCGCCGATCACCGGCATGTTGAGGTTGATGCCCGCGGCAACGTGCGGCGGGGTCAGGCCGTTGCGGAACAGCAGATAGGACAGCAGCAGGTAGTCGATGTGGCTGCGGTGGCATGGCACGTAGATCACTTCGTGACCCTGGGCGACCTTCTGCACGCCTTCGATGTGGTTGACCTTGATCCCGTCGTAAATCTTGTTCCAGAACCAGCTCAGCACCACTTCCATAAAACGGATCGCAGTGTAGGTGTAGTCCGAGGCGATTTCGTTGCCGTAGCGCAGCGCTTGAGCTTTGGCTTTCTCCGGCGAGATGTTCTCGCGCTCGGCTTCGTCGAGGATCGCTTGTTTGACCTGTGGCTGGTTGAGCAGGCCTTTGACCAGGTTGCGGCGGTGGGAAATGTCCGGGCCGATCACTGCAGCCTTCAGGTTGCGAAAGTGCACCCGCAGGATGCGCTGGGCCATGCGCACGGTGCGCTCGTGGCCCTTGTTGTGTTCGATCAGTTCGCGCAGGTGAATCGGCGCGGAGAACTGCACGCGGGTCTTGCGCCCCAAGACGATGATGCTCAGCAAGCGACGCAGGCGCCCGGTAACGGCCCAGCTGTCGGCGAACAGGAGTTTCCATGGGCTGTTTTCGCTGTCCGGCGACTGGCCCCAGAACACGCTGACCGGAATGATCTGCGCATCTTCGGCGGCGTTCTGGCTCAGGGCGCTGACCAGGCGGGTCAGTGTCGGCGGGGCGCCGCGCTTGTCCTGGCGGCCGAGCCAGTCTGGATCCGGCGTCAGGTAGAAGAACGCGGCAGGTTCCAGCAGGTTACCCACCGACACCGGCAGCACCGGGCGTGGCAGGCCGGCCTTGCTGCACTCGGTGTCGACCACAGCGAGGTCGGTCAGCGAAGGGTTTTGCAGGACGTAGAACACCGGACGACTGCGGTCGAGGTTAAGGGTGAACGACGACTGGTTGATCGTCTCGGAGCGAACCCAGAGGTACAACAGTCGGCGCAGGGTGCCAAACACAAGACGGCGGAACGGGGAGCGGGTCATACGGCTTCTGCGTGAGTGAATAAAACCGAGCGTTTGCTCGGGAGGCCGATAGTGTGCAGGATTCGCTGAAAATCGGCAAAAAAGCACCTAAGTAAACTTGAGTTGAGAGTTTCGCTGCCTGTCATATACTCGGCCGTCTGCTGTCGGTGCCCTTGTAGGGACGTCGCACGCAGACAGACGTTCCCGAGGCTTTCCTGCGAAAAGCCCGATCAATAATAAAAAGGGAGTATGAACAAATGGCAACACGCGAAACCGGCAACGTGAAGTGGTTCAACGACGCCAAGGGCTACGGCTTCATTCAGCGCGAGGACGGGGTGGACGTGTTCGTGCACTACCGCGCGATTCGCGGTGAAGGCCACCGATCACTGACCGAAGGCCAGCAGGTTGAATATGCGGTGGTAGAAGGGCAGAAGGGGTTGCAGGCTGAGGATGTGGTGGGGTTGTAATTCCACACTTCAGCTCACACAAAAACCACTGTAGGAGCGAGCTTGCTCGCGAAGAACTCAAGGACGCCGCGCTTTTGCTGAATTGACGCGTTATCGTTGACGACCATCGCGAGCAAGCTCGCTCCTACAGGGGCGGTGTTCAGGCTTTTATGCAGTTTTCCAGGTGATCTCTTCTTCACCGTCGGCGCTGATGCGAATCCAGCGATCGGCAGTCTCTTCACCCTCTTCCTCGACCCAGGTGCCCGGCGCGCAACGCACTTCCACGTTCAGCGCGGCAAACGCGGCGCGGGCGCAGGCGATGTCGTCGTCCCACGGGGTCTGATCGCTTTCCAGGTACAGGCTGTTCCACTTGCCGACCGCTTTTGGCAGCCAGGTCACTGGCACGTTGCCGGCCTTGCACTTATAGGTCTGGCCCTTCTGGACCCAATCCGTGCACGGGCCCAATGCCGCGCCGAGCCAGGCGGAAATGGCCTTGTGGTCGACGTCGGCGTCTTTCAGGTAAATCTCGATATCGGGTTGGCGCATGGATGTCCTCACTGCGGGTCTGAAAAATCCATTCGCGGATTTAGCCGGTCTCGGGCCGTTGCCCGAGACCAAAAAATTGAAGTTGCTCTCTAACTACTACTGCAGAACGAAATAATCGTAGCGCATCGACACGGTGACCTCGAACGGTTCCGCCTGTTCGATAACTGCTGCCCGGCGCTCGGCACTGGCGCGCCAGCCGTGGGGTGTCATCGCCAACAGGTTCGCCCGGTCCTGACCGCTTTCCAGCGTCAGCTTGAATTCCAGGGTTTCACTGTGGGCCAGCACCATGCCATCTGGTACCAAGGCCAGGTGCTTGTCGTCGGTATATTCACGGACTTCGTCGTACAGCCGCTCACGCAGTTCCATCAGGTGGCCGCTGGTCGGTCCGACTTTCATCAGGCCGCCGCCAACACTGAGCAGGCGCTTGGCTTCCTCCCAGTCCAGCGGGCTGAAGACACTGGCCAGGAACTGGCAACTGCCGGAAGCCAACGGCACCCGCGCCATGCTGGCGATCAACCAGGTGAGCTGCGGGTTGCGTTTGCAGGCGCGTTTGACCGCTTCGCGGGAGATGTCCAGGGCATAACCTTCGGCACCCGGCAAAGCCTCGGCGATTTGCGCGGTGTAGTAACCCTCGCCACAACCGATGTCCAGCCAGTGCTGTGGTGCGTAGCCGGCCGCCAACTCCGCCAGACGCTTGGCCACCGGGGCGTAGTGCCCGGCGTTCAGGAAGTCGCGGCGGGCTTCGACCATTGCCTGGTTATCCCCAGGGTCGCGGCTGTTCTTGTGCTGCACCGGCAACAGGTTCAAATAACCCTGGCGCGCGCGGTCGAAACGATGCCCGGCGGGGCAGGCCACGCCGTTGTCCACCGCATTGAGCGGCTCACTGCAGATCGGGCACGCAAGCATCAGGCGAGCAACTTGATCAGGGTCTGGTAGTAGATCTCGGTCAGTACGTCGAGATCGGCTGCCAGCACGCGTTCGTTGACCTGGTGGATGGTCGCGTTGACCGGGCCCAGCTCAACCACTTGGGTGCCCATGGTCGCGATGAAGCGGCCGTCGGAGGTACCACCGCTGGTGGACGCCTTGGTTTCACGACCGGTGATGTCCTTGATGCTCGCCGACACCGCGTCGAGCAGTGCGCCCGGTTCGGTGAGGAACGGCAGGCCGGACAGCGCCCAGTCGATGTGCCAGTCCAGGCCATGCTTGTCGAGGATGTCCGCCACGCGCTTTTGCAGGCCTTCGACTGTCGACTCGGTGGAGAAGCGGAAGTTGAACACCGCCACCAGGTCACCCGGGATCACGTTGGTCGCACCGGTGCCGGAGTTGACGTTGGAGATCTGGAAACTGGTCGGCGGGAAGAAATCGTTGCCGTGGTCCCAGTGTTCGGCGGCAAGTTCGGCCAGGGCCGGGGCCGCGAGGTGGATCGGGTTCTTGGCCAGGTGCGGGTAGGCCACGTGGCCTTGCACACCGCGTACGGTCAGCTTGGCGCCAAGGGAGCCGCGACGACCGTTCTTGACCACGTCACCCACCAGGGTGGTGCTCGACGGTTCGCCGACGATGCACCAGTCCAGACGTTCCTTGCGCGCGGCCAGACGTTCAACCACGGCCTTGGTGCCGTGGTGCGCCGGGCCTTCTTCGTCGCTGGTGATCAGGAAGGCGACTTTGCCCTTGTGATTCGGATAGTCGGCGACAAAACGCTCGGACGCCACGGTCATGGCAGCCAGGCTGCCTTTCATGTCAGCGGCGCCACGGCCGCAGAGCATGCCGTGTTCGTCGATCAGCGCGTTGAACGGTTCGATCTGCCAGGCCGCCACCGGGCCGGTCGGGACCACGTCGGTGTGGCCGGCGAAGCACAGCACCGGACCGTCGTCCTGGCCGTGGGTGGCCCAGAAGTTATCTACATCCTCGATGCGCATCGGTTCCAGGGTGAAACCGGCATCGCCCAGGCGCTGCATCATCTGCTTCTGGCAATCGGCGTCGATCGGCGTCACGGACGGACGGCGGATCAGGTCGATGGCGAGTTGGAGGGTCGGCGAAAGGTCGGCGTGGGCCGTCATGGAAAACTCCGGAAATCATGAATATGGGCGCGGACTGAATGTAGGAGCGAGCCTGCTCGCGAATGCGGTATGTCAGTAACCATAAACATTGAATGTTACACCGCTATCGTCGGAACGCCGCCCGGAGCCGGCTCGCTCCTACAGGTATTGGGTTCGATCGGCAAACCGCGACACGCCAAGCCCCGCAAAATGGCGCTTATCTTAAAGCAAAACGGCGACCATTGGCCGCCGTTTAGTGCATCCGCGCAGATTTAGACGACAGGTGCCGTTTCAGGCTCGGCGGTCGGTTTCGGCAGCGACGACAGGAACGCCATGATCAGCGCCGCCAAGTATGGCAACGACTGCACCAGCAACATGGTCACCCAGAAACGCATGTCGTTGCTCGGCATGCCGTTCACCAGGAAGATCCCCAAGGCAGCGCCCCACAACAGCAGCATGATGAACATCTCTTCCCGGGCTTCCGAAATCGCCACCCAGAAACCGTGGTTGTCGGCATTCTTCGGCGTACGGAAGAACGGAATGCTGCTGGTGAAGAAGCCGTACAGCACCGCTTTGGCGATGGTGTGGGACAGCGCCAGGCCGGCCAGCGCCGCGCAGAAGGCATCCTTCAGGTTCACTCCAACCGCACGACGGTAGAGGAAGATGATCTTGGCGACCTTGAACACGAACAGCGCCAATGGCGGGATTGCGAAGATCAGCAGCGGCGGATCGACCCGTTGCGGCACGATGATCATCGCCGCCGACCACAACAGCGCGCCGACGGTGAAGAAGATGTTCATGCCGTCCGCCACCCACGGCAACCAGCCCGCGAGGAAGTGGTAGCGCTGGCCACGGGTCAGCTCGGTGTCCTTGCCGCGCAGCAGGCTGGCGGTGTGGCGCTTGATGATCTGGATCGCTCCGTAGGCCCAGCGGAAACGCTGTTTCTTGAAGTCGATGAAGGTATCGGGCATCAGGCCTTTGCCGTAGCTGGTGTGGTAATACGCCGCCGACAGGCCTTTCTCGAATACCCGCAGGCCAAGCTCGGCGTCTTCACAGATGCACCAGTCGGCCCAGCCCAGCTCTTCGAGCACCGAGCGACGGGTCATGGTCATGGTGCCGTGCTGGATGATCGCGTCACGGTCGTTGCGGGTGACCATGCCGATGTGGAAGAAGCCTTTGTATTCCGCATAGCAGAGCTTCTTGAAGGTGCTTTCGTTCTGGTCGCGGTAATCCTGCGGCGACTGCACCACGGCGATTTTCGGGTCGGCGAAGTGCGGCACCATGTGCTTGAGCCAGTTGCGGTCGACGCAGTAGTCCGAGTCAATCACGGCAATGACTTCCGCATCCTTGGCGGTGTGCGGGATCAGGTAGTTCAGCGCGCCACCCTTGAAGCCAGCCAGCGGTGCCACGTGGAAGAACTTGAAGCGTGGGCCGAGGGTTTCGCAGTAATCGCGCACCGGTTCCCAGACCGCCGGGTCCTTGGTGTTGTTGTCGATGATCAGGACTTCGAAGTCCGGATAGTCGAGGTTGGCCAGGGCGTTGAGGGTCTGTTTGACCATCTCCGGCGGCTCGTTGTAGCAGGGCACGTGAATCGACACTTTCGGGCGGTAGCTGGAGTCGCCTTCCACCGGCAGGAACTCGCGCCGGCGCTTGTGCACCCACACTGCTTCGGCCAGTTCATGGGCTTCGGTCAGCAGCACGATAAACACCCCGAGCGCACCGAGTGCGAGCAAAAAGCCCACGGTCAGGCTGAACCATGTGCTGTATTGCTGGCTGTAGTCGTAACCAATCCACACCAGCACCGAACCACACAGGAAGGCGATGAAAGTCAGGAAGGTACGGCCACGCTGGCGCAGGGCCGAGCCGTCGATCATCAGCAGGGTCAGCGACAACAGCGCCAATACCACCGAACCGATGGCCAATACGCGCCATTGCGGAATCGCCACCACCGGGCCTTCGAAGTTGAACTTCTGCTGGCGCGCGGCGTTGAACACGCCCCAGTAGGCGCCGACGGAACCTTCGTCGCTGGCTTTCCACGGCTGGTCAAACGCTTCGATCACGAAGTAGTTGAAGCCCTGGCGGTTGAGCTTGTTGACCAGGGTTCGCAGGTAGATCGCCTGGTCCGCCGGTGAGGCATCGGCGCCACCGCGCATGCGGCCGTTGCTCGGCCAGCCCACTTCGGACAGCAGCAGCGGCTTTTTCGGGAACATTTTTTTCAGGTCGCGGGCACGGTCCAGAACGAACTGCTGTGCCTTGTCCACCGGGATAAATTCCCAATACGGGAGGACGTGCGCGGCGATCAGGTCGACGTGCTTGGCCAGTTCCGGGTGCTCTTCCCAGACGTGCCACTGTTCGGACGTGGTGACCGGTACTTTGACGGCGGCACGCACACGGTCGAGCAACACGCTCAGTTCGGCGGCGGTGATTTCCTTGCGGAAGATCGCTTCGTTGCCGACCACCACACGAACCACGCTGCGCGAGGAGTTGGCGATTTCAATGGCGCGGGTGATTTCCCGTTCGTTGCGTTCCTGGTCCGGGCTGATCCAGATCCCCAGGGTCACCCGCAAGCCGAACTCTTCCGCCAGTTTCGGGATGTTTTGCAGGGTGCCATCGACCGAGTAGATGCGGATGTTGTCCGTCAGCTTGCTCATGATCTCCAGGTCGCGGCGCATTTGATCGTCGGTCGGGTACTGGTCTTTCTGCGGGAACTGGCCCTGCTGGAATGGCGAGTACGAGAAGCCTGAGATCTGTTCAGGCCAGTTGGGGGCGGTGACCGGGCGGTTGATCAGCGCCCAGAAGCCGGTAAACAAGGCAGCGATGGCGAGCACCACGACCAGGTTGAGTCCAAATTTACGCGATGACATAGCTATTTCGGGTTCCAAAGACTGTGGAACGAAGGAACGGTTGGCGGTCGCCAAGGGGCGCGCATCCTACACCGGGCATTCTCCGGTCGTACAGCAGACAGGGAATTGCCGGACATTGGGCAGTTAACTTTCACATAAGTTCTTACACTTGCAGCTTGAAGCTTAAAACTTGTCGCTGCGCTGTGTCCTGCCTTGCAAGCGCGTTCCTCTTTTGACGAGTGGCTGTGGTCGTCAAGCAAGGCGCCGCGACGAGTCATAGCCCGCTATGGCGAGGAGCGGCAACGCAGCATGACGGCAACAGACGCCGTCAAAAAGGAACAGTGCTTGTGAGGCAGGACACCCTCTATAATGCGCGCCGGTTTTTGGGGTAATGGTCATGAGTACAGAAGATCCGCGGTTTGCTGGCATCGCCCGTTTGTATGGCATCGAAGGCCTTGAGCGCCTGCGCGCGGCCCATGTGGCGATCGTCGGCGTCGGTGGTGTCGGTTCCTGGGCGGCGGAAGCCATGGCCCGTTGCGGCGTGGGCGAGATTTCGCTGTTCGACCTGGACGACGTCTGCGTCAGCAACGCCAACCGTCAGTTGCACGCGCTGGACAGCACTGTGGGCAAGCCCAAGGTCGAGGTGATGGCCGAGCGTCTGCGCGGGATCAACCCGGACTGCACGGTGCACGCGGTGTCTGACTTCGTTACTCGCGACACCATGGCCGAGTACATCACGCCGAACATCGACTGCGTGATCGACTGCATCGACAGCGTCAACGCCAAGGCCGCGCTGATCGCCTGGTGCAAGCGCCGCAAGATCCAGATCATCACCACCGGCGGCGCGGGCGGGCAGATTGACCCGACGTTGATCCAGGTCTGCGACCTGAATCGCACGTTCAACGATCCATTGGCGTCGAAAGTGCGCTCCACGCTGCGCCGCGACTACGGCTTCTCACGCACCGTGACCCGCCATTACAGCGTGCCGTGCGTGTTTTCCACCGAGCAACTGCGCTACCCGAAACCGGACGGCAGCATTTGCCTGCAGAAGAGTTTTGTCGGGGATGGAGTGAAGCTCGACTGTGCCGGCGGGTTTGGCGCGGTGATGATGGTGACGGCGACGTTCGGCATGGTCGCGGCGACCAAGGCTGTGGACAAGATTGTGGCGGGTGTGCGGCGGCCGGCGGATCGGGTCAAACCGCAAGTTTAAAGTGCTGCTGATGGCCTCTTCGCGAGCAAGCCCGCTCCCACATTTTATCTACAGTGAATACAGTTTTTGTGTACGACCGAAATCCAATGTGGGAGCGGGCTTGCTCGCGAAGGCGATTAACCAGCCAACTCATTCATCCGCTGAAGCACCGCATTCAAGCCATTACTGCGAGACTCGGACAACTGCCGCCCCAACCCCAACTGATTGAACCAGTCCGGCAAATCCACCTGCTGCAACTCAGCCGCCGACAATCCGTTGACCCGCGCCAGCAGCAATGCCACCAACCCGCGAATCAAGCGCGCATCGCTGTTGGCGCTGAATTGCCAATGGCCATCGCGCAACTCACCCACCAGCCACACCTGGCTTTCACAGCCATGCACCCGGTTTGCATCACACATCTGCGCATCACTCAAGGCCGGCAGGCACTCACCCCATTGCATCAGCAGGCGTGCGCGTTGTTCCCAGCCGGCCGCTTTCTGAAAGGTGTCCAGTGCCGTCACGGCATCAGCAGGCAGGTTCATCGCAATAGCTCCAGCGCCTGATCCAGGGCTTCAAAGAACCGCTCCAGGTCTTCGGAATCGTTGTACAGCGCCAACGACACCCGAATCGCCCCGGCCAGTTCGAAGCGTTTGAGCAGCGGCATCGCACAGTGATGGCCGGCACGCACCGCGATCCCTTGTTCGGTCAGCAAATGCGCGAGATCGGAGTTATGCACACCCTCGACAGTAAAACTGGCCAGCGCCACTTGTGGCTTGCCCAGCAGGCGAATACCGTTGCGCGCCTCAAGGCCCTTGAGCAGGCAGGCATGCAACGCGGCTTCATGAGCGGACACGGCGTCCTGATCGAGCCCGGCGAGGTAATCCAGGGTCGCTCCCAGACCAATCACACTGGCAATCGGTGGCGTCCCTGCCTCGAAACCCAGCGGTGCCGGGCGAAAGCGTGCGTCGTGGTAGTTGGCATCCAGCACCATTTCACCACCGAACTGCCAGGGACGCAGTTGTTGCAGCGCTGCATTGCGCCCGAACAGCACGCCCAAGCCATCGGGACCGTAGAGCTTGTGGCTGGAAAACACATAAAAATCGCAGCCCAGCGCTTGCACGTCGTGGCGGCCATGGACCACGCCTTGGGCACCGTCGATCACGGTCAGGGCGTTGTGCGTCTTGGCCAGTGCCAGCAATTCAGGCAGCGGCTGCCACGCGCCAATCACGTTGGACAGTTGACTGACGGCCAACAGACGCGTGCGTGGGCCGATCAAACCGGCGGCGGCTTCAAGGTCGATCACGCCGTCGGCATCCAGCGGCAGGATCACCAGTTTCAGCTCGCGACGGTGTGCCAGTTGCTGCCATGGCAGCAAATTGGCGTGATGCTCCAGGGCGCTGATGACAATCTCGTCGTCCGGATTGAAAAGATGTTCCAGGCCATAGGCCAGGAGATTCAGCGCGGACGTCGCGCCATGGGTAAAGATGATCTGCCCGCAATCGCCAGCATTGAGCCATTGCGCGACTTTGCGGCGGCTGTCCTCGAACGCCTGGGTGGCGTGGGCGCCGGGCAAATGCTGCGCCCGATGCACGTTGGCCGCGCCGTTGGCGTAGTAGTGCGCCAGGGCATCCAGTAGGGCTTGGGGTTTTTGCGTGGTGGCGGCGTTGTCCAGATAGGTCTGGTCTTGCCGTTGCAGGGCGGCGATGGCCGGAAAATCGGCACGCCAGGGAGAGAGAATCATCATGCTATCGGGCCCTGGTGAGTGTACGCCGTACCCATGTAGGAGCGAGCCTGCTCGCGATGGACGCATGGACGACGCGTGCTGTCTGTTGCCGCGTGTAATCGTTGACGTCCATCGCGAGCAATCGAGCGTCGACCGGCTGCTCCTACACAGGTGATCGTGTAGCGCTTAGTTGTGAGCGTGCAGCGCTTCGTTCAGTTCAATGGCCGATTTGTGGGTTTTGCATTCCACGGCACCGGTCTCCGAATTGCGACGGAACAGCAGGTCAGTCTGGCCAGCCAGTTCACGGGCCTTGACCACTTTGACCAGTTGATTGTTCTCGTCCAGCAGCGCGACTTTGGTGCCGGCGGTCACGTACAGGCCCGACTCGACGGTGTTGCGGTCGCCCAACGGGATACCGATACCGGCGTTGGCGCCGATCAGGCAGCCTTCGCCGACCTTGATCACGATGTTGCCGCCGCCCGACAGGGTGCCCATGGTCGAGCAGCCGCCGCCCAGGTCCGAACCCTTGCCGACGAATACGCCAGCGGATACGCGGCCTTCGATCATGCCCGGGCCTTCGGTGCCGGCGTTGAAGTTGATGAAACCTTCGTGCATCACGGTGGTGCCTTCGCCCACGTAAGCGCCCAGGCGCAGACGCGCAGCGTCAGCGATACGCACGCCGGCCGGAACCACGTAGTCGGTCATTTTCGGGAACTTGTCCACCGAGAACACTTCCAGCAGCTCGCCGCGCAGGCGGGCTTCGAGTTGCAGTTCGGCCAGCTCGCTCAGGTCGACCGCGCCCTGGCTGGTCCAGGCCACGTTTGGCAGCAGCGGGAAGATGCCGGCCAGGTTCAGGCCGTGTGGCTTGACCAGGCGATGGCTCAGCAGGTGCAACTTGAGGTAGGCCTCAGGGGTGGACGACAGCTGGGCGTCTTCAGCCAGCAAGGTGGCAACCAGCGGCTTGTGGCTCTCGGCCAGGCGGGTCAGCAGGGCAGCCTGGGCAGCGTCGACGCTTTTCAGCGCTTCAGCCAGTTGCGAGGCCTGTGCGGTGCTGAACGCGATGGCCTGATTGCCTTCGGTGTAGCCCAGGATCGGTGCGATAGCGGCGAGGACTTCAGCCGATGGCTTGAGTACCGGGGCGGCGTAGAACACTTCCAGCCATGCGCCTTGACGGTTTTGAGTGCCGACGCCGAAGGCCAGGCTGAACAAGGTAGTGGACATGTGTATACCTCTAACAAAATTGAACGGGCTGCTTACTTGAGCGCGGCCACGTAGATATCTGGCTTGAAGCCAATCAGGGTTCGGTCACCGAGATCGAGCACCGGGCGCTTGATCATCGAAGGTTGTGCGAGCATCAGTTCGATGGCTTTCGACTGGTCGAGATCGGCTTTGCGTTCGTCGTCGAGCTTGCGAAAGGTCGTGCCTGCACGGTTCAACACCACTTCCCAGCCGTGCTCGTTGCACCATTGGGTCAGGTGTTCACGGTCGATACCGACCGCTTTGTAATCATGAAAGTCATAGCTGACAGCGTGTTCATCGAGCCAGGTGCGCGCCTTTTTCATGGTGTCGCAGGCTTTGATGCCGAAAAGGTGCAACGTTTTGCTTGAAACGGTCAAGGAATTGCCCCCTTTGCAGGTGCTGGAATTGAAAGGTGACGGATTATGCCATGGCCGGACGGTTTCGCGGCGGCTGTGGTTGTCATGTCCGCGCAAAACCTGTGGGAGCGAGCCTGCTCGCGATCGCGGTGGCTCATAGACAGCGATGTCGGCTGTGATGCCGCCATCGCGAGCAGGCTCGCTCCCACAGGGATTGCGGTGTTTCAAGGCGTTCGGTGCAGTGCGACATAGGTGCAAGGGCCACCGGTAGTCTAAGCGGCTAATATGGCACTTCGATGCTGTCGACTGGCCTGGAACCACGCTTTATGCAAACCGCTTACACCGTCCTGATCCTGTTGATGCTGGTCGGCGTTTCGCGCCTGATCGGACGGGTGATTCCGCTGCCGTTGCCGTTGGTGCAGATTGCCGCTGGGGCCTTGCTTGCCTGGCCGACGCTCGGCCTCCATGTAGCCCTCGATCCCGAACTGTTCCTGTTTCTGTTCCTGCCGCCGTTACTGTTCTCCGACGGCTGGCGCATGCCCAAGCGCGAATTCTGGCACCTGCGCGGCCCGATCCTGACGCTGGCAGTGGGGTTGGTGCTGTTCACGGTGGTCGGCGCCGGCTATTTCATTCATTGGCTGCTGCCCGGTGTACCGTTGCCGGTGGCGTTTGCCCTGGCGGCCGTGCTGTCGCCGACGGATGCGGTGGCAGTGTCGGCCATTTCCCGCAATCGACTGCCGACCCCGTTGATGCACATCTTGCAGGGCGAGGCGCTGATGAACGACGCCTCAGGCCTGGTGACGTTCAAGTTTGCCCTGGTGGCGGCGGTGACCGGCGTGTTCTCGCTGGCCAATGCCAGCCTGACGTTTGTGCTGGTCGCGGTGGGTGGCCTGGCCGTCGGGGTGGTCTTGAGCTGGCTGGTCGGCCGTCTGCGGGCGTGGATGATCGCGCGGGGCTGGGATGATCCGGCGACGCACGTGGTGTTCATGTTGCTGCTGCCGTTTGCGGCCTACGTGCTGGCCGAGCGTATGGAAGTGTCGGGCATCCTCTCGGCGGTGGCGGCGGGGATGATGCAGAGCTGGCTCGATCTGCTGCCGCGCCAGACCAATACACGCTTGCTCAATCGAAGTGTCTGGTCGCTGCTGGAGTTCGCGTTCAACGGTTTGATCTTCCTGCTGTTGGGTTTGCAGTTGCCGGACATCATCAAGGCGGTGGCCAGTCACGAAACTTCGCTTTGGCCGACGTTGCTGTATCGCGGGCTGGACGTGGTGGCGATTTTCCTGGTGCTGCTGGTTTTGCGGTTCGTCTGGGTGCAGAGCATCTGGCGGCTGTCCATCCTGCTGCGGCGCTGGCGCGGCAAGGCTGAGATAACCCGAGTGCCCAGCGCGCGTTCCTGCTGGTTGCTGACCGTCGGCGGCGTGCGCGGCGCGGTGACGCTGGCGGGTGTGATGTCGGTGCCGATGTTGATGGGCTCCGATGCATTTCCCGAACGCGACTTGCTGATCTTTATTGCCGCCGGGGTGATTCTGCTGTCGTTGATTGCGGCCTGCATCGCGCTGCCACTTTTGTTGCGTGGCATCGAAGCCAGCCCGGACGACAAGCGGCGTAATGAAGTGCGCGACGCCTGGCGCAAGACCGCTGAGGCGGCCATTCATGCGCTTGAGACAGAAGAGGTCAACCCACAGGACGCCGCCCAGTCCGCGCTGGCCGCTGAACTCAAGGCGCGGATCATGTCCGAGTATCGCCACCAGTTGGAGGTGTTCAACGATTCCGCTGAAGCTCAGGCCCTGGCCTTTCAGATGGACCTGCTGGAACGGCGTTTGCGCTTGAAGGCGCTGCGGGCGCAGCGCCTGGAGTTGTATAGCCTCAGTCGTCATCACCAGATTGGTGATGACGTGTTGCGTGAGGTGTTGGGGGAACTGGATCTGAGTGAGGCCAAGCTTGGAGCGGTGAAATAATAATGAGCGTGTTTTCATTGTTGCATTGCGGCGTACATGGAAGATGTATTGAAAGTAACAGTTATCAAGAATCGATTTTTTTGGGGGGGCTTCGGAGTGTTTTTTAATTGGATTTGCCAATGAATGGTGCCTTTATTGTGTTGAATAGTTCAATCAGTGCGTGTGGTATGTATGTTGTCCTTTGAGGATAAATCTTGCGAATTGCATTCATGTCATTCTTGCTCAGTGTGAAGTTTCCTGGGTGGCTCCAGTTGTTTAGGGTGAGTGTGCTATCAATTTTGTAGTGCATGACTGACAATGGGTCGTAATCACCATAAATATGATCTGTATAGCGAGGTAATGGCAGGACTTGTAAGTCAACGTTATCACGCTCCCAGTCGCTTTTTTCTTTATACCAGGCGTAGACTTTTTCCAGATCCCAAGGAATGTCCGCATCGGGATGTTGATGTTCATGGCGGAGGCCGAGTGCGTGACCAAATTCATGTAATACAAAGCGTTCAAATTCATCATGTTCTAAAGCTACTCCGATTTTCATAGTGGGTTCTTCAGGGGGGCAGGTCAGTGCATCTGTGCCGAGAAAGGAGTAGGAATCGCCGGTTTGGTTTGGCTCGATTTTTATACGAATGTCCCCCGCAGTACCTGAAATGAATTCAAATTTTAAATTGGCATGCGCTAACCATTTGTTCGCGATGTTTTTTACAATGTCGATGGTTTTCTGGTTTTCGTCGTACATGGCTATTTTCAGGGTGCGCCCAGGCTCCCAGAAGGCAGTATGTATGGCGACGCTTCTCTTGGTGCGTCCGGAAGTGTTGGACTTGACATTATCGCTGCGTTCATTGATTGCGGCCTCATAGGAGGCAACTGGATCAATGCTTCTAAGGATACTGCAAACTTCATTTTTCATAGGGGGACGTCCATGTCTTTTATCGGTTGTGGTTTGTTGATAAAGAGATTTGTTGGTTTTATTTATTTGCGCATTGTTGGAGTGGTAAAGACTTTTGATATGTTTTTCGTATGAGTCGCCGATCATACTGGCTGAGAGTTGCTGCTCTTCTCTGCGTTCCAATTGTCGGTGGTAGGTTAGCTTTGCGTGATTTTGAGTGTGGTATTGCCGCTCTCTTTCTCGAAGTTTTAATCTGGTCAATAGACTGGTTTCGAGTTGGAGACTATTTAAATTAGAGCCACGCTGTAAAGTTACTGCTTGTTAGATGTTGTTGCTGGTGGGCGGCCTGTACTGCGTTGCACAGTACAGGCCTTGTTAGTGTCAGTTGCGGCGGGTTATGAAGTCGCGAATACGTTCTGCCGCTTCAAGGCATTCGGATAATGGCGCAACCAGTGCCATGCGTACTCGGCCTGCACCTGGATTCAAACCATCAACATCGCGGGACAGGTAAGAGCCCGGTACCACGGTCACGTGCTCCTGCTCGAACAGGTCGCGACAGAACGCTGCGTCGTCACCGGCCACATTCGGCCACAGGTAGAAGCTGCCATCCGGCCGCTGTACGTCCATGACCGGGCTGAGGATTTCCAGTACCGCATCAAATTTCTCGCGATACAGCGCTCGGTTGGCGCGTACGTGCACTTCGTCATTCCACGCAGCAACGCTGGCCAGTTGGGTTTGAACCGGCATCGCGCAGCCGTGGTAGGTACGGTAGAGCAGGAAGCCCTTGAGGATGTCGGCGTCACCGGCGACAAAACCTGAACGCAGGCCTGGCAGGTTCGAACGCTTGGACAGGCTGTGGAACACCACGCAACGCTTGAAGTCCTTGCGACCCAGTTCCGCGCAGGCGCTGAGCAGGCCTGGTGGCGGAGTTTGTTCGTCGAAGTACAGCTCGCTGTAGCACTCATCGGCGGCAATCACGAAGTCGTATTCGTCGGCCAGGGCGATCAGCTTTTTCAGGGTTTGCACCGGAATCAAGGCGCCGGTCGGGTTGCCTGGCGAGCACAGGAACAGGATCTGGCAGCGTTTCCAGATGTCCGGCGACACGGCATCGAAATCCGGGTTGAAGCCGTTTTCGTCCAGGCATGGCAGGTAATGCGGCTTGGCCCCGGCGAGGAAAGCCGCGCCTTCGTAGATCTGGTAGAACGGGTTCGGGCTGACCACCAGCGCGTCATCGCCACGGTTGACCACGGTCTGGGTGAAGGCGAACAGCGCTTCACGGGTGCCGTTGACCGGCAGCACGTTGCGCGCCGGGTCGATCCAGCCTTTGGGTACATCGAAGCGACGCTCGCACCATGCAGCGATGGCTTCACGCAGCTCCGGGATACCGAGGGTGGTCGGGTACACCGCCATTTTTTCCAGATTGCTGGCCAGGGCCTCGGCGACAAAACTTGGCGAACGGTGTTTCGGCTCGCCGATGGACAGCGCGATCGGACGCTTGTCCGGGTTGGGCGTCACGCTGCCGAGCAGGGCGCGGAGTTTCTCGAACGGGTAGGGCTGGAGCTGGGACAGAGCGTTGTTCATCGGGGGCCTCTTTCAATGTGGAAGCTAACTAATGTGGTGAGGGGGCTTGTCGGAACGCCGAACCGCCCCGTTCGGCTGCGAAGCAGTCGTAAAACCATCATGTGCGCTGTATCTGATACATCGCGTTAGCTGGTTTTGGGGCCGCTTCGCGACCCAACGGGGGCAAGCCCCCTCACCACAGAAGGTTCATTTCCACAGGGGGAAATGTGTTGATTCAGATGCTGATGCGCGACAGTTTGATATCGGGTTCCTGGTTGACACTCAGTTGTTCGACGATCGCATCCTGCAGGCGGCTGCACAGCAGCGGGTCCGACAACGGCTGGTTGTTGGCGTCGGTGATGAAGAACACGTCTTCCACGCGCTCGCCGAGGGTGGCGATCTTGGCGTTCTGCAACGACAGGTCGAACTCCAGGAAGATCGTGCCAATCCGCGCCAGCAGGCCCGGGCGGTCGGGGGCCGTGAGCTCCAGCACCGTCACCGGGCGCTGGGCGTCGTTGTGGATCGTCACTTGTGGCGCAAAGGCGAAATGCTTGAGCTGACGCGGCACCCGGCGCTGGATGATGGTCGGGTAGTCGTCCGGGTTGCGCAGGGCTTCGGTCAGACCCTCGCGGATCTGTTTGACCCGCGCCGGATTATCGCCAATCGAGTCGCCGTCGGTGTCGAGCACGATATAGGTGTCGAGGGTGAACTGGCTGCTGGAGGTGATGACCCGGGCGTCGTGAATGTTCAGGTTGAGCTGGTCCATTGCGGCTACGGTCACGGCAAAGAAGTCGTGCTGGTCCGGGGCATAGATGAAAATCTGCGTGCCACCTTCGAACTCGCGCTGGGTGGTTTCCTTGATCAGCACCAGTGGCCCGCCGTCGGCCGGTTGCTGGAGGATCGCGTCACTGTGCCAGGCGACATCGCCGGCGGTGTGGCGCAGGAAATAGTCATCACCCAACTGCGCCCATAACTGCTCCACATCGTCCGGGTCGGTGCCGCCGCGCACCAGGATATCCAGGGCGGCGCTCTGGGTCTGGCGGATCTGCTCTTCGCGATCCACCCGGTTTTCCAGGCCGCGACGCAGGGCGCGCTTGGTCTCGGTGTAGAGCTGGCGCAGCAGGCTGGCGCGCCAGGAATTCCACAGGGTCGGGTTGGTGGCGTTGATGTCGGAGACGGTCAGCACATAGAGGTAGTCGAGGCGGGTTTCGTCACCGACGATCTGGGCGAAATCGTGGATCACCTGCGGGTCGGACAAATCCTTGCGCTGGGCGGTGGTCGACATCATCAGGTGGTTTTGCACCAGCCACACGATCAGGCGGCTGTCCCACGTGGGCAGTTGATGACGCTGGCAAAAGGCCTCGGCATCCACGGCGCCGATGTCCGAGTGATCGCCATGCCGGCCTTTGCCGATGTCGTGGTACAGGCCGGCCATGTAGATCAGCTCGGGCTTGGGCAGCTTGCCCATGACTTTGCTGGCCAGCGGGAATTTTTCCGACACCTGGGTGTACTGCAACTTACGCAGATGTTTGATCAGGTTCAGGGTGTGGGCATCGACCGTATAGATGTGGAACAGGTCGTGTTGCATCTGCCCGACGATAAAACCGAATTCGGGCAGATAGCGCCCCAGGATGCCGTAACGGTTCATTCGCCGCAGGTTGCGGTGGATGCCGATCTTGCATTTGAACAATTCGATAAACAGGCTGGTATTGCGAATGTCGTTGCGGAAGTCGTCGTCGATCAGGTGGCGGTGTTCCCGCAGCAGGCGAATGGTGTCGGCGCGCACGCCTTTGATTTCCGGCTGCTGGGCCATCAGCACGAAGATTTCGAGCATGGCGAACGGGGTGCGGCGGAAGACGTTGTTGTTGCGTGCCTCGATATAACCGTCATGCAGCTGGAAGCGCGAGTTGATCGGCTGCGGTGGGGCTTCGTCTTCCGGTGCGAGGATCACTTCCTCGAAGTGCTGGATGATCAGGTCGCTGAGCTGGGCGATGCTCATCACCACCCGATAATACTGCTGCATGAAATTTTCGATGGCTTGCTTGGCATCGTCGCCTTTGAAGCCCAGCAGCCCGGCAATGGTGCGCTGGTGATCGAACAGCAGGCGGTCTTCGGAGCGGCCGGCCAGCATGTGCAGGGCATAGCGAACCTTCCACAGGAACTCCTGGGAAGAGGCGAGCAGGGCATTTTCGCTCTCGACCAGGAATCCTTCGCCAGCCAGTGCCCGCAGGTTCAGGGTGCCGTACTCGCGACGGGCCACCCACAGAATCGTCTGGATATCCCGCAGGCCGCCGGGTGAGCCTTTGACGTTGGGTTCCAGGTTGTATTCGGTGTCGTTGTACTTGTGGTGACGGGCCTTTTGTTCGGCACGCTTGGCCAGGAAGAAGTCCTTGCTCGGCCACATGTGCGCGGTGCTGGTTACGTCCAGCATGCGCTGGCGCAAATGCTCGGGGCCGGCAATGGTGCGGCTTTCCATCAGGTTGGTGACGACTGTCAGGTCGGCACGGGCCTCGACGGCGCACTCCTCGACTGAGCGAACACTCTGACCGACCTCCAGGCCGATGTCCCACAACAGCGTCAGAAAACGCTCGATGGAATCGCGGAAAACTTCGTGGTCGGCGCTGTCCAGCAGGATCAGCAAGTCGATATCGGAATAAGGGTGCAGTTCGCCACGGCCGTAGCCGCCGACCGCGACCAGCGCGATGTCGGCGTCCTCGCTCCAGCTGAACTGCTCCCAAGCCTTTTGCAGGATGTTATCGACGAACCAGGCGCGATCCTCGATCAGCCGGCGAATGTCCCGGCCGCTGCGAAATCGAGCGTCGAGCACCTCGCGGGCCTGGCGGATCGCCTTCTTGAAGGCCGCGATCGGGCTTGCCTTCAGGGCCAGTTCAGCCTGGAACTGGCCTCGGTCGAAGAGTTCGGGATCCACCTGCGGCATCGATTGGCTTTCCTTTCTATGGGCGAGGTTCGGTGGCGGGATCAGGCCGAAACGCGAGGGATGGTGTCATCACTGCGCAGGGTGAAGATCTCGTAACCGGTTTCGGTCACCAGCAGGGTGTGTTCCCACTGTGCCGAGAGCTTGCGGTCCTTGGTGATCGCGGTCCAGCCGTCGCCCAGTACCTTGGTGTCGGCACGGCCCTGGTTGATCATCGGCTCGATGGTGAAGGTCATGCCGGCCTTGAGTTCCATGCCGGTGCCAGCGCGGCCGTAGTGCAGGACCTGCGGCTCTTCGTGGAATACCTTGCCGATACCATGGCCGCAGAATTCGCGAACCACCGAGAAGCCGTTCTTTTCCGCGTGCTTCTGGATGATTTCGCCGATGTCGCCCAGGCGGCAGCCGGGTTTGACGATCTCGATCGCCTTGTACATGCATTCCTGGGTCACCTGGGACAGGCGCTCGGCCCAGACCGGCACGTTGCCGACGTGGAACATGCGGCTGGTGTCGCCGTGGTAACCGTCCTTGATGACGGTGACGTCGATGTTCAGGGTGTCGCCATCCTTCAGCGGCTTATCGTTCGGGATGCCGTGACAGACCACATGGTTGATCGACGTGCAGATCGACTTCGGATAGCCCTTGTAGTTGAGCGGGGCAGGGATGGCTTTCTGCTCATTGACGATGTAGTCGTGGCAGATCTGGTTCAGTTGATCGGTGGTAACGCCCGGCTTGACATGTTCGGCAATCATTTCCAGCACATCGGCGGCCAGTTTGCCGGCGATACGCATTTTGGCGATATCCTCGGGGGTTTTGAGGGTGACGGTCATACAGGCTCTCTCTGCGCCAGGCGGCGCTTTCTAAACGGAAAGGGCGTTGCGCAATCGAACTTCGCGGCCCTGAAAAATGCGATTCTACCAGACGATCAGCGCAAATCTGCGTCTGTGTGCATCGCTTCTCTCTATAGAATGGTGCATTCTTGGCGGATTCCAAGGGATGGAGCAAAGCGCTCGCCAGGATTTCAGAATCCGGGTTCCGTTTTGCCCTGCCTTGTGATATAAAATGCGCCGCTTTCCGGGGATGTCCCGTAAAGCCTAAATCCACACACGTGTCGACACGATGACCTGGGTGCCTTCAGCTGATGCTGCTGGTTGGTCATTGGGATACGTGGAGGCCAAACCCGACTTATTAAGGAACTATCATGTCCCAAGTCAACATGCGCGATATGCTGAAGGCCGGTGTGCACTTCGGTCACCAGACCCGTTACTGGAACCCGAAAATGGGTAAGTACATTTTCGGCGCGCGTAACAAGATCCACATCATCAACCTTGAAAAAACCCTGCCAATGTTCAACGAAGCTCTGACTTTCGTAGAGCGCCTGGCCCAGGGCAAAAACAAGATTCTGTTCGTCGGCACCAAGCGTTCCGCTGGCAAGATCGTTGCTGAAGAAGCAGCACGTTGCGGTTCGCCGTACGTCGATCACCGCTGGTTGGGCGGCATGCTGACCAACTTCAAAACCATCCGTGCTTCCATCAAGCGTCTGCGTGACCTTGAAGTTCAAGCCGAAGACGGTACTTTCGCCAAGCTGACCAAGAAAGAAGCGCTGATGCGCACTCGTGACCTGGAAAAGCTGGATCGTTCCCTGGGTGGTATCAAGGACATGGGCGGTCTGCCAGACGCTCTGTTCGTTATCGACGTTGATCACGAGCGCATCGCGATCACCGAAGCCAACAAGCTGGGTATCCCGGTTATCGGCGTAGTCGATACCAACAGCAGCCCGGAAGGCGTTGACTACATCATCCCAGGCAACGATGACGCAATCCGCGCTATCCAGCTGTACATGGGTTCGATGGCTGACGCTGTAATCCGCGGTCGCAACAACGTTGCCGGCGGCACCGTAGAGTTCGCAGCTGAAGAAACTCAGGCTGCAGCTGAGTAATTGACGCCTTGGCGTTGACTCAGTAAGCAAAAAGGGGGCTTGGCCCCCTTTTTGCCACCTCGAAAACCATTTGTTGGCGCCCACCGCTCTATCTGTAACGTGCGGCAGCTAACAAGGGTGGTTGGGGAAGAATTGATCGCCCGTTCGATCGGGTGGAATGGTTGAAAACCTATCCAAGAGGATTTTGAAATGGCAGAGATTACTGCAGCGTTGGTCAAAGAACTGCGCGAGCGTACTGGCGAAGGCATGATGGACTGCAAAAAGGCCTTGACCAAGGCTGGCGGCGACATCGAGAAAGCCATTGATGACATGCGTGCTTCGGGCGCCATCAAGGCTGCCAAGAAAGCCGGCAACGTTGCCGCTGAAGGCGCTATCGCCATCAAGGCTGACGACAAGGCAGCCGTGCTGCTGGAAGTCAACTCGCAGACCGACTTCCTGGCCCTGCAAGACGACTTCAAGAACTTCGTTGCTGCCAGCGTAGAAAAAGCCTTTGACGAAAAACTGACCGACGCAGCTCCGCTGATCGCCGCTCAGGAATCGGCTCGTGAAGCGCTGGTTGCCAAAGTAGGCGAGAACGTCAACATTCGTCGTCTGGTACGCGTAGAGGGTGACGTTGTCGGCACCTACCTGCACGGTAACAAGATCGGTGTTGCTGTTGTTCTCAAGGGCGGCGATGTTCAGCTGGCCAAAGAGATCGCCATGCACGTGGCGGCAAGCAACCCTGAGTTCCTGCTGCCATCGCAGGTTTCGCCAGAAGCCATCGAGCGTGAGAAGGGTGTTTTCCTGACCCTGAACGAAGACAAGATGAAAGGCAAGCCAGCGGAAATCGTCGAGAAGATGATCTCCGGCCGTATCACCAAGTTCCTGGCCGAAGCCAGCCTGGTCGAGCAAGCTTTCGTCATGAATCCGGAAGTCACCGTAGGTGCCCTGGCCAAGAAAGCCGGCGCTGAAATCGTTTCCTTCACTTACTTCAAGGTAGGCGAAGGCATCGAGAAGCCAGTGGACAACTTCGCAGAAGAAGTTGCTGCCCAGCTGGCTGCCGCCAAGCAATAAGACGGTTTTTGACTGTCGCCCAGAAGAGGCTGCCCGCTTACGCGCGCAGCCTCTTTTCAGATGGGGCACCAATTTTTAATTGGTTTCCTTTTGGAACTGGCTTACAAAGCCATGTTCCGATGGCGCTGAAGCAGCGCCAAGCTAGAGTGAGCGCCAGCTGTAAACAGCTCGCAAAGAATTTTTAAAATACGCCGCAGGAGAGATTCGCAATGGCTCAGCAGGGCAGTGGTTATCAGGCTCGCTATAAACGCATTCTACTCAAGCTTAGCGGCGAGGCCCTGATGGGCTCGGAAGAGTTCGGGATCGACCCGAAAGTTCTGGATCGCATGGCATTGGAAGTTGGCCAGCTGGTCGGCATCGGTGTTCAGGTCGGTCTGGTTATCGGTGGTGGCAACCTGTTCCGCGGTGAAGCACTGAGCAAGGCTGGCATGGACCGGGTCACCGGCGACCACATGGGCATGCTGGCCACTGTGATGAACGCCCTGGCCATGCGCGACGCCCTTGAGCGCGCCAACATTTCGGCCATCGTGATGTCCGCTATTTCCATGGTTGGCGTGACCGATCACTACGATCGTCGCAAGGCCATGCGTCACTTGAACTCCAAGGACGTGGTGATTTTCGCGGCCGGTACCGGTAACCCGTTCTTTACGACGGATTCGGCTGCCTGCCTGCGTGCAATCGAAATCGATGCCGATGTCGTGCTCAAGGCGACCAAGGTCGATGGCGTCTACACCGCTGACCCGTTCAAAGACCCGCATGCCGAGAAGTTCGATCATCTGACCTACGATGAAGTGCTGGATCGCAAGCTGGGTGTGATGGATCTGACGGCTATTTGCCTGTGCCGCGACCACAAGATGCCGCTACGCGTATTTAACATGAACAAGCCCGGCGCTCTGCTGAACATCGTACATGGCGGCGCTGAAGGAACCCTGATCGAGGAAGGCCAACAATGATCAACGAAATCAAGAAAGACGCTCAAGAGCGCATGCAGAAGTCCGTGGAGTCGCTGGCGCACAACTTCGGCCGCATTCGTACCGGCCAGGCGCACCCGAGCATCCTGGAAGGCGTGATGGTGCCGTACTACGGCTCTGACACCCCGATCAAGCAAGTGGCCAACATCACCGTCAAAGACGCCCGTACCCTGCAAGTCGTTGCTTTCGAGCGCAACATGCTGGGCGCCGTCGACAAGGCGATCGGTAGCGCGGGTCTGAACCTGAACCCGACCAACCTCGGCGAGCTGCTGTTGATCTCCATGCCTGCCCTGACCGAAGAAACCCGCAAGGGCTTCACCAAGCAGGCTCGTGACGTCGCTGAAGATGCCCGTGTTGCCGTACGCAACATCCGTCGTGATGCCAACAGCCAGCTCAAGGATCTGGTCAAGGAAAAAGAGATCAGCGAAGACGAAGAGCGTCGTGCGACTGGCGAGATCGACGATCTGACCAAGAAGTTCGTGGCTAAAATCGACGCGGATCTGGCGCAGAAAGAAAAAGACCTGATGGCCGTATAAGGGTCGCGTTTTCATGGATAAGACAAAGCAGACTGCACCTTCCGCGGTGCCGCGCCATGTCGCGATCATCATGGATGGTAACAATCGTTGGGCGAAAAAGCGCTTTATGCCGGGTGTCGCCGGGCATAAAGCGGGCGTGGATGCGGTGCGTGCGGTTATTGAGGTTTGTTCCGAGGCCAAAGTCGAAGTGCTGACCTTGTTCGCCTTTTCCAGCGAGAACTGGCAACGTCCGGCCGATGAGGTCAGCGCTTTGATGGATCTGTTCTTCAGGGCGCTACGTCGTGAGGCCAAGCGCCTCAACGATAACAACATCAGCCTGCGCATCATTGGTGACCGCTCGCGTTTTCATCCCGAGCTGCAGGCCGCCATGCGTGAAGCGGAAGCCATGACGGTTGGCGCCAATCGTTTTGTGCTGCAGATCGCCGCCAATTACGGCGGTCAGTGGGATATCGCGCAAGCTGCGCAACGACTGGCGCGAGAAGTTCAGGCCGGACACTTGCGTCCGGAAGACATCACACCTGATCTGCTGCAGACCTGTCTGGTCACAGGCGACCTGCCGTTGCCAGACCTGTGTATCCGTACCGGTGGTGAGCGCCGCATCAGCAACTTCCTGCTCTGGCAGCTGGCCTATGCCGAGTTGTATTTCTCCGACCTGTTCTGGCCGGACTTCAAACACGATGCCATGCGCAATGCGCTGGCCGATTTCGCTTCCCGCCAGCGCCGCTTCGGTAAAACGAGCGAGCAGGTCGAGGCTGGAGCCCGGGTTTAATGCTTAAACAACGCATCATCACCGCACTGATCCTGCTGCCGATTGCCCTGTGCGGGTTTTTCCTGCTTGAAGGTTCCGGTTTTGCACTGTTCATCGGGCTGGTCGTAACCCTTGGTGCCTGGGAGTGGGCGCGTCTGGCGGGTTTCGCCGGTCAGGTGTTCCGCGTCGGCTATGCCGCCGCGGTCGCTTTGGCGCTGTTCCTCATGCACATCCTGCCCGGCCTCGCGCCTTGGGTGTTGGGCGCTTCGGTGCTGTGGTGGGCGGTGGCGACGTATCTGGTGCTGACCTACCCGCGTTCGAGCGAGCATTGGTCCAATGCGGCGACCAAATTGGTGATCGGTCTGTTGATTCTCCTGCCGGCCTGGCAAGGTCTGGTCGAAATCAAAAAGCATGAAACCGGCAACGGCAACCTGCTGATTTTGGCCGTGATGGTGCTGGTCTGGGGTGCCGATATTGGCGCCTACTTCTCCGGTCGTGCTTTCGGCAAGCGCAAGCTCGCACCGCAGGTCAGTCCGGGCAAAAGCTGGGAAGGCGTTTACGGTGGTCTGGCGCTGAGCCTGGTGATTACCACAATCGTTGCTCTGGTACGCGACTGGACGGTGGCTGAGCTACTCAAGGGGCTGATCGGCGCTGCGCTTATCGTGTTTGTCTCGGTGGTGGGTGATCTCACTGAAAGCATGTTCAAGCGTCAATCCGGGATCAAGGACAGCAGCAACCTGCTTCCGGGTCACGGCGGCGTGCTGGATCGTATCGACAGCCTGACGGCGGCGATTCCGGTGTTTGCCGTGCTGCTGTGGATGGCGGCGCCATGAGTCGCGCGCAACAGATTACCGTTCTGGGTGCGACCGGCTCGATTGGCCTGAGTACGCTCGACGTCATTGCTCGCCATCCTGACCGTTATCAGGTCTTTGCCTTGACTGGCTTCACTCGCTTGAGTGAATTGCTGGCGTTATGCGTGCGACATGTCCCGCGATTTGCTGTGGTGCCTGAGGTTGCTGCTGCCCGCACCTTGCAGGATGAATTGCGCGCGGCGGGGCTTTCGACCCGTGTTCTGGTGGGGGAGGAAGGTTTGTGTCAGGTCGCTTCCGATCCGGAAGTCGATACGGTCATGGCGGCCATCGTCGGTGCGGCGGGATTGCGCCCGACACTGGCAGCGGTCGAGGCTGGCAAGAAGATCCTCCTGGCCAATAAAGAAGCGCTGGTCATGTCCGGTGCGTTGTTTATGCAGGCGGTGCGCAACAGCGGTTCGGTGTTACTGCCGATCGATAGCGAGCACAACGCGATTTTTCAGTGCATGCCGCTCGATTATGCCCGTGGCCTTGAGGCGGTCGGTGTACGTCGGATTTTGCTGACGGCCTCCGGTGGTCCGTTTCGACAGACGCCAATGGCTGAACTGGCACATGTTTCTCCCGATCAGGCGTGTGCTCACCCGAACTGGTCAATGGGGCGAAAAATCTCCGTTGACTCGGCCAGCATGATGAACAAGGGGCTTGAGTTGATCGAAGCCTGCTGGCTGTTCGATGCCAGGCCATCCCAGGTCGAGGTGGTGATTCACCCGCAAAGTGTGATCCATTCGCTGGTCGACTATGTCGATGGTTCTGTCTTGGCGCAGTTGGGGAATCCGGACATGCGCACGCCCATCGCCAATGCCCTGGCCTGGCCTGAGCGGATTGATTCGGGTGTGGCACCGCTGGATCTGTTCGCCATTGCGCGCCTGGATTTCCAAGCGCCCGATGAAGAGCGTTTCCCGTGCCTGCGTCTGGCTCGTCAGGCAGCCGAAGCGGGTAATAGCGCGCCGGCCATGCTCAATGCGGCGAACGAAGTGGCAGTGGCGGCATTTCTCGACGAACGGGTTCGTTACCCGGAAATCGCGAGTATCATCGAGGAAGTACTGAATCTGGAGCCCGTAGTGGCAGTGGATGACCTCGATGCAGTGTTCACGGCAGACGCGAAGGCGCGATTGCTGGCTGGACAATGGTTGAGTCGTCACGGGCGGTAAATGCTGCGGATAGTCGAGCCAGGCAGCAGCGGATAGGAATGCGGAGAAAGTAGATGAGCGCGCTCTATATGATTGTCGGCACCCTGGTCGCTCTGGGTGTGCTGGTTACCTTCCACGAGTTCGGCCATTTTTGGGTCGCGCGTCGCTGTGGGGTCAAAGTGCTGCGCTTCTCCGTAGGCTTCGGCATGCCTTTGCTGCGCTGGCACGACAAGCAAGGTACCGAATTTGTCGTCGCGGCGATCCCGTTGGGTGGCTACGTCAAAATGCTCGACGAGCGCGAGGGGGAAGTGCCACTCGATCAGCTCGACCAGGCATTCAATCGCAAATCCGTTCGTCAGCGCGTTGCCATCGTAGCGGCAGGGCCGATAGCCAACTTCCTGCTGGCATTGGTGTTCTTCTGGGTATTGGCAATGCTCGGCAGTGAGCAGGTGCGTCCGGTCATCGGGGCTGTCGAGTCTGGCAGTATCGCGGCCAGGGCGGGATTGAGCCCCGGCCAGGAAATCGTGGCCATTGATGGCGAGGCGACTTCCGGCTGGGCAGCGGTGAATCTGCAACTGGTTCGTCGCTTGGGCGAAAGCGGTTCGTTGCAGATATTGGTTCGCGAGCAAGGCTCCACAGCCGATTCTCCTCGTGAACTTGCGCTGGATAAATGGCTCAAAGGGGCTGACGAGCCTGACCCTATCCATTCGTTGGGGATTCGTCCGTGGCGTCCGGCATTGCCGCCTGTCCTGGCCGAGCTCGATCCAAAGGGCCCGGCTCAGGCTGCCGGCCTGAAGACCGGTGACCGGTTGCTGGCGCTCGATGGTCGTACGCTGGATGAATGGCAGCAGGTCGTCGATACCGTCCGTATGCATCCTGATACCAAAATCATGCTGCGGGTTGAGCGCGACGGTGCTCAAATCGACGTCCCGGTGACGCTGGCCGCTCGCGGCGAGCGCAAGTCACCCAGCGGATACCTGGGGGCGGGGGTGAAGGCTGTCGATTGGCCGCCGGAGATGATCCGCGAGGTCAGTTACGGGCCGTTGGCAGCGATTGGCGAGGGGGCTCGACGCACCTGGACCATGAGCGTGCTGACCCTCGATTCGCTGAAGAAAATGTTGTTCGGTGAGCTCTCGGTAAAAAACTTGAGTGGACCGATAACCATTGCTAAAGTGGCGGGCGCTTCGGCCCAGTCGGGTGTTGCTGATTTCCTGAATTTCCTTGCTTATCTGAGTATTAGCCTGGGCGTTCTGAATTTGTTGCCCATTCCGGTACTGGATGGGGGGCATTTATTGTTTTATCTGATCGAGTGGGCGCGTGGTCGTCCCTTGTCGGATCGGGTGCAAGGTTGGGGGATACAGATCGGTATCAGTTTGGTGATCGGGGTGATGTTGCTTGCACTGGTCAATGATCTGGGTCGACTGTAACGCTTCGCTGAATTGCGAATCTGCCGCATTTTGCGGCAGTTTGTTTATTGCCAGTTGGAATAAGAAAGGACTTCATGAAACGTCTGCTGCTAACTGCGGTTCTCACCGTATTGATGATCGCCGAAGTTCACGCCGAGTCCTTCACTATCTCTGATATTCGCGTCAATGGCCTCCAGCGGGTCTCCGCGGGTAGCGTCTTTGGTGCTTTGCCGTTGAACGTCGGTGAACAGGCGGATGATCGTCGCCTGGTGGAATCCACTCGTGCGTTGTTCAAAACCGGTTTCTTTCAAGATATCCAGCTGGGCCGTGATGGCAACGTCCTGGTCATCACTGTAGTCGAGCGCCCGTCGGTCGCCAGTATCGAGATCGAAGGCAACAAGGCGATCTCTACCGAAGACCTGATGAAAGGCCTCAAGCAATCCGGTCTGGCCGAAGGCGAGATCTTCCAGCGTGCCACCCTTGAAGGTGTGCGTAACGAACTGCAGCGCCAGTACGTCGCCCAGGGTCGCTACTCGGCTACCGTCGATACCGAAGTGGTGCCACAGCCGCGTAACCGCGTCGGCCTGAAGGTCAACATCAACGAAGGCACCGTTGCCGCTATCCAGCACATCAACGTGGTGGGTAACACGGTTTTCCCTGATGAAGATCTGATCGACCTGTTCGAACTCAAGACCACCAACTGGTTGTCGTTCTTCAAGAACGACGACAAGTACGCCCGTGAAAAACTGTCCGGTGACCTGGAACGTCTGCGTTCCTACTACCTGGACCGTGGCTACATCAACATGGATATCGCTTCGACCCAGGTTTCCATTACCCCGGACAAGAAGCACGTCTACATCACCGTCAACGTCAACGAAGGCGAGAAGTACACCGTTCGTGACGTCAAGCTCAGCGGTGACCTGAAAGTCCCTGAAGACCAGGTCAAGTCCCTGCTGCTGGTGCAAAAAGGCCAGGTGTTCTCGCGCAAGCTGATGACCACCACCTCCGAACTGATCACCCGTCGCCTGGGTAACGAAGGTTATACCTTCGCCAACGTCAACGGCGTGCCTCAACCGCACGATGAAGATCACACCGTAGACATCCTGTTTGCAGTCGATCCGGGCAAGCGTGCTTACGTGAACCGCATCAACTTCCGTGGCAACACCAAGTCCGAAGACGAAGTGCTGCGTCGTGAAATGCGTCAGATGGAAGGCGGCTGGGCTTCGACCTACCTGATCGACCAGTCCAAGACCCGTCTGGAACGACTGGGCTTCTTCAAGGAAGTCAACGTCGAGACCCCGGCCGTGCCGGGTGTCGATGACCAGGTGGACGTCAACTACAGCGTTGAAGAACAAGCCTCCGGTTCGATTACCGCCAGTGTCGGTTTCGCCCAGAGTGCCGGTCTGATCCTCGGTGGTTCGATCACTCAGAACAACTTCCTGGGTACCGGTAACAAGGTCAGCGTCGGCTTGACCAAAAGCCAATACCAGACGCGTTACAACTTTGGTTTTGTCGACCCCTACTGGACGGCTGATGGCGTGAGCCTGGGTTACAACGCCTTCTACCGCACCACCGACTACAACGACCTCGACGTCGATGTAGCGAGCTATGCCGTGGACAGCATGGGTGCTGGCGTGAGCGTCGGCTACCCGATCAGCGAGACTTCGCGTCTGACCTTCGGCCTGACTGCGCAACAGGACAAGATCAAGACCGGTCAATACACCGTCGACGAAATTTTCGACTTCGTTAACCGTGAAGGCGATCAGTACTTGAACTTCAAGGCTTCGGCCGGCTGGTCCGAATCCACCCTGAACAAAGGCGTATTGGCGACTCGTGGTCATTCTCAAAGCTTGACGGCGGAAGTCACCGTACCGGGTAGCGACCTGTCGTTCTTCAAGCTCGATTACCGTGGCCAGTTGTTCCAGCCACTGAGCGAAAACTACACCATGCGCCTGCACACCGAATTGGGTTATGGCGACGGTTATGGTTCGACCGATGGCTTGCCATTCTATGAAAACTACTATGCTGGTGGTTTCAACTCGGTTCGTGGCTTCAAGGACAGTACATTGGGGCCGCGTAGTACTCCGAGCCGCGGCGCACTCAGTACTGGCAACCCGGGTACTCTTGCTGACCCGGATCAGGATCCACTGCCGTTCGGTGGTAACGTCCTGATTCAAGGTGGTGCAGAGATTCTGTTCCCGCTGCCGTTCGTCAAGGATCAACGATCCCTGCGTACCTCGGTATTCTGGGATGTGGGTAACGTATTCGACTCCAAGTGCGAGCAGACGACCAATACCAACCCTGCGTCGAAGTCCAATACGCAGTGTAACGATGTCAGTCTGAGCAACCTGGCCAGTTCCGTCGGTGTGGGCGTGACATGGGTCACCGCGCTGGGTCCTCTGAGCTTTGCGTTGGCCATGCCAGTAAAAGAACCGGATAACGCTGAAACCCAGGTGTTCCAATTCTCTCTTGGCCAGACGTTCTAAGCGTCTGTCCCAAAATAACGACAATGGATTTTGTAGGAGTGCATCGTGCGTAAGTTGACTCAATTGGTTCTCCTGGCGACCGTACTGGTAGCAGGTCCGGCGTTCGCCGACATGAAAATTGCTGTTCTGAACTATCAGATGGCTTTGCTGGAGTCCGACGCGGCCAAGAAATACGCCGTGGATGCCGAGAAGAAGTTCGGTCCTCAGCTGACCAAGCTCAAGGCGCTGGAAACCAGCGCCAAGGGCATTCAGGACCGCCTGATGGCCGGTGGCGACAAAATGCAGCAGGGCGAGCGCGAGCGTCTGGAGCTTGAATTCAAGCAAAAGGCCCGTGACTTCCAGTTCCAGTCCAAGGAGCTGAATGAAGCCAAGGCCGTTGCCGATCGTGAAATGCTGAAGCAGCTCAAGCCGAAACTGGACAGCGCTGTGGAAGAAGTCATCAAGAAAGGTGCTTTTGACCTGGTCTTCGAGCGTGGCGCAGTGATTGATGTCAAGCCTCAGTACGACATCACTCGCCAGGTTATCGAGCGCATGAATCAGCTGAAGTAACCCATGACCGTGACCATTAAGCTCGGCCAGCTGGCCGAGTTCCTCGGTGCCACGCTACGTGGCGACCCCGAGAAAGCAATTACTGGGCTAGCCACCTTGCAGGAGGCTGGCCCAGCTCAGTTGAGCTTTCTTGCAAACCCCCAATACCGTAAGTACCTGGCAGGCAGTCAGGCTGCAGCCCTGTTGCTCAAAGCCGCTGACGCCGAAGGTCATTGCGGGGATGTGCTGGTGGTGCCGGATCCATACGCAGCCTACGCGCGTATTTCTCACCTGTTCGATCCCAAGCCCAAGGCGGCAGCCGGGATTCATCCGACGGCGGTGATCGCGGCGGATGCGGTTGTCGATCCAGCGGCGAGTATCGGCGCTTTTGTGGTGATCGAAAGCGGTGCGCAGGTTGCCGCCGGTACGACTGTCGGCGCGCATTGCTTCATTGGCGCTCGCAGCGTGGTGGGTGAGGGTGGCTGGCTCGCACCGCGTGTGACCTTGTATCACGACGTTCGCGTCGGCAAGCGGGTCGTCATTCAGTCCGGTGCGGTGCTTGGCGGCGAAGGCTTCGGCTTTGCCAATGAAAAAGGTATCTGGCAGAAAATCGCCCAGATCGGTGGTGTGCTGATCGGCGATGATGTTGAAATCGGCGTGAACACAGCTATAGATCGCGGTGCGTTGGCCGATACCATCATCGGTAACGGCGTGAAGCTCGATAACCAGATTCAGATTGCCCACAACGTTCAGGTAGGCGATCACACCGCCATGGCAGCGTGCGTCGGGATCTCCGGCAGCACCAAAATCGGCAAGCATTGCATGCTCGCCGGTGGCGTAGGCCTGGTGGGGCACATCGATATTTGTGACAACGTTTTCATTACCGGGATGACCATGGTGACCCACTCGATTACCGAGCCAGGGGCCTATTCTTCCGGTACGGCCATGCAACCGGCTGCCGAGTGGCGCAAAAGCGCGGCACGTATTCGTCAGCTCGATGACATCGCGCGACGTCTGCGCCAGCTGGAAAAGCAAGTAGGGGAAGTGACCCCTGACGGTAATGCTTCATCAGATGGCTGATACCATTTCCATATCAAGTGTGCACAGCCGCTAGACTGCCTCCTTGATTTGCTAGAGGGGTGCGCGTCAGTCGCGCGCTCCCAATCTTTACATAGGCTTCCCCCCGAAATGATGGACATCAACGAGATTCGCGAATACCTGCCTCACCGTTACCCGTTCCTGCTGGTGGACCGGGTAGTGGAGCTGGATGTTGAAGGCAAGCGCATTCGTGCCTACAAGAATGTCAGCATCAACGAACCGTTCTTCAACGGTCACTTCCCTGCGCATCCAATCATGCCGGGCGTATTGATCATCGAGGCAATGGCTCAGGCTGCCGGGATCCTTGGTTTCAAAATGCTCGACGTGAAACCGGCCGACGGCACCCTCTATTACTTCGTCGGTTCCGACAAGCTGCGCTTCCGCCAGCCGGTATTGCCGGGCGATCAGCTGATCCTTGAAGCCAAGTTCATCAGCTGCAAGCGTCAGATCTGGAAATTCGAATGCCAGGCTTCGGTCGATGGCAAGCCTGTCTGCTCGGCTGAAATCATCTGTGCGGAACGCAAACTATGAGTTTGATTGACCCTCGTGCAATCATCGATCCGACAGCCGTTCTGGCTGACGGCGTCGAGGTCGGCCCGTGGTCGATCGTCGGCGCAGGTGTGGAAATCGGCGAGGGGACAGTCATCGGGCCACACGTGATTCTCAAGGGCCCGACCCGAATTGGTAAGCACAATCGCATCTACCAGTTTTCCTCGGTGGGTGAAGACACGCCTGACCTGAAGTACAAGGGCGAGGAAACCCGCCTGGTGATTGGTGATCACAACGTCATCCGTGAAGGCGTGACGATTCACCGTGGCACCATCCAGGACCGTTCGGAAACGACCCTGGGCGATCACAACCTGATCATGGCGTATGCCCATATCGGCCACGACAGCGTTATCGGCAACCACTGCATCCTGGTCAACAACACCGCACTGGCGGGCCATGTGCATGTGGAAGACTGGGCAATCCTTTCCGGTTTTACCCTGGTTCACCAGTATTGCCACATTGGTGCCCACAGCTTCTCAGGCATGGGTACGGCGATCGGCAAGGATGTTCCTGCGTATGTCACGGTGTTCGGTAACCCCGCCGAAGCCCGTAGCATGAACTTCGAGGGCATGCGCCGTCGGGGTTTCAGCGAAGATGCGATCCACGCGCTGCGTCGTGCCTACAAGGTTGTGTACCGCCAGGGCCTGACCGTGGAACAGGCGCTCGTCGAACTGGCCGAGCCTTCTGCGCAGTTCCCGGAAGTAGCGGTGTTCCGCGACTCCATCCAGTCTTCGACCCGCGGCATCACCCGCTAATCATGGCCAATCTGCGTATTGCGCTGGTAGCGGGTGAGGCTTCCGGTGACATTCTGGGTGCGGGTCTCATGCGCGCGCTCAAGGCTCGTCACCCTGCTGTCGAGTTCATCGGTGTTGGTGGTCCGTTGATGCAGGCTGAAGGCCTGACCTCGTATTTCCCGATGGAACGTCTGTCCGTCATGGGTCTGGTGGAAGTGCTGGGCCGGCTGCGCGAGCTGCTGGCACGACGCAAGAAGCTGGTCGCCGACCTGATCGATGCGAAACCCGATGTATTCATCGGTATCGATGCGCCGGACTTCAACCTCAATATCGAACTCAAGCTGCGCCAGGCCGGGATCAAGACCGTGCATTACGTCAGCCCGTCGGTCTGGGCCTGGCGGCAGAAACGCGTGTTGAAGATTCGCGAAGGCTGCGACCTGATGCTCACGCTGTTTCCGTTCGAAGCCAAATTCTACGAAGAAAAGGGCGTGCCGGTGCGGTTCGTCGGCCATACCCTGGCCGATGCCATTCCACTCCAGGCCGATCGCGCTGCTGCGCGGGCCGAACTCGGTTTGCCCGACGGGCCGCTGGTGGCGTTGATGCCCGGCAGCCGTGGCGGTGAAGTCGGCCGGCTCGGCGCGTTGTTTCTCGACACAGCGCAGCGCCTGCGGGCATTGCGTCCGGGTGTGCGGTTTGTCATGCCTTGCGCCAGTGCGCAACGTCGCGCACAGCTCGAAGAACTGTTGGCCGGTCGCGATTTGCCGCTGACCCTGCTCGATGGGCAGTCTCACTTAGCCCTGGCAGCGTGCGATGCGGTGTTGATTGCCTCCGGTACCGCGACGCTTGAAGCGCTGCTGTACAAGCGACCGATGGTGGTCGCCTATCGCCTGGCGCCGCTGACGTTCTGGATTCTCAAACGCATGGTGAAAAGCCCCTACATTTCGTTACCGAACTTGTTGGCCCAGCGCCTGTTGGTGCCCGAATTGTTGCAGGACGATGCAACGGTCGAAGCGCTGGCCCAGACGTTGTCACCGTTGATCGAGGGCGGGGAAGAGCAGACCCGTGGCTTTGACGAAATTCACCGGACCCTGCGTCTGGATGCCTCCAACCAGGCTGCGGACGCAGTGCTGAACCTGATCGGCCAAGACAAATGAGTAAAACGAACATGCAGATGGGCCTGGATTTCACCTTGGTCGCTGAAATCGAAGACCTGGTTGCCGGCGTCGATGAAGTCGGTCGCGGTCCGCTCTGTGGCGCGGTGGTGACGGCGGCGGTGATCCTTGATCCGAACCGCCCGATCCTCGGCCTGAACGACTCGAAGAAACTCACCGAAGCCCGTCGCGAAAAACTCTACGACGAAATCTGCGAAAAAGCCCTGAGCTGGTGCATCGCTCGCGCCGAAGTCGAAGAAATCGACGAACTGAATATCCTGCACGCCACCATGCTGGCCATGCAGCGTGCGGTCGCCGGGCTGCATGTCCAGCCGAAGCTGGCGATGATCGACGGCAACCGTTGCCCGAAACTGCCAATGCGCTCAGAGGCCGTGGTCAAGGGCGATAGCAAGGTCCCCGCCATCGCCGCCGCATCGATTCTGGCCAAAGTGAGCCGTGATCGCGAAATGGCCGCCTTCGAATTGATCTACCCGGGCTACGGTATCGGCGGTCACAAAGGCTACCCGACCCCCGTTCATCTGGAAGCACTGGCACGGCTTGGGCCGACCCCGATTCACCGGCGCTCGTTTGCCCCGGTGCGGCTGGCGTATGAGGCGCGGGAAGGTCTCATCGAGAGTTAGTCGCGAGGCTGATTTTTTTTACCAAGGCCCGGTACAATCCGGGCCTTGTTGTCTTCATGTTTACAGACAGGATCACTATGCCGGCTTCATTCGTTCACCTACGCCTGCACACTGAATATTCCCTGGTCGACGGTCTGGTGCGGATCAAACCGCTGGTCAAGACCCTGGTCGGCATGAGCATGCCTGCCGTAGCGGTCACCGACCAGAACAACATGTGTTCCCTGGTCAAATTCTATAAAAACGCCATGGGTGCCGGGATCAAGCCGATCTGCGGCGCCGACCTGTGGCTGTCGAACAAGGATCCGGACAACCCGCTGAGCCGGATCAGCCTGCTGGTGATGAACGCCGAAGGCTATCGCAACCTTACCGAACTGATTTCCCGCGGCTTCATCGACGGTCAGCGCAATGGCGCGATCATCATCGAGCGCGAATGGGTTGCTGAAGCCAACTCGGGCTTGATCATGCTGTCGGCGGCCAAAGACGGCGAGATCGGCCAGGCCATGCTCAGCGGCAACCCCGCCGAGGCCGAAACCCTGGCCCGGGAATGGATGGAAGTGTTTCCGGATCGTTTCTACCTGGAAATCCAGCGCACCAACCGCCCCAACGATGAAGAGCAACTGCACGGTGCCGTGGCGCTGGCCGAGAAGCTCGGTGCGCCGCTGGTGGCGACCAATGATGTGCGTTTCATCAAGCAGGAAGATTTCGCCGCCCACGAAACCCGCGTCTGCATCGGTGAGGGCCGCGCCCTCGACGATCCGCGGCGTTCGAAGAATTACAGTGATCAGCAGTACCTCAAAAGCGCCGAGGAAATGGCCGAGCTGTTCAGCGACATTCCCGAAGCGCTGGAAAACACCGTCGAGATCGCCAAGCGCTGTAACATCGAAGTGAAGCTGGGCACGCACTTCCTGCCCAACTTCCCGATTCCCGATGGCATGACCATCGACGAGTACTTCCGCAAGGTGTCCTTCGACGGCCTGGAAGAGCGCCTTAGTGTTCTGCTGCCCAAAGACACCACCGAAGACTACGAGGCCAAGCGTCAGGTCTATGTCGATCGGTTGAATTTCGAGCTGGATATCATTATCCAGATGGGGTTCCCCGGTTACTTCCTGATCGTGATGGACTTTATCCAGTGGGCCAAGAGCAACGGCGTACCGGTGGGCCCTGGCCGTGGATCGGGTGCCGGATCGCTGGTGGCCTATGTACAGAAGATCACCGACCTCGACCCGCTGGAATATGACCTGCTGTTCGAACGATTCCTTAACCCGGAACGGGTATCCATGCCCGACTTCGACGTCGACTTCTGCATGGACGGTCGTGACCGGGTTATCGACTATGTGGCCGAGAAGTACGGCCGCAACGCGGTAAGCCAGATCATCACCTTCGGTTCCATGGCCGCCAAGGCCGTGGTCCGCGACGTGGCGCGGGTGCAGGGCAAGTCCTATGGCCTGGCGGATCGTCTGTCGAAGATGATTCCGTTCGAAGTCGGCATGACCCTGGAAAAGGCCTACGAGCAGGAAGAGATCCTGCGCGACTTCATCAAGGTCGATGAAGAGGCCGCGGAAATCTGGGAGATGGCCCGCAAGCTCGAAGGCGTTGTGCGTAACGTCGGCAAGCACGCCGGTGGTGTGGTGATCGCACCGACCAAGCTGACCGACTTCTCGCCGATCTATTGCGACGAGGCCGGTGACGGTCTGGTAACCCAGTTCGACAAGGATGACGTCGAGGCGGCTGGCCTGGTGAAGTTCGACTTCCTTGGCCTGCGGACCCTGACGATCATCGACTGGGCGCTGAAAACCATCAACCGCGACCGCGCCAAGGTCAACGAACCGCCGCTGGATATCGCGTTTATCCCGTTGGACGACAAACCGACTTACACACTGCTGCAAAAAGCCGAAACCACGGCGGTGTTCCAGCTCGAATCCCGGGGCATGAAGGAGCTGATCAAAAAGCTCAAGCCCGACTGCCTGGAAGACTTGATCGCACTGGTGGCACTGTTCCGTCCGGGTCCGCTGCAATCGGGCATGGTGGACGACTTCATCAACCGTAAGCACGGCCGCGCCGAGCTGGCGTATCCGCACTCGGACTTTCAGTACGAAGGCCTCAAACCGGTGCTGGCACCGACTTACGGCATCATCCTGTATCAGGAACAGGTGATGCAGATTGCCCAGGTCATGGCCGGTTACACCCTCGGTGGTGCGGACATGCTGCGTCGAGCCATGGGTAAGAAAAAACCCGAGGAAATGGCCAAGCAGCGCGGCGGCTTCATTGAAGGTTGCGCCACCAACAACATCGACGCGGACCTCGCCGGTAACATTTTTGACCTGGTGGAAAAGTTCGCCGGTTACGGCTTCAACAAATCCCACTCCGCCGCCTATGGCCTGGTGTCGTACCAGACCGCATGGCTGAAGGCGCACTACCCGGCGCCGTTCATGGCCGCGGTGCTCTCGGCGGATATGCACAACACCGACAAGGTCGTGACCTTGATCGAAGAAGTGCGGACCATGAAGCTGCGTCTCGACGCGCCGGACGTGAACACCTCCGAATTCAAGTTCACGGTGAACGACGAAGGCCGGATCATTTACGGCCTCGGTGCCATCAAGGGCGTGGGCGAAGGCCCGGTCGAGGCGATCACCGAAGCGCGCCTGGCCGGTCCGTTCAAGGATCTGTTCGATTTCTGCGCACGGGTCGACCTCAAGCGTATCAACAAGCGCACTCTCGACGGTTTGATCCGCAGCGGTGCCCTGGATCGCCTCGGGCCGTATTTCCACGATGAGCAGAAAGCCTACCAGGCCAATATCGACCGCAATCGCGCGGTGCTGTTGACCGCCATGGAAGAGGCGATCAAGGCGGCCGAACAGACCGCGCGCACCCAGGACAGCGGTCACTCCGACCTGTTTGGCGGTCTGTTTGTCGAAGAGGACGCTGACGTCTACGCCAATCACCGCAAGGCCAAGGAGCTGACCCTCAAGGAGCGCCTGAAAGGGGAGAAAGATACCCTTGGCCTGTACCTGACCGGTCACCCGATTGACGAATACGAAGGTGAAATCCGTCGCTTCGCTCGCCAGCGCATTATCGACCTGAAACCGGCGCGCGATACCCAGACCGTTGCCGGGATGATCATCGCCTTGCGGGTGATGAAGAACAAAAAGGGCGACAAGATGGGCTTCATCACCCTCGACGACCGCTCCGGACGGATCGAGGCCTCGCTGTTTTCCGAGGCGTTCCATTCCGCGCAGTCGCTGTTGCAGACCGACGCGATGGTGGTGGTCGAAGGCGAAGTCAGCAATGACGACTTCTCCGGTGGCCTGAAATTGCGGGTCAAGCGGGTGATGAGCATGGAGGATGCGCGCACCAATCTGGCCGAGAGCCTGCGCCTGAAGTTGCATGCCAAGGACCTCAAGGGCGATCAGCTACGCTGGCTGGGTGAACTGTTGAAGCGTCACCGCGGTGCTTGCCCGATCACCATGGACTACACCAGTCCCGATGCGAAGGCCTTGTTGCAGTTCGGCGAAGGCTGGCGAATCGATCCGGCGGATGCGTTGATTCAAGCCTTGCGTGACCAGTTCGGGCGAGACAACGTCTTCCTCCAATACCGTTGACCGGCAGGTGATATCAGAACGCCTGCCCGCAACCTGAATTTTTAATCTCGACCTCAACGCGCCTGTCCCTTAAGGTAGGGCGCGAATAGACAACCGGCCGGCCCAAGATCCCTTGGGACTCGACCCAAGACGGACGCCTATGAACCCGAATTTTCTAGATTTCGAACAGCCGATCGCCGACCTGCAAGCCAAGATCGAAGAGTTGCGCTTGGTCGGTAATGACAATTCGCTGAATATCGGCGATGAGATCTCCCGCCTGCAGGACAAGAGCAAAACGCTGACCGAAGACATCTTCGGCAAGCTGACCAGCTGGCAGATCGCACGTCTGGCGCGTCACCCGAAACGTCCGTATACCCTGGACTACATCGAACACATCTTCACCGAGTTCGACGAACTGCACGGTGACCGTCACTTCTCCGACGACGCTGCGATCGTTGGCGGTATTGCCCGTCTGGATGACCAGCCGGTGATGATCATCGGTCACCAGAAAGGCCGTGAAGTGCGCGAGAAGGTTCGCCGCAACTTCGGCATGCCGCGTCCGGAAGGCTACCGCAAGGCTTGCCGCCTGATGGAAATGGCCGAACGTTTCAAAATGCCGATCCTGACCTTCATCGACACCCCGGGCGCTTACCCTGGCATCGACGCTGAAGAGCGCAACCAGAGTGAAGCGATTGCCTGGAACCTGCGTGTCATGGCCCGCCTGAAAACCCCAATCATCGCCACCGTGATCGGTGAGGGTGGTTCCGGTGGTGCACTGGCTATCGGTGTCTGCGATCAGTTGAACATGCTGCAATACTCCACCTACGCGGTGATTTCGCCGGAAGGTTGCGCTTCGATTCTGTGGAAAACCGCCGAGAAAGCACCGGATGCCGCAGAAGCGATGGGCATCACCGCCGAGCGCCTCAAGGGCCTGGGCATCGTGGACAAGGTGATTGGTGAGCCATTGGGTGGCGCGCACCGTAACCCGGCCGCTGCCGCTGCATCGATCCGAGCCGAGCTCAGCTCGCAACTGGCGATGCTGAAGAAGTTCGATAACGATGCGCTGCTGACCCGTCGTTATGAGCGTCTGATGAGCTACGGTCTGTAATCAGATCTCGCTGTACCCATGTGTGGGAGCGAGCCTGCTCGCGAAAGCGGTATGACAGCCAACGAATGTGTTGAATGTTGAACCGTCTTCGCGAGCAGGTCGGAACGCCGAACCGTCGCTCCCACATTTGATTTGTGCAGGGTGATGGATATGAGTCGGTCCAATATTGATCTGCCCGCCAGAGTCTTGTTGAATCTTGCCTTGTGGCGCAATGCTTCCGCTTGGCGCATCGCCTTCTCCGGCGGCCTGGACTCCACTGTTCTGCTGCACCTTCTGGCAACACTCTCCAAAACCGAATCCCTGCCGGCGCTGAGCGCCATCCATGTTCATCACGGTCTTCAAGCTGTGGCCGATGCGTGGCCGGAATATTGTCGTGCTGTGTGCACTGCGCTGGGCGTGCCGCTGCAAGTGGTTCGCGTGCAGGTGCAACCGGGTGCCAGCCTTGAACGTGCAGCCCGGGATGCGCGGTATCAGGCCTTCACTGAAGCCGTTCAGGCCAACGAAGTGCTGCTGACGGCCCAGCACCGCGACGATCAGGCGGAAACCCTGTTGTTTCGCTTGTTACGCGGAGCGGGCGTGCGCGGATTGTCCGGGATGCCGCGTCAGCGCCCGTTGGGCAAGGGGCACTTGCTGCGACCATTACTTGATGTCACGCGGGCTGAACTGGAGGCTTATGCCAGTGCACATGGGTTGAGCTGGATCGAAGATCCCTCGAACCAGGATCGGCAGTACTCGCGCAATTACCTTAGGCATCAAGTCTTGCCCGTGCTGATCCAGCGCTGGCCACAAGCGGTGGCGACCATGGTCCGTAGCGCGGCGCATTTGACTGAAGCGCAGGGGCTGCTCGAAGAACTGGCGGACATGGATTTGCGTGAGGCCAGCTCTGCCAGTGAGTTTGCCTGGTTGGGCTTGCGATCCCTTGAACTGGCGCCCCTTGCGCGACTGTCTGATGCCCGGCAGCGCAATGCCTTGAGTCATTGGCTCGAACCGCTGACCCGCCTGCCGGACACTGACCATTGGTCGGGTTGGGAGGATTTGCGCGACGCCACCGGCGATGCCTGCCCGGTGTGGCGGCTGGCCGATGGCGAACTGCATCGGGCGGGCGGTCGGATCTGGTGGCTGTCCGGCCGCTGGCTGCGCCCTTTGCCCGGCGCCGGGGTGTGGCTGGATCCGGCGTCACCACTGGCTATCCCGGGCAACGGTGTGCTTTCGCTCACCGGGCAAATCCCCGATGGCCCGCTGCATATCCGCTATCGTGAAGGGGGAGAGGTCATGGCTTTGCCAGGCCGCGGCCATCGGGACCTGAAACGTTTGCTCAATGAAAGTGCTGTACCGTCCTTCGTACGCGGCAGATTGCCGCTGCTCTACAAAGACGGGCAACTGCTGGCGGTAGCGAACCTTAAGGGGCTCGATGGTGGTGCGCTCGGCGACTGGCATTTGCATTGGCAGCCACTGAACGAAGATCAAGGTTTGAGCTGAAAGGGGCTTTCCGGTAGACTACGCTCCCTTCTTGATACAACTTCTGTGGATTCGCCTGAATTGCAGGAGTTGCCGATTACCAAGCAGTCTTTGCTGGGCGATTCCAAAAAATGTGTAGCGAGCAACGAACCGGTGTTTCATTTTCCGGTCTGTCCCAACGCGGCGGTTTTTTCGAAAGGTGCACTGTGATTAATGCAGGTGATCGGGGGCTTCGGCCTTCCTTCGCTTTCCCCGGCGGCTCGGACCGCTTTAACGCAGACTTCTAGGGTTTTTCATGACGCGCTACATATTCGTCACGGGCGGTGTTGTTTCTTCATTGGGGAAAGGCATTGCATCGGCATCATTGGCGGCCATCCTGGAGGCGCGGGGACTTAAGGTCACCATGCTGAAGCTGGACCCGTACATCAACGTCGACCCGGGCACCATGAGCCCGTTCCAGCACGGTGAAGTGTTCGTCACCCACGACGGCGCCGAGACTGACCTGGACCTGGGCCACTACGAGCGGTTCATCCGCACGACCATGACCCAGAACAACAACTTCACCACCGGCCGTGTCTACGAACACGTCCTGCGCAAGGAGCGCCGTGGTGACTACCTGGGTGCAACCATCCAGGTGATCCCGCACATCACCGACGAAATCAAGCGCCGCATCATCAAGGGTGCCGGCGACGCTGACGTGGCAATGGTCGAGATCGGTGGCACTGTGGGTGACATCGAGTCGCAACCGTTCCTCGAAGCCATCCGCCAACTGCGTTTCGAAGTCGGCGCCAAGCGCGCGATGCTGATGCACCTGACACTGGTGCCGTACATCGCCACTGCCGGCGAAACCAAGACCAAGCCAACCCAGCACTCGGTGAAGGAACTGCGTTCCATCGGCCTGCAACCAGACGTGCTGGTCTGCCGCTCCGATCACCCGATCGATATTTCCTCGCGTCGCAAGATCGCGCAGTTCACCAACGTTGAAGAGCGTGCGGTGATCGGCCTGGAAGACGCCGATACCATCTACAAGATCCCGGGCATCCTGCACTCCCAGGGCCTGGACGATTTCGTCGTCGAGCGTTTCGGCCTGCAATGCGGCGGTGCCGATCTGTCCGAGTGGGAAGCCGTGGTCGACGCCAAGCTCAACCCTGAGCACGAAGTCACCATCGCCATGGTCGGCAAGTACATGGAGTTGCTGGACGCCTACAAGTCGTTGATCGAAGCGATGAGTCACGCCGGCATCAGCAACCGTACCAAGGTCAACCTGCGCTACATCGATTCCGAAGACATCGAGAACCAGGGCACAGCGCTGCTCGAAGGCGTCGACGCGATCCTGGTGCCTGGCGGCTTCGGTCTGCGTGGCGTTGAAGGCAAGATCACTGCCGTTCAATACGCTCGCGAAAACAAGGTTCCGTACCTGGGTATCTGCCTGGGCATGCAAGTGGCCGTTATCGAGTTCGCACGTAACGTGATGGGCTGGAAAGACGCCAACTCCACCGAGTTCGATCGTGCAAGCGGTCACCCGGTTGTGGGCCTGATCACCGAGTGGGAAGATGCCACCGGCGCTGTCGAAACCCGTACCGAAACCTCCGATCTGGGCGGCACCATGCGCCTGGGCGCGCAGGATTGCCTGCTGGAGCCGGGTTCCCTGGTCCACGGTTGCTACGGCAAGGACGTGATTGTCGAGCGTCATCGTCATCGCTATGAAGTGAACAACAACCTGCTGCCGCAAATCATGGAAGCCGGTTTGAAAATCTCCGGTCGTTCCGGTGATGGCGCACTGGTTGAAGTGGTTGAAGCTCCGGATCACCCATGGTTCGTCGCTTGCCAGTTCCACCCTGAGTTCACCTCGACGCCGCGTGACGGTCATCCGCTGTTCAGCGGTTTCGTCAAGGCAGCGTTGGTTCAACACCAGAAGAAGGCGTAACCCCGATGGCACAGAAGATCATCCGCGTCGGCGACATCGAGATTGCCAACGACAAACCCATGGTGCTGTTCGGCGGCATGAACGTGCTGGAAAGTCGTGACATGGCCATGCAGGTTTGCGAAGAGTATGTGAAGGTCACCGAAAAGCTCGGTATCCCTTACGTGTTCAAGGCCAGTTTCGACAAGGCCAACCGGTCTTCTGTGACCTCCTATCGTGGTCCTGGCCTGGAAGAAGGCATGCGTATCTTCCAGGACATCAAGCAAGCCTTTGGCGTGCCGATCATCACCGACGTCCACGAGCCTGATCAGGCCGCGGTTGTCGCTGAAGTCTGCGACATCATCCAGTTGCCGGCCTTCCTGTCGCGCCAGACCGACCTCGTGGTCGCGATGGCCAAGACCGGTGCAGTGATCAACATCAAGAAAGCCCAGTTCCTCGCACCTCATGAAATGAAACACATCCTGAGCAAATGCGTGGAAGCGGGTAACGATCAGTTGATCCTCTGCGAGCGTGGTTCGAGCTTCGGCTACAACAACCTGGTCGTCGACATGCTCGGCTTCGGCATCATGAAGCAGTTCGAATATCCGGTGTTCTTCGACGTGACCCACGCGCTGCAAATGCCTGGTGGTCGCTCCGATTCCGCCGGCGGTCGTCGCGCCCAGGTCACCGACCTGGCGAAGGCCGGCATGAGCCAGTCCCTGGCCGGCCTGTTCCTGGAAGCCCACCCGGATCCGGACAACGCCAAATGCGACGGTCCTTGCGCCTTGCGCCTGGACAAACTGGAGCCATTCCTGGCCCAGCTCAAGGCTTTGGACGAACTGGTGAAGAGTTTTCCGACGGTAGAAACCGCGTAATCCTCAATTCTCCGGTAAAGTACCGCACGATTTAACGCTCAGGCCCTCGGGCCTGAGCCTTGTCGTCTGCAAGACTGCCCGCTGCACCTCACTTGCCGACGATCAAAGATTTCCTACAGCTGCGTCGTTTTCGTCAACTTTGGAGTGTTTACAACAATGGCTAAAATCGTCGACATCAAAGGTCGTGAAGTTCTCGACTCCCGTGGCAATCCCACCGTGGAAGCGGACGTGCTTCTCGACAACGGCATCATCGGCAGTGCCTGCGCGCCGTCCGGTGCTTCCACTGGCTCGCGTGAAGCGCTCGAGCTGCGTGATGGCGACAAGAGCCGTTACCTGGGCAAGGGCGTTCTGAAGGCCGTAGGCAACATCAACGGTCCGATCCGTGACCTGTTGAAAGGCATGGACCCAAGCGACCAGAAAGCGCTCGATCTGGCAATGATCAAGCTCGACGGTACTGAAAACAAAGGTTCCCTGGGCGCCAACGCGATCCTCGCCGTTTCCCTGGCCGCAGCCAAGGCAGCAGCGCAGGACCAGGACCTGCCGCTGTACGCTCACATCGCCAACCTGAACGGCACCCCGGGTGTCTACTCGATGCCGGTTCCGATGATGAACATCATCAACGGCGGCGAGCACGCCGATAACAACGTCGACATCCAGGAATTCATGGTTCAGCCGGTTGGCGCCAAGTCTTTCTCGGAAGGCCTGCGCATGGGCACCGAGATTTTCCACCACCTCAAAGCTGTGCTGAAAGCCCGTGGCCTGAGCACTGCCGTCGGTGACGAAGGTGGTTTCGCGCCGAACCTGGCTTCCAACGAAGATGCTTTGAAAGTGATCTCCGAAGCCGTGGCCAACGCCGGTTACAAGCTGGGCACCGACGTGACCCTGGCCCTGGACTGCGCAGCCAGCGAATTCTACGAAGACGGCAAGTACAACCTGTCCGGCGAAGGCCAGGTGTTCAGCGCCGAAGGTTTCGCTGATTACCTGAAAGGTCTGACCGAGCGTTATCCGATCATCTCCATCGAAGATGGCCTGGACGAGTCCGACTGGGCTGGCTGGAAAATCCTCACCGACAAGATCGGCGAGAAGACCCAGCTGGTAGGCGACGACCTGTTCGTCACCAACACCAAGATCCTGAAAGAAGGCATCGACAAGAAGATCGCCAACTCGATCCTGATCAAGTTCAACCAGATCGGCACCCTGACCGAAACCCTGGAAGCCATCCAGATGGCCAAGGCTGCCGGTTACACTGCCGTGATCTCGCACCGCTCCGGCGAAACCGAAGATTCGACCATTGCCGACCTGGCCGTGGGCACCTCGGCTGGCCAGATCAAGACCGGCTCCCTGTGCCGTTCCGACCGCGTTTCCAAGTACAACCAACTGCTGCGTATCGAAGAGCAGTTGAACGGCAAAGCCAAGTACAACGGTCGCAGCGAGTTCCGCGGCTGATTGTTAAATGGTAAATAGTCAGCGGATTGTGTCGGAAAAATCGCTACGGCGACGTTTTTGCCACTAATCTGATGCCTTATATGCACAAGCCTGGTTCTTCCAGGCTTCGTGCTATCAGAAGCTTCACGTTTTGGCATGGCTGTCTTTTTTCACTGGATACCTGATATTCGATGCGCAGTCCCAATTGGTTGTTCCTCGTCTTGCTCCTGCTGCTGGCTGGCCTGCAGTACCGCCTGTGGGTGGGTAATGGCAGCCTGGCGCAAGTGGCCGAGTTGACTCAGCAGATTGCCGATCAGCAAGCTGAGAACCAGGCGTTGCTGGAGCGCAACCGGGTGATGGACGCCGAAGTCAGTGAGTTGAAAAAGGGCATGGAGACCGTTGAAGAACGGGCTCGTCATGAGTTGGGCATGGTCAAGGACGGTGAAACCCTTTACCAGCTGGCGCAATGAACCAGACGTTACCGGCCTTCTGGGCCGTGATTCCTGCCGCGGGCGTCGGTGCCCGTATGGCCGCGGACCGTCCCAAGCAATACCTGCAACTGGGCGGGCGCACTATTCTCGAACACAGCCTTGGCTGTTTCCTTGATCATCCATGCCTGAAAGGCCTGGTGGTCAGTGTTGCTGTTGACGACCCTTATTGGCCGAACCTGGCATGTGCCAGTGATCCGCGTATTGCCCGGGTCGAGGGCGGCGCCGAACGTTCCGGGTCGGTGCTCAATGCGTTGCTGCACTTGCATGCGCAGGGCGCCGGTGATGAGGATTGGGTACTGGTTCACGATGCCGCACGGCCGAACCTCAGTCGTGACGATCTGGACAAGCTGCTGGCTGAACTGGCTGATGATCCTGTCGGCGGGCTGCTGGCGGTTCCGGCACGGGATACGCTCAAGCGGGTCGACAAGCACGGTCGTGTGGTCGAAACCGTGGATCGCAGCGTGATCTGGCAGGCCTACACGCCGCAGATGTTCCGCCTTGGGGCGTTGCATCGCGCACTGGCTGACAGTCTGGTGGCCGATGCCGTTATTACCGACGAAGCTTCGGCGATGGAGTGGGCCGGTTCGGCGCCACGCCTGATCGAAGGGCGGTCCGACAACCTCAAGGTTACGCGTCCCGAAGATCTTGAATGGTTGAGGCAGCGTTGGGCCAATCGTCACTAAAAGATCTTAAATCCTGTACTCCGGCCGTTTAGCCAACCCCTCCTTCAAAAAATCCACCAACTTGCGCACCTTCGGCGACAGATGCCGCTGCTGCGGATACAGCGCCCAAACGGCGGTATTCGGTGGTTGATGTGCTTCCAGCAACGAAATCAACGCGCCGCTGTTCAAATGCTCCAGCACGTAATAGTCCGGCAACTGACACAACCCCACGCCTTGTAGCGCGGCATCCAGTACGGCTTGCCCACTGTTGCAGCGCCAGTTTCCCTGCACCCTTTGCGAAAACTCCCTCCCATTTTGTTCCAGTTGCCAGAGGTCCGAACTGCCGATGAGGCAGTTGTGGCGGCTCAGCTCCGACAGGCTGTGCGGGCGGCCGTAGCGTTCAAGGTAGGAGGGCGATGCACAGAGAAACATACGCCGTGGCGCGAGGCGGGTGGCGACCAGCCGTGAATCCTGCAAACGCCCGAGGCGAATCGCCAGGTCGAGGCCTTCGTGCACCAGGTCAAGCTGGCGATTGCTCAGTTCGATGTCGATCCGCAGTTGCGGATACAGCCCCATGAAGCGGGTCACCAGCGGCACGATGAAGCGCTCGCCGTAAGCCACGGCGCAGGTCATGCGCAGCATGCCCTTGGGTTCGCTGGTCAGGTCGCCCACCGCGCGCAACGCCTCTTCGCGGCCATCCTGCAAACGCTGGCAATGTTGCAGGAAGGTTTGCCCGGCCTCGGTCAGCGTGACCCGGCGGGTACTGCGGTAGAGCAGGCGAGTTTGCAGGCGTTCTTCGAGGCGTACGATTTGTCGACTGATATGGGAGGAAGAAACCCCCAGGCGTTGCGCAGCAGCGGTGAACTGGCTGCATTCGGCAACGGCGACAAACTCGTCGATCCCTTCCCAGCGATTTTCGGACATCAATGATTATCCCCGTGCGGCAATAATATTTTGCATTTGCATCGATTATTCATCGTTGAGCCATGTATTACACTCACTGTCTCGTTTTAATTCACTGGAGAGTCATCATGATCAAGTCGCGCGCCGCCGTTGCCTTCGAGGCCAAAAAGCCCCTCGAAATCGTTGAAGTCGATGTCGCCATGCCCAAGGCCGGCGAAGTCTTGCTGCGCGTGGTGGCCTCCGGTGTTTGCCATACCGATGCCTACACACTGTCTGGCGCCGATCCGGAAGGCATCTTCCCGTCGATCCTCGGCCATGAAGGTGGTGCGATTGTCGAGGCCATTGGCGAAGGCGTGACCTCCGTTGCAGTCGGCGATCATGTGATCCCGCTGTACACCCCGGAATGCCGGCAGTGCAAATTCTGCCTGTCGGGTAAAACCAACCTCTGCCAGGCGATTCGTGCGACCCAGGGCAAAGGCTTGATGCCGGACGGCACTTCGCGGTTTTCCTACAAGGGCCAGCCGATTTTCCACTACATGGGTACTTCCACTTTTTCGGAGTACACCGTGCTGCCGGAAATCTCCGTGGCCAAGATCGCTAAAGAAGCACCACTGGAAAAAGTCTGCCTGCTGGGCTGCGGCGTCACCACCGGCATCGGTGCAGTGCTCAACACCGCCAAGGTGAAACCAGGTGATACCGTGGCCATTTTCGGCCTCGGCGGCATTGGTCTTTCGGCGGTGATTGGCGCTGTCAAAGCCAAGGCTGCCCGCATTATCGCCATCGACATCAACCCGGCGAAATTCGAAATCGCCAAACAGCTGGGCGCAACCGACTGCGTGAACCCGAAAGACTTCGATCGTCCGATCCAGGAAGTCATCGTCGACATGACCGATGGCGGCGTGGACTTTTCCTTTGAGTGCATCGGCAACGTGCAACTGATGCGCGCTGCGCTGGAGTGCTGCCACAAGGGCTGGGGCGAGTCGGTCATCATCGGTGTTGCCGGTGCCGGTCAGGAAATCTCGACCCGTCCGTTCCAGTTGGTCACCGGCCGCGTCTGGCGCGGTTCGGCGTTCGGCGGCGTGCGCGGCCGTACCGAATTGCCTAGCTATGTGGAAATGGCTGAGACCGGAGAGATTCCGCTGGATACCTTCATCACCCACACCATGGGCCTGGAAGATATCAACAAGGCGTTTGACCTGATGCATGAAGGAAAAAGCATCCGCTCCGTCATCCATTTCTGAGAAGCAGCTGCAAGCCACAAGCTTCAAGCGGCAAGCTGATTGAGTTGGCCTGGCGCTTGAGGTTTTGGTTTTCAGTGAGGAGTTTGCAATGAGTTTGGAAAACATCTCCTGCCAGAAAAGTTTTGGCGGTTGGCACAAACGCTATCGCCATCGCTCCGACGTGCTCGGTTGCGACATGGTGTTCGCCGTCTACCTGCCGCCGCAAGCGGAGCAGGGCGGCAAGCTGCCGGTGTTGTACTGGTTGTCCGGCCTGACCTGCACTGACGAGAACTTCATGCAAAAGGCCGGCGCCATGCGCATGGCCGCCGAGTTGGGGCTGATTATCGTCGCACCGGACACCAGCCCTCGCGGTCCTGAAGTTCCGGGCGATCCGGAGGGCGCCTGGGACTTCGGCCTCGGCGCCGGGTTTTATTTGAATGCCACCCAGGAACCTTGGTCGCGCCACTATCGGATGCATGACTATGTCGTGCAGGAATTGCCGACTTTGGTCGAAGCCCATTTCCCTGCGTCGGACAAGCGCGGCATCAGTGGTCACTCCATGGGTGGCCACGGCGCGCTGGTTTGCGCATTGCGCAATCCGGGACGCTATCTGTCGGTATCGGCGTTCTCGCCAATCAATAATCCGATGGATTGCCCGTGGGGGCAGAAAGCCTTTTCCCGCTATCTGGGAGAGGATCGTTCGAAATGGCGCGAATGGGATGCCAGCGCATTGATTGCCGAGGCCGATGAAAAGCTGCCGCTGCTGGTCGACCAGGGTGATCGCGACGATTTCCTTGCCACCCAGCTCAAGCCGGAAGCCTTGCAGCAGGCGGCCAAACTGGCTGGTCACCCGCTGACGTTGCGCCTGCAACCGGGCTACGATCACAGCTATTTCTTCATCGCCAGTTTCATTGACGACCACTTGCGACATCACGCGCATGCTCTGGTTGGCTAATGCAGGTAGAATCACGCCCTGACAAAAATCGGGGCGTTTTTTTATGCGTATTGGCCACGGCTATGATGTGCACCGTTTCGCTGAAGGCGATTTCATCACTCTGGGCGGCGTGCGCATTGCACACAGCTTCGGGCTGCTCGCTCACTCTGACGGTGACGTCCTCTTGCACGCCTTGAGCGATGCCTTGCTCGGCGCCGCGGCGCTGGGAGACATCGGCAAGCATTTCCCGGATACCGACCCGCAATTCAAGGGCGCCGACAGCCGCGCGCTGTTGCGTCACGTCGTTGCACTGGTCCATGCCAAAGGCTGGAAAGTTGGCAACGTCGATAACACCATCGTCGCCCAGGCGCCGAAAATGGCCCCGCATATCGAACCGATGCGCGCGCTGATTGCCGCGGATCTTCAAGTAGAGTTGGATCAAGTGAACGTGAAAGCTACCACCACCGAAAAGCTCGGCTTTGTCGGTCGCGAAGAAGGCATTGCCGTGCACTCCGTTGCCTTGTTGCTGCGCGCATGAACGAACTGCAGTTGCTCGGCCCGCGGGCTTACGGTGAGGCCCTCGGCACGGCGGTCCTGAAAGCGATCGCGGAAGATTTCCAGGTCGACGAAGTCCTCGACATTCCCCTCAGTGGCGAAGGTGAACACCTGTGGATCTGGGTGGAAAAGCGCGGCCTGAATACCGAAGAAGCGGCGCGACGGATTGCCAAGGCTGCCGGCGTGCCATTGCGCACCGTCAGTTATGCCGGGCTCAAGGACCGTCAGGCGTTGACTCGCCAGTGGTTCAGCGTGCAACTGCCGGGCAAGGCCGACCCTGATCTGTCGGCCGCGCAAAATGATACGCTGAAGATCCTCAAGACCGCCCGCCACAAGCGCAAACTGCAACGCGGTGCGCACTCGGCCAACGGTTTTACGTTGCGCCTGACGCAATTTACCGGCGACAAGCCTGCGCTTGAAGAGCGTCTGCAACTGATCGCCAAGCAAGGCATCCCCAATTATTTCGGCGCCCAGCGCTTCGGCCATGACGGCGGCAACGTCGTCGATGCTCGCGCCTGGGCCGCGCGCAAGGCCTTGCCGGAGCAGCGCAATGTGCGCTCGCGCCTGCTTTCCACGGCGCGCAGCTTTCTGTTCAATCAGGTGCTGGCCGCGCGTGTCGCCGATGGCACCTGGCAGCGTGCCCAGGTGGGCGATCTGCTGGCGTTCACTGACAGCCGCAGCTTTTTCCCGGCAGGCGAAGCCGAGTGCAGCGACCCGCGTCTGGCGATTCTCGATCTGCACCCGACCGGTCCGCAGTGGGGCGAAGGTGACTCGCCGGCCACGGGCGTTGTCCATGAACTGGAGCAGGCCATCGCCGCACGCGAAGCGGATTTGCGTGACTGGTTGATCAACGCCGGTATGAGCCACGAACGTCGCATCCTGCGGCTGCCCATTGGCGGGTTGACGTGGCATTATCCCGAGCCTGACATTCTGCAACTGGAATTCATCCTGCCGGCCGGATGCTTCGCCACCGTATTGGTGCGTGAGCTTGTTGATCTGGTGCCGGTGGGGCAGACGGACAGCCCATGCGTATTCTGATTTCTAACGACGATGGAGTAACCGCACCCGGTCTCGCCGCGCTTTATGCTGCGCTGGCGGATTACACCGAATGCGTGGTTATCGCCCCGGACCAGGACAAAAGCGGCGCCAGCAGTTCGCTGACGCTCGACCGTCCGTTGCACCCGCAAACCCTGGCCAACGGCTTTATCAGCCTCAACGGCACGCCAACCGATTGTGTGCACCTGGGCCTCAACGGCCTGCTGGAACGGGAAGCGGACATGGTGGTTTCCGGGATCAACCTGGGCGCGAACCTGGGGGACGATGTCCTGTATTCCGGCACGGTGGCGGCGGCCCTTGAGGGGCGTTTCCTGAAACACCCTTCGTTTGCCTTTTCGCTGGTCTCACGACAAGTAGATAACCTTCCCACAGCTGCCTATTTCGCGCGCAAACTGGTCGAAGCCCATGCTGACCTGGATTTGCCACCGCGTACGGTACTGAACGTGAATATTCCCAATTTGCCGCTGGACCGCATCCGCGGTATCCAGTTGACCCGCCTGGGCCATCGCGCCCGAGCCGCAGCACCGATGAAAGTGGTGGATCCGCGGGGCAAGTCCGGTTACTGGATCGCGGCGGCCGGGGATGCCGAAGACGGCGGCCCGGGTACCGATTTCCATGCAGTGATGCAGGGTTATGTTTCGATCACGCCGCTGCAACTGGATCGTACCTTCAATGATGCCTTCAGAAGTCTGGATGGCTGGCTGGAGGGATTGCGCTGATGGGTCGCGAACAAGACGATATGCTGCGTCGCGGCATCGGCATGACCTCCCAGCGAACCCGGGAGCGGCTGATCCAGCGCCTGTACGAAGAAGGTATCTCCAACGCCAGGGTGCTGGAGGTCATTCGCCGGACCCCGCGCCACCTGTTCGTCGACGAAGCGCTGGCACACCGTGCCTATGAAGACACCGCGCTGCCGATTGGTAACAACCAGACCATCTCCCAGCCTTATATGGTGGCGCGCATGAGCGAGCTGCTGCTGGAGGCCGGTCCCCTCGACAAGGTGCTGGAGATCGGCACCGGGTCGGGTTATCAGACGGCGGTGCTGTCGCAACTGGTCGAGCGTGTGTTCTCGGTCGAGCGCATCAAGGTTCTGCAGGATCGGGCAAAGGAACGCCTGGTCGAACTGAACCTGCGCAACGTGGTGTTCCGCTGGGGCGATGGCTGGGAGGGCTGGCCGGCACTGGCGCCGTACAACGGGATTATCGTCACTGCAGTGGCGACCGATGTGCCCCAGGCACTGCTTGACCAGTTGGCACCGGGAGGTCGGATGGTGATCCCGGTCGGGGCCGGCGAAGTCCAGCAATTGATGCTGATCATCCGCGAGGAACAAGGTTTTTCCAGGCATGTTCTGGGGGCTGTGCGCTTCGTGCCATTGCTCAATGGGCCGCTGGCCTGAGCATTTGTTACGGCACGCTGAATTCTCCTCGATTGCCTTTGTCTTACAGCGGCATCGCTCGGTTGAACGGGATTCATCGTCAGGCAGCAAACGTGTGCGCGACACCGATTCGCCACATTAAAGGTAAAGCGTGCACCGCCCGTTATACTTGCGACACTTTATTGCCGGACTCCGGTATTTCACATTTTCAGCCACCACAGAGGGAGCGGCGGGTGAGTCTCACAGTCATTGCGCAGCGTATGAGTAAAACGAGCTTTCAGCGCCTGGTGACTGGCCTTGTCTTGAGCACCTTGCTGGTCGGTTGTTCCAGCAACAAATCCAGCGATGTTCGTGTCCTGGACCGCAACAATGCTGCGGCCCAGCGTCCAGCCGTGACCACCGGACAATACGTCGTTCGGCCCAAGGACACCCTGTTCTCCATCGCCTTCCGTTACGGCTGGGACTACAAGGCCCTGGCTGCGCGTAACAACATTGCTCCGCCTTACACCATCCATCCGGGTCAGACGATTCGCTTTGATGGTCGTACCGATTCAACGTCAACGGCGGTGGTCAGTTCGTCCAGTTCAACACCTTCGTCGTCGAGTAAAACCACGGTCATCCGTCGTCCGGTAAACGGTGCGACCACCAGTACAACGACGGTTTTACCGTCCGTCGCCAACAAGCCAGCACCCGCTCCGTTGCCCCCTCCCGGGCCAGCTCCGACGGGCTGGGGGTGGCCATCTAATGGCATTCTGATCGGGAAATTCTCTTCAAACGGTAGTTTGAATAAAGGAATTGATATCGCCGGAGATTTGGGACAGCCTGTTTTAGCTGCGTCTGATGGGACGGTGGTGTATGCCGGGAGTGGCTTAAGGGGCTACGGCGAATTAGTGATCATCAAACACAGCGAAACTTACGTCAGTGCCTACGGACATAACCGCAGGCTGTTGGTTCGGGAGGGGCAGCAGGTCAAGGTCGGACAGACAATTGCCGAAATGGGGTCAACGGGTACAGACCGGGTGAAACTGCATTTTGAGATTCGCCGCCAGGGTAAACCTGTAGATCCGCTGCAATTCCTGCCACGTCGTTGATCGCTTACCAGCCTGTTCCGTCGCGTAGAGGGGACAGGCTCCAGCGTTGCCAGGGATGAAGGCGCCGCTTGAGCTTGAGGTCGAACTCACCAAAGGACTATAACAATGGCTCTCAGTAAAGAAGTGCCGGAGTTTGACATCGACGATGAGGTTCTCCTGATGGAGAGCAGCATCGATACGGATTCGATGTCGAATGATGAAGGGGCGGCTCCACCTTCCGTTCGTGCCAAATCCAAACACTCCGCATCGTTGAAACAACACAAGTACATTGACTACACGCGGGCACTTGATGCCACGCAGCTGTATCTCAATGAAATTGGTTTCTCTCCCCTGCTGTCACCTGAAGAAGAAGTTCATTTTGCGCGCCTGTCGCAAAGTGGCGATCCGGCCGGGCGCAAACGCATGATTGAAAGTAACCTGCGGCTGGTGGTGAAAATCGCCCGACGCTACGTCAATCGTGGGCTGTCGCTGCTGGACCTGATCGAAGAGGGCAACCTCGGCTTGATCCGGGCGGTGGAGAAGTTCGATCCGGAACGCGGTTTCCGCTTCTCGACCTACGCGACCTGGTGGATTCGCCAGACCATCGAACGCGCAATCATGAATCAGACCCGGACCATCCGGCTGCCGATCCATGTGGTCAAGGAGCTGAATGTGTACCTGCGGGCCGCGCGGGAGCTGACGCAAAAACTCGACCATGAACCCTCACCCGAAGAAATCGCCAACCTGCTGGAAAAACCGGTGGGAGAGGTCAAGCGTATGCTCGGCCTTAACGAACGGGTTTCTTCGGTCGACGTCTCGCTGGGTCCGGATTCGGATAAAACCCTGCTGGATACCCTGACTGACGACCGTCCAACCGATCCATGCGAATTGTTGCAGGACGACGACCTGTCCCAGAGCATCGATCAATGGCTCTCGGAACTGACCGACAAGCAACGCGAAGTGGTTGTACGCCGCTTCGGCCTGCGCGGTCATGAAAGCAGCACCCTTGAGGACGTAGGCCTGGAAATCGGCCTGACCCGGGAACGAGTCAGGCAGATTCAGGTGGAAGGCTTGAAGCGGCTGCGCGAGATCCTGGAAAAAAATGGTCTGTCGAGCGAGTCGCTGTTCCAATAAGGCGCTCACTGCGATGGCATGAAAAACCCCGACTGGCTCGGGGTTTTTTATTGTCTGGCCAGGAGACCGAATCCCCTCGGGATTTTGGTTTCGTGCTGTAAGCCTTGGCTTACTCTTGCGTAAGTGTTCGTTATTTTTACACTCTGGCAGTCGTCCATGCAGAACGCTGATTGCCTATATCTTTTTGATTTATATAACTATTTTTTATTATTAATGACGTGTGACAGCTGGATTTCGCGCCAAAGGGCGATTGATCCAGGCGGGGAAAGGTCTAGTATTCAGGTTGTGTCGATGGACAGACACGTCCTTCAAGGATGAGGGAAATGGATATCGCAGGACGCGATTCATCAGGACGATGAAAAGGAACACAGGGAATAGGGAAAAAATGTGGGCGGGTCAAACCGCCCCTTTTTTTGCCTGCAGAAAAGCAAAAAGGCCCTTGTGGGGCCTTTTTCGGAAACGCGGGGGTAATCAGCGTTCGAGGTGTTCGATCTTGTCTTTCTTGCCATCCCACTCGGCAGAATCTGGCAGCGGATCCTTGCGTTCGGTGATGTTCGGCCAGATATCGGCCAACTCTGCGTTCAGCTCGATGAAGTTCTCCATGCCGGCCGGAACCTCATCTTCGGAGAAGATAGCCACGGCAGGGCATTCAGGTTCGCACAGCGCGCAATCGATGCACTCATCCGGGTGAATCACCAGGAAATTCGGGCCTTCGTAAAAGCAGTCCACCGGACAGACTTCTACGCAGTCGGTGTACTTGCACTTGATGCAGTTGTCGGTGACGACGAAGGTCATTTCTAATTTTCTCCTCAGGCGCGGCTTGCTGCGCCCCTTCTCGTAGGGGTCGCCAGGTTCGGGAGCGATAGTCTGCTGGCCAGGCTATTAGCCAGCAGCATCCCAAACCGCGCGAGATTCTAACAGCTTGCAAGCCGCTGCGTTAGATCCGTGTCTTTAGTGTATAGAGCATTTCGAGAGCACGACGTGGCGTCATGTTGTCCAGGTCGAGCTTGGCCAGGTCATCCAGCACTGGATGCGGCAGGCTGGCAAACAGGTCGCTTTGCTGCGGTGCGGCCGGTTTGCCTTTGGCAGGTGCCGGTGTTTCATGGGGCAGGGCGGTGTCTTCCAGGCGGCTCAAATGCTCGCGAGCACGGGTGATGACCTCGCTCGGTACGCCTGCCAGCTGCGCAACGGCCAGGCCATAACTCTGACTGGCCGGCCCGGGCAGCACGTGGTGCAGGAACACGATGCGTTCGTTGTGCTCGGTGGCATTGAGGTGCACGTTGGCCACCAGCGGCTGGGCTTCCGGCAGGACGGTCAGTTCAAAGTAGTGGGTGGCGAACAGCGTGTAGGCACGCAGATGCGCCAGGCGCTCGGCTGCCGCCCATGCCAGGGACAGACCGTCGAAGGTGCTGGTGCCGCGCCCGACTTCGTCCATCAGCACCAGGCTGCGCTCGGTGGCGTTGTGCAGGATGTTCGCGGTTTCGCTCATTTCCACCATGAAGGTCGAACGCCCGCCGGCCAGGTCATCGCTGGAGCCGATCCGGGTGAAGATGCGGTCGACCAGCGACAGTTCGCAACTGGCTGCCGGCACGAAGCTGCCGATGTGCGCCAGGAGCACGATCAAGGCGGTCTGACGCATGTAGGTGGATTTACCGCCCATGTTCGGACCGGTGATCACCAGCATGCGGGTGTTGTCGTCCAGGCTCAGGTCGTTGGCCACGAACGGCGTGGTCAGCACTTGCTCGACCACCGGGTGACGACCCTGGCTGATGCGCATGCACGGTTCACTGACGAAGCGCGGGCAGTTCAGGTCGAGGTTCAGTGCACGTTCGGCCAGGTTGCTCAAAACGTCCAGTTCGGCCAGGGCGCCGGCGGTGTCCTGCAGTGGTGGCAACTGGGCGATCAGGTCTTCGAGCAGCGCTTCGTACAGCATCTTCTCGCGGGCCAGGGCGCGGCTCTTGGCTGACAGTGCCTTGTCTTCGAACGCCTTGAGTTCCGGCGTAATGAAACGCTCGGCGCCTTTGAGCGTCTGGCGGCGAATATAGTCGGCCGGTGCCGATTCCGCCTGCTTGCTTGGCAGCTCGATGAAGTAACCGTGGATGCGGTTGTAACCGACCTTCAGGTGCGACAGGCCGGTGCGGGCCTTTTCCCGTGCCTCGAGGTCGATCAGGAATTGCCCGGCGTTTTCGCTCAGCGACTGCAGTTCGTCGAGTTCGCTGTCGTAGCCGGTTTTCAGCACGCCGCCGTCACGAATGACTGCGGGCGGGTTGTCGATGATGGCTTTTTCCAGGAGTGCCGCCAGTTCCGGGTAGGTGCTGGTGATGGTGGCGAGTTGCTGGAGGTGCGGAGCTTCGAGCTCCGTCATTGCCACTTGTAGTTCGGGCAGTGCGCCGAGGGCGTCACGCAAACGGGCGAGGTCGCGGGGGCGGGCATTGCGCAGGCCGATCCGCGCAAGAATCCGCTCGATGTCACCGATTTCCTTGAGCTGCGGTTGCAGCCTTTCGAAGCGGTAACCGTCGAGCAGGCAGGTGATCGAAGTCTGACGCGCCAGCAGCACCGTCAAATCGCGTAACGGGCGATTCAGCCAGCGGGTCAGCAGGCGGCTGCCCATGGCGGTCTGGCAGCGGTCCACCACCGATTGCAGGGTGTTGTCGCGGCCGCCGGCCAGGTTGGTGTCGAGCTCCAGGTTACGACGGCTGGCGCCATCGAGCACCACGGTGTCGTCCAGGCGCTCATGACGCAGGCTGCGCAAATGAGGCAGGGCGGTGCGCTGGGTTTCTTTGGCGTAGGCCAGCAGGCAACCGGCGGCGCCGATGGCCAGGGTCAGGTTTTCGCAGCCAAAGCCTTTGAGATCCTGGGTCGAGAATTGCTGGCAAAGGCTTTTGAGCGCCGAATCGCGCTCGAAATCCCACGGCGCACGGCGACGCACACCACGGCGTTTTTCCGCCGGCAAATCCTTGGGCCAGTCATCCGGAATCAGCAGTTCCACCGGGTTGACCCGCTCCAGTTCCGCCAGCAGATTTTCCCAACCCTTGATTTCCAGCACGCTGAAGTTGCCACTGGTGATGTCCAGCACCGCCAGGCCGAAAAGGCGCTCATCACCCAGGACGGCGGCGATCAGGTTGTCCCGACGCTCGTCGAGCAGCGCCTCGTCACTCACCGTCCCCGGCGTGATGATGCGCACCACCTGCCGCTCCACCGGCCCTTTGCTGGTGGCCGGGTCGCCAACCTGCTCGCAGATCACCACCGATTCGCCAAGCTTCACCAGTTTTGCCAGGTAACCCTCGGCGGCGTGGTAAGGAATCCCGCACATCGGAATCGCCTGCCCGGCCGACTGCCCACGGGCGGTCAGGGTGATATCCAGCAACTTGGCGGCCTTCTTCGCGTCTTCATAGAAGATCTCGTAGAAGTCGCCCATGCGGTAGAACATCAGCTGGTCCGGGTGCTGGTTTTTCAGGCGCCAGTACTGCTGCATCATCGGGGTGTGGGAGGACAGGTCGGAGACGGCTTTATTCATCGGATTGTCAGGAAGCTCGTTGAAAGAGGTGGGGCAAAAGCAGGGCAACGGCCGGGCTTTTCCGCGATGGGCGCAAGGTTACCATGGGCGGTCTACCCGACGCAGGCATCGCGGTCGGGTGACAGCTTTCAGCATTTGAAATCTGGATATGCATGGGTTATGCAAATCGGCATTGTCTTCTTCGAGAAGAGCAAGCACTATGCGCGTTATGCAAAAACGCAACGTATCTACCGTATTAAGAGCATTGCTCGATCAGCACGGGATCTCCCCCACGGAGCTTCACCGTCGAACCGGCGTGCCTCAATCCACGCTCTCGCGCATTCTCAGCGGGAAAATCGTCGATCCTTCGGATAGGCACATTTCGAAAATTGCCGACTATTTTTCCGTGAGCACCGACCAGTTGCGTGGCCGCGCGGACGTCGCGTCTGCTGCAAATGCCGGGCGCGCTCCAGTGCATTCGGAACTCAAGGATATAAGTCTGTGGGACGACGATACCCCTGTCGATGACGACGAGGTGTCGGTTCCCTTTCTTCGCGAGGTTGAATTGGCCGCGGGATCAGGAAGATTCGTCATCGAAGAAAGCGAGCGCTCTAGCCTGCGCTTCGGCAAACGAAGCCTGCGCCATAACGGCGTGCAGTTCGACCAGGCCAAATGCGTGACAGTGCGGGGCAACAGCATGTTGCCGGTACTGCGCGACGGCGCTACGGTCGGGGTCAATGCCGGCAAGTGCGGTATTGGCGATATCGTTGACGGCGACCTTTATGCAATCAATCACAACGGCCAATTGCGGGTGAAGCAGCTGTATCGCCTGCCGACCGGGATTCGCCTGCGCAGCTTTAACCGAGACGAGCATCCGGACGAAGATTACACCTTTCAGGAAATCCAGGAGGAGCCGATTGTTATCCTCGGTCATGTCTTCTGGTGGGGCATGTACGCTCGCTAACACCCGTCCGTTCAGATAGAACCCGCTTCCCGAGCGGGTTTTTTTCGCGCGCTGAAAGCATTGGATATTCTTTGTGTATGCGTTCGTGCATTGACTGAGTATGCGTTAGTGCATAGTCTTGTTGCCTATCTATTCAAGAACGCGGTGTGACCGTTCACTCAAGGAGGCATGAAATGACCGCTGAGCAATATGCGTTGCTGGACATGCCTCTGTGGCTGGTCATCAGCCTGCCAGTACTCGGTGGCGTTACCGGTGAAATGTGGCGTGCCGATAAAGAGGGCGTTCGTGGCTGGCCCCTTGTCCGGCGCCTGAGCCTGCGGTCTGGCTCCAGCATGATCTGCGGCACCTCGGTCATCATGCTGCTGCACGCCGCCAATGTTTCCATTTGGGCTGCTTGTGCGGGTGGTTGTTTAGCGGCGATGGCCGGGACAGAAGTAGTTCTAGGGTTGTATGAGCGTTGGGTGGCCAAACGTATGGGGGGCGGTCATGCCCCGTCCGGTGACGTCGAAGATTGATTCCCCGACAGGCCTTTTCCAGAGCCTCTGGTTCTTTACATTTTGATCGGTCCCGTCGCTTGCAAGTGCGGTCTGCTCGTGTACGGTTAACCTCATCCCGCCCGATCAGGAGATGACCGTGAACGAAATCACCCAGCTCGCCGCCGAACTCGGCAGACGCCTGCAGGTTCTCAATGCCCACGTCACCACGGCGGAGTCCTGCACCGGCGGTGGCATCGCCGAGGCAATCACCCGTATCCCCGGGAGTTCGGCCTGGTTCGAGGCCGGTTATGTCACCTACTCCAACCGGCAGAAAACCCTGCAACTGGATGTCCCGGTGGAGTTGTTCACCACCGTGGGCGCGGTCAGCCGCGAGGTGGCCGAGGCCATGGTCCGGGGGGCACAGAAGAAAAATAGCGCGTATTTCTCCGTGGCGGTCAGTGGTATCGCCGGTCCGGATGGTGGAACGGCGAACAAGCCGGTTGGCACGGTGTGGCTGGCCTGGGGCGTTGGAGACCAGGTGTTCTGTGAGAGGCAGCACTTCCCGGGTAATCGCGACGACGTCCGCCGACAAACGGTGAAGGCCGCGCTAGAGGGGCTGCTGCGGTATGCCGCGGCAGAAATCTCAAATCGGGGGTAGGCGATCCGCAAACGCTGTGGAATAATACTGGCTACTTATACAGGTGTTGGCCGTCAGGCCTTATTGATTACGTGAGGACTTTAATGGACGACAACAAGAAGAAAGCCTTGGCTGCGGCCCTGGGTCAGATCGAACGTCAATTCGGCAAGGGTGCCGTAATGCGTATGGGCGATCAGGACCGTCAGGCGATCCCGGCCATCTCCACTGGCTCTCTGGGTCTGGACATCGCTCTCGGCATCGGCGGCCTGCCAAAAGGCCGTATTGTTGAAATCTACGGTCCTGAATCTTCCGGTAAAACCACGCTGACCTTGTCCGTGATCGCCCAGGCTCAAAAAGCCGGCGCGACCTGCGCATTCGTCGACGCCGAGCACGCCCTCGACCCTGAGTACGCCGGCAAGCTGGGCGTCAACGTCGACGACCTGCTGGTTTCCCAGCCGGACACCGGCGAACAGGCCCTGGAAATCACCGACATGCTGGTGCGTTCCAACGCAGTTGACGTGATCATCGTCGACTCCGTGGCCGCCCTGGTGCCAAAGGCTGAAATCGAAGGCGAAATGGGTGACATGCACGTGGGCCTGCAAGCCCGTCTGATGTCCCAGGCGCTGCGTAAAATCACCGGTAACATCAAGAACGCCAACTGCCTGGTGATCTTCATCAACCAGATCCGTATGAAAATCGGCGTGATGTTCGGTAGCCCGGAAACCACCACCGGTGGTAACGCACTGAAGTTCTACGCATCGGTTCGTCTGGACATCCGTCGTACCGGCGCGGTGAAAGAAGGTGATGAGGTCGTCGGTAGCGAAACCCGCGTCAAGGTTGTGAAGAACAAGGTAGCTTCGCCGTTCCGCCAGGCCGAGTTCCAGATTCTTTACGGCAAGGGCATCTACCTCAACGGTGAGATGATCGACCTGGGTGTTCTGCACGGTTTCGTTGAGAAGTCCGGCGCCTGGTATGCCTATAACGGCACCAAGATCGGTCAGGGTAAAGCCAACTCGGCCAAGTTCCTGGCGGATAACCCGGAAATCGCTGCAACGCTGGAGAAGCAACTGCGTGACAAACTGTTGTCCCCGGCATCGGTAGCTGACGCCAAAGCTTCTGCGGTCAAAGAGACCGAAGTCGACCTGGCTGACGCTGATATCTGATCGAAGCGATGACCGCCGTACTCGATACACTCGTCGCGGTGCGGCGAACCGCAATGGACCTGCTCGCACGACGCGAACACGGTCGTGTCGAGCTGGCGCGTAAACTGCGTCAGCGCGGCGCCCTCCCCGAAATGATCGAAACAGCACTCGACCGGTTGACGGAAGAGGGGTTGTTGTCCGAAACCCGTTATCTCGAAAGTTTCGTTTCCTACCGCGCCCGTTCCGGTTATGGCCCTTTACGCATTCGTGAAGAGTTGAGCCAGCGCGGCCTGCAGCGCACCGATATTGAACTCGCCCTGCGTGAGAGCGGTATCGACTGGCAGGAGCAACTGGCCGACACCTGGCGGCGCAAGTTCTCCGGGCAATTGCCGGCGGACGTCCGGGAGCGAGCCAAACAAGGCAGGTTCCTGGCGTATCGGGGATACTCCATGGAAATGATCAACCGCCTGTTCAGCGGTCGAGGGATGGACGATTGAACTGAAACGGCCCGCTATTTCGATAGCGGGCCGTTTTTTATGCCTCAGGAAACCTTTGACGGCTCCCGCGTGCGTTGTTGTACCTGGGGTTTTGATTGTGCCCAGTTTTCCGGCAGGTTGATGTAGTCCACAAGTTCGCGCAGACGACCATGATTGCGAGCGTTGAAGTTGAAGACCAGCCGCGCCAGATGGCTGAACTCGGCTTCGTCATGTTCCTCACCACTGTAAGCGCGCTGATGGAAATGATCGCTCAGACACAGGTCGGCGAAAGCCTCCTGCATGTGTTCGAGTGCTTGGTCGCTGAGTGTGTGATTCATGCGAATCAGGAACTGATGCTTGAGCCAGCGACTGGAGTGGAAGTTACTGTAGAACTGGTTGATGTGCTCTACCGCTTCTTCGACGTTGTAGACCAGTTTCACCAGCTTCATGTCAGTGGGCAGGATGTAGTGGTTTTCCTCCAGTTGCTGGTGAATGAAGTCCAGTGCACCTTGCCAGAATTTGCCGCCCGGCGCGTCGAGCAGCACCACGGGCACCAATGGGCTCTTGCCGGTCTGGATCAGCGTCAGCACTTCCAGCGCCTCATCCAGCGTACCGAAGCCACCCGGGCACAGCACAAGGGCGTCGGCTTCCTTGACGAAGAACAGTTTGCGGGTGAAGAAGAAATGGAACGGCAGCAGATTGGTCGTGCCGTCGACAGTGGGGTTGGCATGCTGTTCGAAGGGCAGGGTGATGTTGAAACCCAGGCTGTGTGTCAGGCCGGCGCCCTCATGCGCGGCGGCCATGATGCCGCCACCGGCGCCAGTGATCACCATCATGTCCGAGCGCGCCAGCGCAGCACCGAGCTCCCGGGCCATGCTGAAGAGCGGATGTTCCATGGGGGTACGGGCCGAGCCAAAAACAGTGACCTTGCGCCGCCCCTTGAATTGTTCGAGTACGCGGAAAGCCTGTTCCAGTTCGCGCAGGGCTTGCAGGGTGATTTTGGCATTCCAGCGGTTGTGGTCTTCCTGGGCCATGCGCAGCACGGTCAGGATCATATCGCGGTAGATCGGGGTGTTCGGGCTGTTGGGTGAAATCAGCTTGAGCTGTTCTTCGACCTTGCTGATGAGGTCATGGCCGCTTTCTTCAAAATGACGGCTCAGGAGGTCATTCGGTTGGTAAGGCATTCAACTTCTCCTTCTGCACAGAACCCTCGGCCCGACAACGTACGTCGGTGCCACGACACTTCATGTGTCGCTGTCTGCCCAGGCCCATGCCTGGGCGATCTACTTGACCCGAAAGACATCGGATCATCCAAACAGGCTCTGTTTTCCCTTGGATGAAAGAAACGTTCGCACAACACGACAAGCGACGGCCAGCCCCTTTCCAGCCCTGAAAAAGTGAACGTGGATACCCTGAAATCTAGACCTTCACAGTGAATTGCGCTGTCTTGATCATTGCGCCACAAAGTCTTTCCTGGCAACCGCTTATTGACGATTTGCAAGGTGCTTTCACCGCTCGTCTGAACGTACGTCGCATGTGCGGCACTCTGATTTACTAAGTTACAGGTGTCACACGACAACTTTGCGTCAACGGCAGGGCGCACGGTACAAGCGGATTAAGGATTTATCGCTCAAACATGAGTGAAGTGCAGGGAGGCGGGAAACCATGGCCAGAGTCGTTCTGGAGATCGATACGCAACTGTATCGATTGCTGAAGTCATCAGCCGAGACCCATCATTTGAGTCTCGAAGAGGAGTGCTGCCGACGTTTGCGCGGTGGCGAACGCCGTTCACATTACTTGCAGGCGCTGCTGGCGGAATTGCGCGCCGAAGATGAACAACGACGCGCCAATTCCCGATGATTACTTTTTCTTCTTGGCCGGTTGCAGGCAATCCGATTCCTGGAAGCTTGCGGAGCCGACCGGGCGGTTGGTCTTCACCTCGGTGAAGTCGTAACGCATGATTGCGCCCTTGGCCATCAGCTTGCGAAACCCTTCGTTTCGGCAGACAGAAGCTCCCAACTGGAAGTACACGGCTTTCGGGTCTGCACGCATCTTGTCGGCGTGGCTGCTCTGCACGCTCAGATGGTTGATCAACTGTTTGCCTTCAACGGTGTAGCCTTGATCGAGGATGTCTTCGTTGATCGCTCGTGGAGTGCCGACGCTGCTCTGGGTGGCGACGTTTTGCAGCATTTTGTTCAGTTCCGTGTCTTTCAAGGACGCAGCCTGGGCGTTGAAGGACGACGCCAGCAAAATGGCCGCGGTAGGAACGATAAGGCGCAGCATGAAACTCTCCTGGTTCAGTGATGGGGGTTGGACCCGTCACGTGACTGTGCGTTCAGTGGCGGCGAATTATAGGGGAGGCGGGCTGGACGGTACAGGCTTGCGCCGGGCGCTCTGGTAAACTGCTGGCACTTTTTACCCTGTCGAGTGTTTTTCGTGTCGATTTCCCTTCTCTGTGGGCGTTGCCCATTATGAGTCATACCCCCGCGCGCTTTGCCTTGAATGCCGTAGCCCGCTTGCGCGATCAGCGCGAGGAGGAAGGCATCAAGCCGATTCAGGCCCGCGGCTGGCGCGCGCCGCGCTGCCGTGACTGCCGGGTGATCGAGAGCCACTGCCTGTGTGCTTGGCGTCCGCAGGTCGCTACCCGCTCCGGCGTGTGCCTGATCATGACCAACAAGGAAGTGTTCAAGCCGAGCAACACCGGTTGGCTGATCGCCGACGTGGTGCCTGACAACCATGCCTTCATCTGGTCCCGTACCGAGATCGATCCGAAGTTGCTGGCACTGTTGTCCGACCCGCAATGGCAGCCTTACCTGGTGTTTCCGGGTGAGTACGTCGAGCCCGAGCGCGTGACAAACAGCGTGGACGTCGATGGCACGAAGCGCCCGTTGTTCATTCTGTTGGATGCGACCTGGACTGAAGCGCGGAAGATCTTTCGCAAGAGCCCCTATTTCGACCGATTGCCGATCCTCAGTCTGCTGCCAGAGAAACTCTCCCGCTACCGGTTGCGCCGCTCGACCCGCAGCGAACATCTGTGCACGGCGGAAGTGGCGGCGCTGTGCCTCGACCTTGCAGGCGATGTTGCCGCAGCATCGGCGCTGGATGCCTACTTTGATGTGTTCAGCCAGCATTACCTCGACGCCAAACACCAGTTGGACATGAACGTTTCGACCCCGGCGCACGCCGAGTTGATGCCCTATGTCCGGTCGGTCACCCCATTGATGGACTGATTGTCGCGCATACTGCAATAAAGTGTACTGGCCATGCTGCTTGACCACCCCGGCTTCGCTGGGCATGCTTGGCGCCGATTAGGGTGCGGCCGAAATTTGCAACGCGGTTTCTTGCGTTGAGCGTGCCTTGTCAGTGCAGCTCCGTGGCTGTGTCTTGACTTGCTTTGGCGAGGTCCGAATGCATCGGGCGTCCCATGAAAAACAGGATCATTTGAAAAATGGCCACATACGAAATCCTGATTGCCGATGACCACCCACTTTTTCGTAGTGCCTTGCATCAAGCGCTGACCCTGGGCCTTGGCCCGAATGTCCGTCTGGTGGAAGTGGCGAGCATCGCCGAACTGGAAGTGCGTCTGACGGAAAAATCCGATTGGGATCTGGTACTGCTGGACCTGAACATGCCGGGGGCCTACGGTTTTTCCGGGCTGGTCCTGCTGCGCGGCCAGTACCCGCAGATTCCAGTGGTCATGGTCTCGGCCCAGGAAGAGCCGACCATCATGGTCAAGTCTCGTGAATTCGGCGCCAGTGGCTTCATTCCCAAATCCAGCGACTTGAGTGTGATCCAGAAAGCCGTGCGTGCGGTACTCGATGGCGACGTGTTCTGGCCGCCACAAGCGTTCGAAGCGGTCAGCGTCTCGGATGAGGCCAAGGCGGCCAGCGAAGGCCTTGCCAGTCTGACGCCGCAACAATTTCGCGTGCTGACCATGGTCTGCGAAGGCTTGCTGAACAAGCAGATCGCCTACGAGCTGAGTGTTTCCGAGGCGACTATCAAGGCGCACGTGACCGCGATTTTCCGTAAACTGAATGTGCGGACCCGGACCCAGGCCGCGCTGCTCTTGCAACAACTTGAGTCAATTTCCAGCCATTAAAGGGCTGGCGGCTTCACGCTTTTTTGACTTTGATTGAACTAGCTTTCCCACTTCTTTTTTGTCAGTTGCCCACTCTATGTCACCTTTCAAAGGCCAGACCGGCCTGAAACGAATCCTCAATGCCTCCGGTTATTCGCTGGACGGCCTGCGCGCAGCCTTCACCGGTGAAGCCGCCTTTCGGCAACTGGTATTGCTCAACGTCATCCTGATTCCTTTGTCGTTCTTCCTGAATGTCAGCCGGGTCGAACAGGCGTTGTTGATCGCGGTATGCCTGTTGGCGTTGATCGTCGAGTTGCTCAACTCGGCAGTGGAAGCGGCCATCGACCGCATTTCCCTTGAGCGGCACCCGCTGTCCAAGAATGCCAAGGACATGGGCAGTGCCGCCCAGGCCGTGGCATTGAGCATGATTGCCCTGGTGTGGGCGGTGATTCTGCTCTAGGCGATCGTCGGCAGCACGATCTCGTCGCTGCGCTGGACCCCGGCGGTGAAGGCGCGGCACAGATCGAGGAACTCGCGCATCGCCGAGGTCTGATATTTCTGTTTATGCCAGATGAAATAAAACTGTCGCGCCAGATCCAGATCCGGCGTCTCGACAGGCACCAGGCTGCCGCGGCGGAATGCGTCGCGCAAAGCCAGCCTGGAAATGCAGCCAATCCCCAAACCTGATTCCACTGCGCGTTTGATCGCTTCGGTGTGTTCAAGCTCGAGGCGGATGTTTAACGAAGTGCGGTGATGGCGCATGGCTTGATCGAAGGTCAACCGCGTGCCTGAGCCCTGTTCGCGCAAGATCCAGGCTTCGTGGCTCAACTCATCCATGGTGGCCGTGCCGCGCTTGGCCAACGGATGCTGGGGGGCGCAAAACACCACCAGTTCGTCCTCGACCCAGCTTTGCACTTCGATGTCCGGGTGACTGCAGTCGCCTTCGATTAGACCCAGATCAATTTCATAGTGGGCCACTTGCTGCACGATATTGGCAGTGTTCTGCACATGTAGCTTCACCTGGCTTTCCGGGTGGCGCTGCATGAAGCTGCCGATCAACAACGTGGCCAGGTAATTGCCGATGGTCAGGGTCGCGCCCACGGCCAGCGAGCCGAAACCGGACTTGCCGTTGAGCAGGTCTTCGATTTCCTTGGCCTGGTCCAGCAGCGCCACCGCTTGCGGCAACAGTTGTTTACCGAGGGCGTTCAGGCTCAACCGTTTGCCGGCACGGTCGAACAACTGGCAGCTGCACTGGCGCTCCAGTTCGGTGATCGAGGTGCTCGCCGCCGATTGCGAGAGGTTGAGCAGGCCCGCAGCACGGGATACGCTTTCCTGCTGGGCGACGGCGACGAATACTTGAAGTTGACGGAGAGTAAATCGCATATCGATATAACCGATAACCCTTATCTTAATAATCCATTTAACAGATATTGTCTCTGCCTTTAGAATGCGATGCAATTGCGCATATCACTGGCGCAGGCAAAATCTCCAGGAGTCCCACGTACATGAGCAACATGAACCACGAGCGTGTCCTCAGTGTTCATCACTGGAACGACACTCTGTTCAGCTTCAAGTGCACCCGTGATCCGGGCCTGCGCTTCGAGAACGGTCAGTTCGTGATGATCGGCCTGCAACAGCCCAACGGCCGCCCGCTTATGCGCGCTTACTCGATTGCCAGCCCGAACTGGGAAGAGCATCTCGAGTTCTTCAGCATCAAGGTGCCTGATGGTCCGCTGACTTCGCAGTTGCAGCATCTGAAGGAAGGCGACGAGATCATCATCAGCAAGAAGCCTACCGGCACGCTGGTACTGGATGACTTGAAGCCTGGCAAACATTTGTACCTGCTCAGCACCGGTACCGGTCTGGCGCCGTTCATGAGCGTCATCCAGGACCCGGAAACCTACGAGCGTTTCGAAAAAGTGATCCTGTGCCACGGCGTGCGTTACGTCAACGAAGTCGCTTACCGCGAGTTCATCACCGAGCACCTGCCGCAGAACGAGTTCTTCGGCGACGCGCTGCGTGACAAGTTGATCTACTACCCGACCGTGACCCGTGAGCCGTTCGAGAACGAAGGTCGCCTGACCGACCTGATGCGCAGCGGCAAGCTGTTCAGCGACATCGGTCTGCCACCGATCAACCCGCAGGACGACCGCGCCATGCTGTGCGGCAGCCCGAGCATGCTCGACGAGACCAGCGAAGTGCTGAACAGCTTCGGCCTGAAGGTTTCGCCGCGGATGCGCGAACCGGGTGATTACCTGATCGAGCGTGCATTCGTCGAGAAGTGACCGCAGGTCACGTGTAGGAGCGAGCTTGCTCGCGATGGTCGTCAACGATAACGCGTGTTTACCGGTTAAACGCGGTGTATTCGAGTTCATCGCTGGCAAGCCAGCTCCTACAGTTGCTGCGTAGCACAAAGAAAGCCCGCGTGACCTGAGAAGGTGACGCGGGCTTTCTTGTTTCCGGGGTTCAGGTTTTCGCGGGAATGACTTCCAGCACGCGGATCAGCTCCGGTGTCGGATAGTGCCAACGCACATCGACATCCCAGAATTGCGCGCCGTACTCCCGCTCGGGTGCAGGCGTTTGATAGGCCGGGCGCGGATCTTGCGCCAGGCATTGCTCGATCAACTCGACCAAAGGCTCTGCAAGGCGCTGGGCATGCTCGTGAGCCTGTTGCAGCGCTATGTCCACCCACTGCACGGGGATCAGCTGCGGCGCGGCGCTGGCGATGCTGTTGACGGCGGTATCGATGATGTCGGCGTAGGGCACGTATGGTTTGATATCGAGAATCGGCGTGCCATCCAGCAGATCGATGCCCGAGATCCACAACCGGCCGGCTTCGACCTTGTCCAGTTTCACCACAGACTGCCCGATGCCATTGGGGCGGTGGGTGGCGCGGGTGGCGAACACACCCATGGATTTGTTGCCGCCGAGACGAGGAGGGCGGACCTTCAGGCGAGGCTTTTCCTCCAGGGCCTGGTGGAACAGGAACAGCAGCCACACGTGGCTGACCTGCTCCAGGCCCTGCACCGCATCCCCTTGATCGAACGGTGCCACCAGTTCCAGCACCCCACGGGCGGCCGGGGCCAGTTGCGGTTGGCGCGGAATGGCGAACTTCTCCTTGAAGCAGGAGCGCACGAAGCCGATGGGGGAAACGCTGTAGGTCATGGTTTGGGGTCGAGGCGGGAAGAGGGTGGGCATGATAACCCGACCAGCCCAAGTCAGGTGGTGACTGCCCCGGCCTCTTCGCGGGCAAGCCCGCTCCCACAGATTTTGTGGTCTACCACAATTCCTGTGGGAGCGTGGCTTGCCCGCGATGGCCGCACCGCCGATCTAGAGACTGAATCCGCCATCCAAAGGAATAATATTTCCGGTCATATAGGCTCCGGCAGTGCTCGCCAGACTGATCGCCAGCGCCGCCATCTCTTCCTCGCGCCCCCAACGCTTCATCGGGATCAACGCCGTATCCTGCGCCAGCGCCTGTTCATCATTGCCAATGTGCTGGGTCATCTTGCTCGGAAAGCGCCCCGGGGCGATCACGTTGACGTTGATGTGCTGGCTCACCAGTTCGCGCGCCAGAATTCTCGACAGTTGGTGCAACGCAGCCTTGCTCGGCCCGTAGGCATACGCCTGCTCGCCGAAGGAGGAAATCCCGGCCACCGATCCGATGTTGATGATCCGCGCCGGATTCTGCGCCGAGCCGGCCTTGCGTAGCAGGGGCAGGAACTGCTGAATACAGTTGAACACCGACGTCACATTGAGCTGCATGACTTTTTCCCAACCCTTGATCGGGTAGCTCTCCAGCGGTGCGCCCCAGGTGGTGCCGGCATTGTTTACCAGGATGTCCAGATGAGTGATCTGCTCGCCCAGGCGCGTGGCCAGTTGCAGGACGCCCTCTTCGGTGGCGAGGTTCGCCGCGATGGCGCGGCAGCGGCCAAGTGCACCGAGTTCGTCAGCGGTTTGCTGGCAGGCTTCGACGTCTCGGGCGCAGACGTACACGGTGGCGCCGGCCTCGACGTAGGCCTTGGCGATCATCTTGCCGATACCACGGGTGCCGCCGGTCACCAGGGCGGTGCGGCCTTGCAGGGAAAAGTAGGGATGCATGGCGAATCCTGAGAACTGAGGTCTTTACACCCTAGTCGTCAGCCGCCAGAAGCGGAGCCACTATTTTTGCGCGGAATGAGGGGCTATATGGCCCGGCCTTGAGCTGCATGCATGCAGCTCAAGGCCGGCGGGCCTTTATTGCGGGCGAACGCGCAGGGTCAGGCCCTTGAGGAAATTGCGCAGCAGCTGGTCGCCGCACGGGCGATAGTTGGTGTGGCCGAACTTGCGGAACAGTGCGCTCAACTCAGGCTTGGACACCGGGAACTCGGCGGCCTTGAGGATCGCGTGCATGTCGTCTTCTTTCAGCTCGAACGCCACCCGCAGCTTTTTCAGGATGATGTTGTTGGTCACCGGCACTTCGATCGGCTGCGGCGGACGGCTTTCGTCCTTGCCGCGCTTGAAGATCACCAGGCCGTCGAGGAAGTGCGCCATGACTTCGTCCGGGCAGCGTACGAAACCTTCCTCGTCTTCCTCTTTCTTGTCGAGGTAGGTCAGCAGGTCCGGCAGGGTCACGTCCATGCCGCCGAGCTTGATGATCTCGATGACTTTCTTGTCGCTGATGTCGAGCATGTAGCGCACGCTGCGCAGTACGTCGTTATGAATCATGTGTGCAGTCCTGATATTCAGCTGTGAGCGTCGCGGCCAGGCGCGGCGCCGAAATGTGTGGCGGCGAGAAAAGCCTTAGAACTTCTCTTTGCCGGACAGGTAGCGCCATTGCCCCAGCGGCACTTTGCCGATGGACACGCCGCCGATGCGGATGCGACGGATGGCGACGACCTTGAGGCCGACCGCCTGGCAGAGCAGGGCGATGATGCCCGGTTGCGGGTTCTTCATGGCAAAGCGCAGGCGGTTCTCGTTCTGCCAGCTGGCCTTGACCGCCGGTAGCTCCTTGCCCTTGTAGGTCAGGCCGTGGTTCAGGCGGTTCAGGCCGTGAGCCACCATCTCGCCTTCAACCTCGACCACATACTCCTGCTCGATCTTGCTGGAGTCGGCGGTGAGTTTGCGCAGGATTTTCCAGTCCTGGGTGAACACCAGCAGACCGCTGGCGTTGGCCTGCAGGTCGGTGCTGGCAGTCAGGCGCAGGAAGTGCCCGCGCAAAGGGCGCTTGCCGTAACGGTGCTCTTCGCTCAGCGTCTCGGCGCCAAGGGTGGCCATGGCGGTGTCTGCGTCCATGCCGGCTGGCACGTTCAGCAGCAGGGTCACCGGTTCCGGTGCAGTGGCCTTGGCTTCGGGATCAAGCTCGACTTTCTGGGTGTCGACCTTGAATTGCGGCTCGTCGATGACCACACCGTCGACGGTGACCCAGCCGCCCTCGATGAACAGCTCAGCCTCCCGACGGGAACAGCCGACGAGTTCGATGAGGCGTTTGGAGAGACGAATCGGGTCAGTCATGTCAGGGCCGTAACAAAAAGGGGGTGGGCATTGTACCTGCCTGGCGCCGGTTAATCCCGGTTCCATTTCAGTACATGGTTTTTTGGTTTTATGGTGTATCAGCCATTGCGCGTGAGTTTTTCAGCCTGACGCATACGCATGTGCAACAACGGATACGGCTGGCCCATGCCATCGACCTCCGAGCGACCAATGACCTCGAAGCCCTGCTTGAAGTAAAAGCCGAGGGCTTGCGGGTTCTGTTCGTTGACGTCCAGTTCATCGGCGTTCAGGTGTTCCAGGGCATAGCGCAACAGTTTCTTGCCCAGGCCCTGGCCGCGATGGTCCGGGTCGATGAAGAGCATTTCGATCTTGCCGGCCGCGACGCCGGCGAACCCGGTGATGCGCTGGCTCGAATCCTTGGTGCAGATCAGCATCACCGAGTCGAGGTAGCGGGTCAGCACCAGGTTTTTCAGCAGTTCGATATAGCTGTCTGGCAGAAAGTCGTGGGTGGCGCGTACCGAGGCCTCCCAGACCCGGGTCAATTCTTCGTAGTCGCCGAGTTTCGGCGTGTGGATGACCGAATGCTGACGCATGCCTGTCTGCCCCTAATGCGTGAGTGATGTGAATCCTTTCAACCTCAAACGATAGCCGTAAAAAAGCCCCGCATCTCGTCAAGAGAGCGGGGCTTTGCGTATTTTTTGCGTTTAGATCTGTTCAGCCCACAGGTCGTATTCGTCGGCGTCGGTCACTTTGCACCAGACCTTGTCGCCCGGCTTGAGGTTGCTGCCGTTGTCGATGAATACGTTGCCGTCGATTTCCGGGGCATCGAAGAAGCAGCGGCCCACTGCGCCTTGCTCGTCGACTTCATCGACCAGCACTTCGATCTCACGGCCGATGCGCATTTGCAGGCGCGCCGAGCTGATGGCTTGCTGGTGCGCCATGAAACGCTCCCAGCGGTCCTGCTTGACGTCGTCCGGGACGACTTCCAGGTCCAGGTCATTGGCCGGTGCGCCTTCTACCGGCGAGTACTGGAAGCAGCCGACGCGGTCGAGTTGGGCTTCGGTCAGCCAGTTCAGCAGGTACTGGAAGTCTTCTTCGGTTTCGCCCGGGAAGCCGACGATGAAGGTCGAACGGATGATCAGGTCCGGGCAGATTTCGCGCCAGTTCTTGATCCGCGCCAGGGTCTTGTCTTCAAAGGCCGGGCGTTTCATCGACTTCAGCACTTTCGGGCTGGCGTGCTGGAACGGGATGTCCAGGTACGGCAGGATCTTGCCAGCGGCCATCAACGGGATCAGCTCGTCAACGTGCGGGTACGGGTAAACGTAGTGCAGGCGAACCCAGACGCCGAGGGTGCTCAGGGCTTCGCAGAGTTCGGTCATGCGGGTTTTCACCGGCGCGCCGTTCCAGAAACCGGTGCGGTATTTCACGTCGACGCCGTAGGCGCTGGTGTCCTGGGAGATCACCAGCAGCTCCTTGACGCCGGACTTGACCAGGCGCTGTGCCTCGTCGAGCACGTCGCCCACCGGACGGCTGACCAGTTTGCCGCGCATCGACGGGATGATGCAGAAGCTGCAGCTGTGGTTGCAGCCTTCGGAAATCTTCAGGTACGCATAGTGGCGCGGGGTCAGCTTGATCCCTTGTGGCGGCACCAGGTCAATCAACGGGTTGTGATCCTGGCGCGGCGGCACGATTTCGTGCACGGCATTGACCACTTGCTCGTACTGCTGCGGACCGGTCACGGCCAGCACGCTCGGGTGTACGTTGCGAATGTTGCCTTCTTCGACGCCCATGCAGCCGGTCACGATGACCTTGCCGTTTTCCTTGATGGCTTCGCCGATCACTTCCAGGGACTCGGCCTTGGCCGAATCGATGAAGCCGCAAGTGTTGACTACCACGACGTCGGCGTCCTGGTAGGTGGACACCACGTCATAGCCTTCCATGCGCAGCTGGGTAAGGATGCGCTCGGAGTCGACCAGTGCTTTGGGGCAACCCAGGGATACGAAGCCAACCTTTGGATTGGCCGGCGCAGGAGTGGTGGACATGTCTAACCTCGGTATTTTGTGACGCCGCTTGCCGGGCAGGGCAAAACCGACGGACGGGCGCTTGAACTGCGCCTCTGATCAAAAAGTGCGCAATTCTAGCGATGAGTCGTTCACTTGACCAGCTTTATGCAGGGAAATACGACGAGTGCTGCGCTATGCTTCGCGCCGTTGGGCTTTACCAATTTTTTACAGTCAACAAAACGTCTGTAACGTGAAGTAAAACAGCGCATGCTGCACGACAAAGCATAGTGCTTCTTCAAAGAAGCCGGGTCTGGGAAGTAGGAGTGGTGGATGGGTCAGGCAAGTAGTCAGGCTGCAGGTGCCGAGCATTCGGCGGTGAAGCCGATCGGCATGCTGGTCGCGGCAGTCGGGGTGGTTTATGGCGATATCGGCACCAGTCCGTTGTACACCCTCAAGGAAGTGTTTTCCGGAGGCTACGGCGTACCGGTCAACCATGACGGGGTGCTGGGGATTCTGGCACTCATTTTCTGGTCGCTGATCTGGGTCGTGTCGATCAAGTACATGATGTTTGTACTGCGCGCCGACAACCAGGGCGAAGGCGGGATCATGGCCTTGACCGCACTGGCCCGGCGGGCGGCGGCGGGGCACGCGAAATTGCGCATGTTGCTGGTGGTCTGCGGACTGATCGGCGCGGCGTTGTTCTATGGCGACAGCATGATTACCCCGGCGATTTCCGTGCTGTCGGCGATTGAAGGCCTGGGGCTGGCCTTCGAAGGCATCGACCATTGGGTCGTGCCGCTGTCGCTGGTGGTGCTGGTCGCGCTGTTTCTGATCCAGCGTCACGGTACGGCGCGCATCGGCATTCTGTTCGGGCCGATCATGGTCACCTGGTTCCTTGTGCTGGGTGCATTGGGCGTCTATGGCATCAGCCAGCATCCAGAGGTCCTGGAAGCGATGAACCCGGTGTGGGGCGTGCGCTTCTTCATCGACCACCCGGGCATGGGCGTGACAATTCTCGGCGCTGTAGTACTGGCATTGACCGGTGCCGAAGCGCTGTACGCGGACATGGGCCACTTCGGTCGCAAGCCGATTGCTCGCGCTTGGTTTCTCCTGGTGCTGCCGGCGCTGGTGCTCAATTATTTTGGTCAAGGTGCCTTGTTGCTGGGTGACCCGGAAGCAGCCCGTAACCCGTTCTACCTGCTTGCACCCAGCTGGGCATTGATCCCGCTGGTCGGCTTGTCGACCCTGGCCACGGTGATTGCCTCGCAAGCGGTGATTTCCGGTGCGTTCTCCCTGACCCGTCAGGCGATCCAGCTCGGTTACATTCCGCGCATGCACATCCGGCACACCTCCAGTGCCGAACAGGGCCAGATCTACATCGGCGCGGTGAACTGGGCGCTGATGGTCGGCGTGGTGCTGTTGGTGCTGGGTTTCGAATCCTCCGGTGCCCTGGCCTCGGCCTACGGTGTGGCGGTGACCGGGACCATGCTGATGACCACCATCCTGGTGTCGGCCGTGATATTGCTGTTGTGGAAATGGCCACCGCTTCTCGCCGTTCCGGTGCTGCTCGGTTTCCTGCTGGTGGACGGCCTGTACTTTGCCGCCAACGTGCCGAAAATCGTCCAAGGCGGGGCTTTCCCGGTGATCGCCGGTATTGTGCTGTTTGTGTTGATGACTACCTGGAAGCGCGGCAAGCAGTTGCTTGTCGAGCGCATCGATGAGGGTGGATTGCCGCTGCCGATCTTCATCAGCAGCATTGCTGTACAACCGCCCCATCGAGTTCAGGGCACCGCCGTGTTCCTGACAGCGCGGGCGGATGCCGTGCCCCATGCGTTGTTGCACAACCTGCTGCATAATCAAGTGTTGCACGAGCAAGTGGTGTTGTTGACGGTGGTGTACGAAGACATCCCGCGGGTGCCACTACAACGGCGCTTCGAGGTCGACTCCTACGGCGAAGGTTTCTTCCGCGTAATCCTGCATTTCGGATTCACCGATGAGCCGGATGTACCGCAGGCGCTGAAACTGTGCCACCTCGATGAACTGGATTTCAGCCCGATGCGTACCACCTACTTCCTCAGTCGCGAGACGGTCATTGCCTCCAAGCTCGAAGGCATGGCCCGTTGGCGCGAAGGGTTGTTTGCCTTCATGTTGCAGAACGCCAACGGCAATTTGCGATTCTTCAATCTGCCGCTGAACCGGGTGATTGAGTTGGGGACACAGGTGGAGATGTAAGTCCCATCAAAACGCCCCCGTTGCCATCACGGCAGCGGGGGCTTTTTTGTGGGCGAGTACAAAACTGGAAGACTATGAAGATCCAGTGTGGGAGCGGGCTTGCTCGCGAAAACGGTGTGTCAGATACATCTATATCGCCTGACACGCCCCCTTCGCGAGCAAGCCCGCTCCCACAGGAGATGTGTGGTGAGTGCTGGAATGAAAAAAGCCCCCGCTACCGTGAAGTAGCGAGGGCTCTTGTTCAGCGGGTCCGGATCATTCCTGAGCGGTCGCTTCGGCTTCCTTCGCCTGCCGCTTCTCGATCACATCCACCAGGCGCTTGGCCAGCGCCGGGTAGTTCTCGTCGAAGTGGTGGCCGCCAGGCAGCTTGATGGCTTCGCCCACCGCCGTCTTGTCGGTGCAGCCACTCTCGTCGGTTTCTTCCGCGCCGTAGATACACACCACTTTGGCGGCTGGCAGCTTGGCCATTTCCGGGCCAGTGGCGGCTTCTTTGCCGGCGTTGCCGAGCCAGCCTTCGACTTCGATCTCGAAGCTGCCGGTACGGGCGAAGGCCAGCAGGATAATGGCGTCGACGCGCTGCTGCTCCGACTCGGCCAGACGGTTGTAGATCGCCGGCAGTACGTCGGCGCCGAACGAGTAACCGGTCAGGATGAAGCGCTTGGTGCCCCATTTCTGCCGGTAGTGTTGCATCAGTTCAGCCAGGTCCAGTGCGCTTTGCTCCGGGCTCTTGTGCTGCCAGTAGTAGCGCAGGGTGTCGATGCCGACCACCGGGTAGCCGATCTTGGCCATCTCGCCCGCCACGTCGCGGTCGAGGTCGCGCCAGCCGCCGTCACCGGACAGGAACAGGGTTACGGTGTCCCTGGCCTGGCCTGCTGGCACTTCGACCACCGGGATCTGCAGGCCGCCAGCGGCTTTGTCGCCACCGACGAGGATCTTGCGCAGTTCGTTGTTCAACACTTGCGGCAGGTTGATGTCGTAGTCGCTGATGCTGGTTTCGGCGTTCGGTTGATCACGCACGAAGCCGGCACTGGTGTCGTCCGGGTTGTCGTTCCACGCGACCAGCCAGTGGCCGTGGGCAGCGCTTTTCGGCAGCAGGTGAGTGCAGCCGCCCTTTTCCAGGGCCAGGTCGACCGAGATGGCCTGGGCCTTGTCATTCTTCTGCTCGGACAACCAGCGCCAGGCCAGCACGGCGCCAGGGCCGATGCCGCTGACCAGGGTCGCCGGGCCTTTGAGTTCTCGCAGGCCCGATTGCAGGGCGCGGCTTTGCAGCAGGCAGTCCTTGGGCAGGATCACCTGGACAATCTGCGCCGCGCCACTGCGGCTCAGGGTCATCAATTGCTTGTCGCTGAGCTTCTGGTCTTCGTTGACCGCCACCAGCACCTGGGCGCGTGGCGTGGTACCGGGGATGACGCGGGTCATCGCCGCACCATCGGCCGGGGTCAGCAATTCGAGGGTCGGTTCCGGTGCCGGGCGTTTCAGGTACCAGTAACCGCCACCGAGAATCAGGGCCACTATCACCAGCGTGCCCAATACATACCGCAAGGAGCGTTGAATCATCAGCGTTTCACCAATCCGGTCAAGCCGCCCGCGATCAGGGCAGCAGTGTCGGCCAGCGCAACCAGCGGATCGAGTCCGGCGGGCACGGCCATATAACGGGGTTCCCAATCAGGCTGGAACTTGTCTTTGAAGCGGCGCAAGCCCTGGAAGTTGTACAGCTGCTCACCACGGCGGAATACCATCGAGCCCAGACGCTGGGTCAATGGCGCGCCGCGACGGGGTTGCAACCCCGACAACGGCACCATGCCCAGGCTGAAGCGCGCGTATCCATGGTTTTTATAATGTTGAATCAGGCCGACCATCATGAACTCCATGGTCAGCTTCGGGGCGTCCGGGTGTGCACGCATCAGGTCGAGGCTGGCCAGGTCATGGCCGTAGGTCTCGAGCAGGTTGGCGAACGCTACCGGGCGTCCTTCGAAACGAATCACCGCGATGCGGAAGTGCTTGAGGTAGTCATCGCTGAAGCGGCCCAGCGAGAAGCCTTTCTCCCGGACGTTCTTGCCGGTCAGCCAGGCATCGGAAATCACCTTGAGCTCATCCATCGGCGCGTGGCCCGGCTCATGGATTTCCAGGGACAGGCCGTCACGAGTACCACGGTTCCAGGTGTAGCGCAGGTCCTTCATCTCTTTGCCCTTGGCTTCGAGATCAAAACGCTTGAGGTCGACCCGGGCTTCTTCGCCGAGCTTGATCGCGGTCAGGCCGATGTCCATGTAGTACGGCAGGTTCTCGGCGCGCACTTGATAGAACACGGGACGGGCGTGGTGGATGTCGCATAGGTCGCGGAACTGCCAGATCATTTCCGCCCGTTGCTGGCCCGGGCCGATCGGGTCATATAGTGCCACCAGGCTGCGGCCGCGACGGGCGTACATCAGGAACGCTTCGTCATTGGGGTGAAACAGCAGCGCCTTGTCACCGGTCAGGGCCAGGCCGCCATCCGGTTGAGCCGAAGCCATGAGGATCTTGCTGGCGCGCTCCAGTTCGTCGGGCGTCGGCAGGTGAATGACCGGACGCGCGGTGCGCAGTAGCCAGGTCAGCGATACCACCACCAGCAGCACGGCAGCCCCGAGCAGCGAACGCAGGCCGCGAGGAGCATCGGCGTCGAGGGTGAACTGCCACCAGAGTTGGTGGCTGTACGGCACGTCCTGATAGGCGAACAGCAGCAACCAGATCGACGCCCCGAGCACACACAGGCTGGCCACCAGGTACAACGGCGAGAACGGTACTTCGGTCAGGCGGCTGGGGCGATAGAACGAGCGGCGGAATACCCCGAGCAGGCTCGCCGTCAGCACCATCAGGCTGGCTTCTTCCCAGTCGAAGCCTTTGAGCAGTGAGAGTAGGGCACCGACCAGCAACAGAATGGTGGTCAGCATCCACGCGGCCGACAGCCGGCGACGCAGCCCCTGGGCCAGCAGCAGGCAAAGAACGCCGACCAGGCTGGCACCGAAGTGCGAGGCATCGACCAGTCGATGAGGGATCAGAAAACCGATGTGTTCCAGGCGGGTATCGATTTCCGGAGTGGCGCCGGAGAACAGCAGGACAACGCCGGACAGGAATACCAGCACCGCCAGTATCGGAGCCGCCAGGCCTGAGGCCGCGCGCAACGTCTGGCGTGTCTGGAACAGGCGCTGGCCTTCGTTGATCAGCAACAGCAGGCAGGCCACCAGCAAGGGCAGGACGACGTAGATCAAGCGATAGAGCAGCAGGGCGGCCGCCAGTGGCGCAGCACCCAAGGTGTCGGAAAACGCCGCCAGCAAAATGGCCTCGAACACCCCGACACCGCCCGGCACATGGCTGAGCACGCCGGCGGCCAGAGCCAGCAGGTAAACCAGAAGGAACGCGCCGAAGGGTGGCGTCTCCGGCAGCAGTAGATAGAGCACGGTCGCGGCGGCCGCTACGTCCAGGGCGGTGATGATCAATTGCAGGAACGTCAGGCGACGTCCGGGTAGACGCAAGGTGCGGCGCCCGACCTTGACCAGCAGGTTGTCCGGGTAAGGCTGTTCCGGCAGCCGACGACGGTAGATGCCGATGGTCAGTACCGAAAACAGCACGAGCACGGCGCTCGCCACCACGCCCAGCAACGTCTCTGAGAGCCCCAGGGCGGTGGACGCGGCTGGCAGGTCGCTGAGCGTCGCCAGGGCGGCCAGCGGCGGCAGGGCGCAACCCAGCGAGAGGCTGGCGAACAGCGTCATGCGGGCGACCTCAGCCGCACCCAGGCCATGACGGGCATAGAGGCGATAGCGAACCGAGCCGCCCGACAACATTGAAAGACCGATGGCGTTGCCGATGGCAAAGGCCGTGAAACCACCCAGCGCCAACGTGCGCGGTGCCAGGCTCACCCCGGCATAGCGGCTAGCCGACCATTCATAGCCGAGCAGAATGATAAAGCCCACCACGGTTGCAGCCAGTGCGCCCATCAAAGCGGGTTTCGGAACGTCGAGGATCGAGTCGTGCAGCGCGTAAAGGTCGAGTTCGCTCAACAGGTGGCGACAGGCAATCAGCGCGATCGCGAACAACAGCAGGGTGACCGCCAGGCCAATGGGTTGACGGTATTTGCTCAATCGATCAAGCAGGCGCAGGCGCTCAGCATTGATCGGTTGTGTCGCTGTGACAGTGTCTTGTGAATCAGACGAGTTGGCGCGCATCAATCACCTCTTGGATTGTGCGCGACAGGATGGGGGTATCCAGCCAAGTTACCAATCCCTGCAGAAAAAAATAATCACAAATATTAACGCCAATCACCGGGCAATGGGGACGGCGCGTCATCAGTCGTGAAGGCTTCAGCCTGCAATAGAGCATAGTCTGAACCCGGCGCATGGGTGCCCCCCCAAACGGCTTGCTTCACAGTGACAGGTCATTGTTGCGAAAGGACTTTTTCAACAGATACAAAAAAGGCCACTCTTTCGAGTAGCCTTTTTTGATGTTTGGTTGCGGGAGCCGGATTTGAACCGACGACCTTCGGGTTATGAGCCCGACGAGCTACCAGACTGCTCCATCCCGCGTCTGTGTGGCGGCATTCTATAGAGTAATGCCGGGGTGTCAACCGTTAATCCTGAACCAGGTCAAATAAACGTTGAATTGCGGCAAGCGGTCGCAGGGATGGCCAAAGTTTCGGAATCAGAACGATTTCCGGTTTCGGAATCGTTGAGCGTCCAGGCCTTGTTTCGGTGTTCGGCCCTACAAAACGAGCGCGCACAAAAAAGGCCACTCTTTCGAGTAGCCTTTTTTGATGTTTGGTTGCGGGAGCCGGATTTGAACCGACGACCTTCGGGTTATGAGCCCGACGAGCTACCAGACTGCTCCATCCCGCGTCTGTGTGGCTCATTCTATAGAGATGCGCTCGGGTGTCAACCTCCAATTCCGACAAAACCTCTTCCCGTTCAATCGGTTAGCGTTCAAAAGGGGAGGTCGACCGGTCTGTGAGGCAGGCAGGACAAGGCCTGCGCGTCTATTGAAAGTAATTTTTCGATTGAAAAAATAAATTCACAATCGACTCTTCCTACGATTGGAAAAGAACATTCAGACTACTGGTGCTATATACAGGTGTCGGTGAGATACTGTTTGTCCGGCACGCCATGACGCCTTTTCTTTGCCATGAACACGGCTTTGCTATGACTCAACGCAAGATCATCCACGTCGATTGTGACTGCTTCTATGCAGCCATCGAAATGCGCGACGACCCACGCCTCGCCGGTAAACCACTGGCGGTAGGTGGGGCGGCGGATCGGCGCGGGGTGATCGCCACCTGCAATTATGAGGCGCGAGCGTACGGGGTGCGTTCGGCGATGTCCTCCGGGCATGCCTTGAAGCTGTGCCCGGACCTGACCATCGTCAAGCCACGCATGGATGCCTATAGAGAAGCGTCCAGGGAAATTCACACGATCTTTCGCGATTACACCGAGATCATCGAGCCGCTCTCGCTCGATGAGGCGTACCTCGATGTGTCGGACAGTGCGCATTTCGGTGGCAGTGCAACGCGAATTGCCCAGGACATCCGGCGCCGGGTCTCCAACCAGTTGCATATCACTGTGTCGGCGGGCGTGGCGCCGAACAAGTTTCTGGCCAAGATCGCCAGTGACTGGAAAAAGCCCAACGGCCTGTTCGTCATCACTCCGGACCAGGTCGAAGACTTTGTCAGTGGCTTGCCGGTGAGCAAATTGCACGGGGTTGGCAAAGTCACTGCCGACAAACTCGGCAAGCTGGGGATCATCGATTGCCTGCAATTGCGCGAGTGGGACAAGTTGGCGCTGGTGCGTGAATTCGGCAGCTTTGGCGAGCGACTCTGGAGCCTGGCCCGTGGGATCGATGAGCGTGAGGTGCACAACGACAGTCGTCGTCAGTCGATCAGTGTTGAAAATACCTACGACGTTGACCTGCCGGACCTGAAGAGCTGCCTGGATAAATTGCCCGAGCTGCTGGAGACCCTGGCGGGTCGTATGGCACGAATCGACAGCAGTTATCGTCCGGGCAAGCCATTCGTCAAAGTGAAATTCCATGACTTCACCCAGACTACATTGGAGCAGGCCGGGGCAGGGCGGGATCTGGGGAGTTATCAGTTGATGCTGGCCCAGGCTTTCAATCGCGGCGGAAAACCGGTGCGGTTATTGGGCGTCGGCGTGCGGCTGGAGGACTTGCGGGGCGGGTTCGAGCAGATGGAGTTGTTTGAGCGGTAGTCGGGTGATGAATGTGAGGGCGCCATCGCGAGCAAGCTCGCGATGCCTTTAGCCGTTAATTCAGTCCCGGATTCGCCACCAGTCGCTCGCCATTCTGAGCCAGCGACTTCAGAAACTCAGTCTGCAACTCGGGATCATTGCGTGTCAGTTCGATCAGGCTCTGTTCCAGTTCGCTGGCTTCTTCTTCAAGACCCAACTCCGACAGGCGTTTGACCCGGTGGACCCACTGATTGACTTCGTCACCTTCGAGATCGTCATAAATCAACCCGTGGGCCTCATAGAGCTTGCTGCGCAAGTTGCTGCTGATGACCAGGGTGGAATCGTTGTGCACGTTGCCCTGGACATCCTCTACACGGATCAGCAACCGGCTCAGATGATTGATGTCATGTTCGGCGAACGGGCTGTCCAACAGATTCAGGCGCAATATGCCGTTTTTGTCGGTGGTAAGTTCGAAGGTTTCCTTGCCGGCCTTGACCTCGACCGGACGCTCGCTCCAAGGCAGGCTTGAGTACTCCGTGCGTTTGTCGCGCTGGACTTCACCAATACCGGCCAGGTTTTGCTGCGCGCGGCCGTGGGACTGCACGTTCATGAACGGGTTGAGCCCGGCGAAACCGTAGCTCAGCCAGTCCTTGGTCACGCTGTCCGGTAGATTGCCGAGGGCGAGCACGTTGACCACATTGGCACCGATACCCGCCACCACGGCCACCGCGCCCAGCGGAATTTCGTAAATCTCCCGCCAGGGTTGGTACGGCGTATAGCGATCGTAATGACGCGTGACTTCGTACTCGGTGACTTCGAAAGTCTTCTGCTCGTGGATTTTCACCCGCCGTTGAGGCAGCTCAAGCACCTTGGGCTCACCTACATCGATCTGCAGGCTGTGATCGAGCAATTTGCGCTCGACCCGTTCCTCTTGCTCGCTGCGTTGCGACATGTGGTTGGCACAGCCGCTGACCAGTAGTGCGCCGCACAAGGCGGCACCACCGAGGCCTAAGGTGTTTCGCTTGAACATGACGTCTCTATATCTGCTATCAGCGGCGGATGCGGGCCTGAAGGAACGACAGCACGTCGGCGACCGGCAGCGCTTGGGCGTCGGCCTCGGTACGGCTCTTGTATTCCAGGTTACCTTCGGCCAGGCCGCGGTCGCTGACCACGATCCGGTGTGGAATGCCGATCAGCTCCATGTCCGCGAACTTGATGCCCGGGCTGGTTTTCTTGTCGCGGTCGTCCAGCAGCACTTCGAAGCCGGCAGCGGTGAGTTCCGCGTACAGCTTGTCGGTGGCTTCGCGAACCTGTTCGGTTTCGTAGCGCAGTGGCACCAGGGCAATCTGGAACGGCGCGAGGGTGTCGCTCCAGATGATCCCGTTTTCGTCGTTGTTCTGCTCAATGGCAGCCGCCACTACGCGGGACACGCCGATGCCGTAGCAACCCATTTCCAGGGTGACCGGCTTGCCGTTCTCGCCCAGCACTTCGCACTTCATCGCTTTGCTGTACTTGTTGCCCAGCTGGAAGATGTGCCCGACTTCGATGCCGCGCTTGATCTCCAGGGTGCCTTTGCCGTCCGGGCTCGGGTCGCCGGCCACGACGTTGCGCAGGTCGGCAACGGTCGGAACAGGCAGGTCGCGCTCCCAGTTCACACCGAAGTAGTGTTTGTCATCGATGTTGGCACCGATGCCGAAGTCGCTCATCAGCTCGACCGAACGGTCGATGATGATCGGCAGCGGCAGGTTCAACGGGCCGAGGGAACCGGCACCGGCGCCAATGGCCTCGCGCAGTTCGCTTTCCGAGGCCATGACCAGCGGGCTGGCAACGCCTGGCTGGTTGGCGGCCTTGATTTCGTTCAGCTCGTGGTCGCCACGGATGATCAGGGCGATCAGCTTGCCTTTCTCTTCTGCGTGCACCACGAGGGTCTTGATGGTTTTCTCGATCGGCAGGTTGAAGCCTTCAACCAGTTGCGCAATGGTCTTGGCGTTCGGCGTGTCGACCAGGCGCAGTTCTTCAGTCGCAGCGGCACGCGAGGTTTCGCGCGGCACGGCTTCGGCTTTTTCGATGTTGGCGGCGTAGTCGGAGCCGTTGCTGAAAACGATATCGTCTTCACCGGACTCGGCCAGCACGTGGAACTCGTGGGAACCGGCGCCGCCGATGGATCCGTTGTCGGCATCAACAGGGCGGAACTTCAGGCCCAGACGGGTGAATACGTTGCAGTAAGCCTGGTGCATGCGGTCGTAGGTGACCTGCAGCGAAGGCTGGTCAGCGTGGAACGAGTAGGCGTCCTTCATGATGAATTCGCGGCCGCGCATCAAGCCGAAACGTGGGCGGATTTCGTCACGGAATTTGGTCTGGATCTGGTACAGGTTGATTGGCAGCTGCTTGTAGCTGCTCAATTCGTTGCGCATCAGATCGGTGATGACTTCTTCGTGGGTCGGGCCTGCGCAGAAGTCGCGACCGTGGCGATCCTTGAAGCGCAGCAATTCAGGGCCGTACTCTTCCCAACGCCCGGATTCCTGCCACAGCTCAGCCGGTTGCGTGCTCGGCATCAACACTTCGAGAGAGCCGGCGGCGTTCATTTCTTCACGAACGACGGCTTCGACCTTGCGCATTACCCGCAAGCCCATCGGCAGCCAGGTGTACAGGCCCGAGGCGAGTTTGCGGATCATGCCGGCGCGCAGCATCAGCTGGTGGCTGATCACGACCGCGTCGGAAGGCGTTTCTTTTTGTGTGGCGAGCAAAAATTGACTGGTGCGCATGGTTGGCCGTTATCGATTGCTGATGACGAGAAATGACGGAGCATTGTACGGGCGAGTTCCGCTGGCGTACAGGCGTGCGGTCGGTAGTGTGGCAGGAGGGCGCGATTCACTCGGCCCTCCGCGATTCTTCCTGCGTAAAGAGCCTACGATTCTTCGGCTACCGGGGTCTGCACTGGTTCCGGTGTCGGTGTCGGGCCTGCGCGGCGGTTCTCCTGGAACCAGTGCAAGGCGATCAACAGCAGGGTCGGGATGCCCAGCAGGGCGGTAATCAGGAAGAAGTCGTGGTAACCGAATTTTTCCACCATGACCCCGGAGTAGCCGCCAATCAGGCGTGGCAGCAACAGCATGATCGAGCTGAGCAGGGCGTATTGGGTGGCGGAGAACTTGAGGTTGGTCAGGCTCGACAGGTAGGCCACGAAGGCCGAGGTCGCCAGGCCTGAGCTGAAGTTGTCCAGGGAGATGGTCAGCACCAGCATGTTCAGGTTGGGGCCCATGTCGGCGAGCATCAGGAACAGGATGTTGGTCGCCGCGGATGCGACACCGCCGATGAACAGGATCGGCAGGATGCCGAAACGCACGATCAGCAGGCCGCCCATGCCAGCGCCGACCAAGGTCATGATCAGGCCGAAGATTTTACTGACGCTGGCGATCTGGTCCTTGGTGAAGCCCTGGTCGATGTAGAACACGTTGGCCATCACGCCCATGACCGTATCGGACATCCGATAAGTGGCGATCAAGCCAAGCAGCAGCAGCGCTTGCCAGCGGTATCGCAGGATGAAGTCGTTGACCGGTGTCAGCACTGGCGCCAGGCCTCGACGGCCCATGGCCGAGAGGCACAGGGCGGTGAGGGTGGTGTAGAGAATCGCGCGCAGGAAGGCGCGGTCCTCCAGCAACAGGTCAAGCAGGCTCACGCCCTGGAACAGTACGCTGGCGAAGTCGGTGTTGTAGAGCTGGGTGAACATGGCCGGCACGGACACCAGCAATATGATCAGCACGAACACCGAGGCCAGTTGATGCACGAAGCTGTAGCGCCCGGCCTGCAGTTGCGTGCGCAACGGCACGGGTGGTTCGCGCATGAACATGGAGGTCAGCAGTGCCGGGACCATCAGCACTCCGAACAGGATGTAAGTGCCGGCCCAGGCCGAATGCTTGTAGTTGAAGCCGGTGGAGCCAAAGCCTTCGGCGAAGTACAGCGCGCCTGCAGTGGCCAGCAGCGCAGCGACCCGGTAACCGGACATGTAGCTGGCGGCCAGTGCGGCCTGACGATTGTCTTCGGCGATTTCAAGGCGGTAGGCGTCTACCGCAATGTCCTGCGTCGCTGATGCGAAAGCGACGACGACGGCAATGGCAATCAGCCAGGACAAATGCTTTTGCGGGTCGCAGAAACCCATCCCGATCAGGCCAAGGATGACCAGTGCCTGGGACAGCACGAGCCAGGATCGTCGTCGACCGAGTTTGCCGAGCAATGGCAGTCGCCATTGGTCGAGCAAGGGTGACCAGACCCATTTGAAGGCGTATGCCAGGCCAATCAGGCTTGCATAGCCAATGGTTTCACGCGCCACGCCGGCTTCACGCAGCCAGACCGAAAGCGTCGAAAACACCAGCATGTAGGGCAGGCCGGCGGCGAAACCAAGCAGCAACAGCACGAGTGTCGAAGGGCTGGCATAAGCGGCGAGCGCGGCGCGCCAGGTTTTACGGGGCATGGGCTGGAGTCTGCCTCAAGAAATACGGAAACAAAGCGCGCACTCTAACCGCTGTGCTCTACCGGACGCCAGCCATGGCGCTGAATATCAACACGATTATTCAGGATACTGATGCCCTCCATGCGTAATCGTGCGCGCTGCTCATCACCCGAAGGGCTGCCCACCGGCAGGCTGATACGCCCGTTTGCGCCCAGAACACGGTGCCAGGGCAATTTGCTGTCGCTCGGCAATTGGCTGAGGGTGCGGCCGACCCAGCGAGCGGCGCGACCCAGTCCTGCAAGCTCGGCCAGTTGGCCGTAGCTGACGACTTTGCCCTCCGGTACTTGGGCAAGTGTCAAATACAGCGCCGTGCGTCGGATTTGCGCTGCACTCTCGGATTCATCGGTTGGATCGGTCACGTCCGTCAGTCCTGAAGAAGTTTGCTTTACGTCTGTAGAGTAATTCCTGCACAGGAAGTTGAGAAATGAACTCAACAGAAATAGTCGGGTCAGTCCTTGTCAGGGCCTTGTTCCTACGGATAATGCCGACTTTTCTCGCAAGCCTGAGCCCGTATTTTGCTTATGTTGTCCAGATCCCTGCTGTGTCTCGCTGCCCTTGGTGCTTCCACTCCCTTGCTTGCCGATACCGTGTGGTTGAAGAACGGAGACAAGCTGAGCGGCAAAATCACGCTGTTCGATGGCGGCAAGCTGCTGATCCAGACCGAGTACGCCGGTGCGGTGACGATCGACTGGAAACAGGTCAAGACCCTGGACAGCGATCAGGAGTTGCTGGTCAAACAGGATGCCTACAGTGGCGAGAAAGCCAAGTCACTGAAAGCGGCGGACGCCGGCAAGGTCACGCTGGCCAACGGCGAGGCACCGAAGACGGTCGAGCTGGCAAGCATTCAGCAGATTCTCAAGCCAAAACCGGTGGTCGAGGATCTGGTGTGGAAAGGCAATGTCGATATCGCGCTGGATTATCAGCGGGCGGAAAACGACACCGATGACTACGACATCGATTTCAAGACCAGTGCGCGACACGGTCGCTGGCGGCACACCGCTGAAGGTGAATACAACCGTGAGTTCCAGGACGACGTGGTGACCACGGACAACTGGCGGGCGGAGTATTCCATCGACCGATTCCTGACCGAGCAATGGTTCTGGCAGGGGCGCCTGGTCTACAAGCGCGACAAGGTCGAAGACCTTTCCCGGCAACGCACGGTCGGTACCGGTCCCGGCTATCAGTTCTGGGATAACGAACTCGGGGCGTTCTCCCTGGGCTCGCTGATCAACCGCACGGACTATGAATTTTCCGATGGCAGCAAGGACAATTTCTACGCCCTGGCCATGAAGTGGGACTACAACCGCTACCTGGTCGGCAAGCGTGTCGAGTTCTTCACCAATGGTGAGGTCGGCAAGCCGCTGTCGGATGTGGCCGACTACGCGCTCGATGCCGAGATGGGGTTGCGCTACAAGGTGACTGACTGGGCTTCGCTGAACCTGAAGGCGGAGCGCGATATCATCAGCGGCACCGAAGATGCGGATCTGGACAAGACACGCTACACCGCAGGGTTTGGCGTGACCTGGTAAGCAAATCGGAAAATCGCCGCCTTCGACAGCTCCTGCAGGGGCAACCCGGGAGCTGTCGAAGGCGGCGATCTTTTTTTGCGTGGACAAAACACTCGCCCACAAAAAAGCCCCGCTGTTGAGGGCGGGGCTTTTTACTAAAGCAAGTACAAGTTAGATAACTTGAACTTCTTCAGCTTGCATGCCTTTCTGACCGCGGGTAGCGATGAAAGAAACCTGTTGGCCTTCTTTCAGGCTTTTGAAGCCGTCGGACTGGATAGCTTTGAAGTGAACGAACAGGTCGTCACCGGATTGTGGAGTGATGAAGCCGAAGCCTTTTTCATCGTTGAACCACTTAACGGTACCGGTTTGGCGATTAGACATGGTGTAACTCCTTGAACAAAGATAACTGCGACTCAGGAAGAACCCTGGCCGAGACTGAGTGCAAAGAGCAGGAAAAATTCTTGTAGATGGTTGGATCGAAATTCAACATATCGTGTAGAGATTCTCAGTGACACAAGCAGCACAGTGACGCCACCTTAACCCTTTTTCCGGAACGTGCCAATGCTTCTTGCACAGGTTTCTCTGTTTTAAGGATCGGCGGTGTGACGGTTCGTCGCCAGCGCAGGTAATTCCTGCCTGTTCGGCGAGAATTGCACCGCGGACTTTGAACCCGGCGGCGCGCCCGGTAAGATGCCGGACAGAATTTTTCGACCTCGCTATTCAGGACACCCGCCATGAGCATCAAATCGGACAAGTGGATTCGCCGCATGGCGCAGGAACACGGCATGATCGAGCCTTTCGTCGAGCGCCAGATGCGCGGCAGTGACGATAGCCGTGTGATCTCCTACGGGGTGTCGAGCTATGGCTACGATGTTCGTTGCACCAATCATTTCAAGGTGTTCACCAACATCAATTCGGCCATCGTCGATCCGAAGAACTTCGATGCCGGCAGCTTCGTCGACATCCACAGCGACGTGTGCATCATTCCGCCGAACTCCTTCGCCCTGGCCAGCACCGTCGAATACTTCCGCATTCCGCGCAATGTATTGACCATTTGCCTGGGTAAAAGCACCTACGCGCGCTGCGGCATCATCGTCAACGTCACGCCGCTCGAGCCTGAGTGGGAGGGTCACGTGACCCTGGAGTTCTCCAACACCACCAATCTGCCGGCGAAAATCTACGCGAACGAAGGCGTGGCGCAGATGCTGTTCCTTGAGTCTGACGAAGAATGTGAAGTGTCCTACAAGGACCGAGGCGGCAAGTATCAGGGCCAGCGTGGCGTGACCCTGCCTCGCACCTGAGTCAACCGTCCGACAAATGCCGGGAATTCCTGAGCGGGCGTACACTCTATGGGGTGTACTGTTCCGATCCGCGCAAGGCGGGTCGGGCCATCGCTCAGGAGTGCCGAATGAAGATCGATCCGCGAATCAGTGCCGAACTGGCAAGGCTTGAACCCAACCAGGTGGGTGTTCTGGCCTGGTCCTTGTTGGCACATCCGCCCGTCAGCATGGCAGGGGGTATCCCCGGCCAGCCTGATCCTGATACCCCGAATGAACAGCCTAACGAGCCAGGCGAGCCTACTCTGCCGGACGAGTCGCCTCCTGCGCCTGTTGCCTGATTTTCGATTTCCGCCATTCATGGCTGTTGAGCTGCGCTTGTTGTCTTCAGCAAGCAGGCCTGTGCCTGTTGTTGCTATAGACGAACGTAGCGTCTGAATCGGCCTGCACATATTCGGAAGTAACTATGTCTGTCGGGGAAACCAATCGATAGACATGGCCGTGGTTCTATCTGGGAGCTGCGTGCCCTGGGGCCTTTAACAGGGGCATCAGACAGTTAACTTCGAATATGAAAAGGAACATTCAGATGAGTGTGAGTGCAAATCGATCGGGGCATTTGAGTGCCGACGTAATCACGACAGTCGGCTCCATGCAGTTTCGCGTAACGGATGGGCTCGATTTCTATCAGCGGTCAGACATTCATTGCATTGAGGCGGATAACGGTCAGGGGACAGCGTTTTACGTGTACTTACCGATGGGCATCCAGAGTGGCAGTTTCAGCCTGGGACTCAACGAGGGATCTCCCATGGTCATCCATGTGATCGGCAACTCGGAGGCAGAGCTTTATCCAGGAACGCTCGAGTTGACGGTGGGAGGTGACGCGCAGTTTGCCGGGCGCTTCAGTGGGACGGACGCTAATGGTCTGCAAGTGAAAAATGGCAGTTTCAGGCTGGAAAACGAAGCGGGGGCATAACGGTTGACTGATGTTGGAAGCCGGCAACCCGGCTTCCACTTCTCCTCCCAGCGGTTATTTCAGGTTGCCACTCAGGAACTGCTTCAACCGCTCGCTTTTCGGATTGCCCAGCACGTCTTCCGGCGCGCCTTCTTCCTCAACCAGGCCCTGGTGCAGAAACAGCACCTGGCTCGACACTTTGCGGGCGAAGCTCATTTCGTGGGTCACCATGATCATGGTCCGGCCTTCTTCGGCCAGGCCATGGATCACCTTGAGCACTTCACCCACCAGTTCCGGGTCCAGCGCCGAGGTCGGTTCGTCGAACAACATGACTTCCGGCTCCATGGCCAGTGCACGGGCAATCGCTACCCGCTGTTGCTGACCGCCGGACAGAAATGCCGGGTATTGGTCCGCCACACGGGACGCCAGCCCCACCTTGTCGAGGTAGCGCCGGGCGCGGTCCTCGGCTTCTTTCCTGTCGCAGCCCAGCACCCGGCGCGGGGCCATGGTGATGTTTTCCAGCACCGTCATGTGGCTCCACAGGTTGAAGTGCTGGAACACCATGGCCAGGCGGGTGCGAATCCGCTGCAGTTCATCGGCGTCGGCCACGTGCATGCCGTGACGATCCTTGATCATGCGGATGTTTTGCCCGTCGAGGCTCATGGCGCCGTCGTTGGGTTGTTCCAGGAAGTTGATGCAGCGCAGAAAGGTACTTTTACCCGAGCCGCTGGCGCCGATCAGGCTGATAACGTCGCCGGTCTTGGCCTTGAGCGAAACACCTTTGAGGACTTCATGGTCGCCATAGCTTTTATGCAGGCCTTCGATGGTCAATTTGTACATGGGGCGTGCATCCTCAAGGCGAAAGTAGATAGCCGCTGCGATAGGCTTCGGTGCCCGCGACGTGGGCGATCACCATGCCGGCAGTGGCCATGCGACGCAGCGAACGGGCGTACATCAGCCCGGCGGCGGAGCAGTGAACAGGAGTGACGCGATCGTTGATCGGATCAATGATCTCGGCGATCAGTTGCCCGGCTTCCAGGTACTGGCCCGGCAGCGCGGTGAACACCAGCAGGCCGCCGACGGGCGTGGCCACTGGTTCTACACCGGCCAGCGGTGTCGCCGGATAGGGCAGGTCGGGCAAGGGCGCGGGTTCGCCGGCAATCGCGCCGAAATGGATCAGGTAGTCGATCAGCGCCTGGCAGTCGAGGCAAGCCAGCGGGTGATTGACGTCGCCCTGACCGCGCAATTCGACGGTCACCGAAAAACTGCCCGGCGGAATGTCGAAGTGCTCGCCGAAGCGCTCCTTCAACTGCCACCAGAGCAGGGTGAAGCATTCGTCGAACGACTGACCGCCGGAATCGGTTGCCAGCAGGCTGGCTTCGGCGCCGATGTAGCGGGCCAGCGGCTCGACCTGCGGCCAGGCATCCGGCGTGGTGTAGAGGTGAGCGACCGCTTCGAAATCGCAATGCAGGTCGAGCACCATATCGGCGTCGCAGGCCAATCGTTGCAGGGTCAGGCGCTGGGATTGCAATTGGGTGGCGGCGGTCTGCCGGGCCAGCGCATCGCGCAGGTTGCTGCGGATCAGTTGCAGGTTGTGCTGCGGATCGTCACCGAGCTTGTCTTCGATCGCGTTGCCGACTTCCTCACTGAGGTCGACGAACCAGCGGTTGAAGTTCTGGCCGCTTTCCAGCTCGTAGCGGCCCAGTGGCACATCCATCAGCACCTGTTCCAGGCCCACCGGGTTGGCGATGGGTACCAGCACGATTTCGCTGCGCAGGCGCCCGGCGGCTTCCAGCTCCGCCAGGCGTTGCTTGAGGTGCCAGGCCACCAGCATGCCGGGCATTTCGTCGGCGTGCAGGGAGGCCTGGATGTAGATCTTGCCGTTGGCCGGTTGGGGGCCGAAGTGAAAACTGTGGATCTGTCTCGCGGTCCCGGGCAGCGGGGCCAGCAGGTCATGTTTCTGGTGGCGCATCTGTTGTTTCCTGAAGCTGGTTGAGTCCTAGTGGGTCGGCCCAAGGAAGGCCAGCCATCGGCGTTCGGCAAGGCGGAACAGGCCGACCAGCGCAAAAGTGACGGTCAGGTAGATCAGCGCGGCGATGCCGAACGACTGGAAGGTCAGGAAGGTCGCCGAGTTGGCATCCCGAGCGACTTTCAGGATGTCCGGGATGGTCGCGGTGAAGGCCACGGTGGTCGAGTGCAGCATCAGAATCACTTCGTTGCTGTAATACGGCAACGAACGACGCAGGGCCGACGGCATGATCACGTAGGCGTACAGCTTCCAGCCTGTCAGGCCGTAAGCCTTGGCCGCTTCCACTTCACCGTGGGCCATGCTGCGGATTGCTCCGGCGAAAATCTCCGTGGTGTAGGCGCAGGTGTTCAGGGCGAAGGCCAGGATGGTGCAGTTCATCGCATCGCGAAAGAATGCGTCCAGTACTGGCTGAGCTCGAATGGCGGCCAGGCTGTAGATCCCGGTGTAACAGATCAATAACTGAATATAGAGCGGCGTGCCACGGAACAGGTAGGTATAGAACTGCACCGGCCAACGGATGTAGAAGTGCGGCGATACACGGGCGATGGACAGCGGGATCGACACGATAAAACCGAAGAAGATCGAAGCGCTGAGCAGCCACATGGTCATGGCCAGGCCGGTGATGTTGTTGCCGTCGCTATAGAGGAAGGGTTTCCAGTATTCCTGCAGAAGTTCGATCATCGTACGGCCTCCCGGGTACCGGCGGAGTAACGACGTTCAAGCCAGCGCAGAATGAAGTTGGACGCGCTGGTGATCATCAGGTAGATCAGCGCGGCAAGTACCAGGAAGTAAAACAGCTGATAGCTGCTTTTGCCGGCGTCCTGGGCAGCCTTGACCAGGTCGGCGAGGCCGATGATCGACACCAGGGCGGTGGCCTTGAGCATCACCATCCAGTTGTTACCGATACCCGGCAGGGCATAACGCATCATCTGCGGGAACACCACGATCCAGAAACGCTGGCCGCGCTTGAGGCCATAGGCAGTGGCCGCTTCGACCTGACCCCTTGGGACGGCGAGAATCGCGCCACGGAAGGTTTCAGTGAAATACGCACCGTAGATGAAGCCCAAGGTGATGACCCCGGCACTGAACGGGTTGATCTCGATGTATTCCCATTCCATGTAATCGGTAAAAGAGGTCAGCCAGGTTTGCAGGCTGTAGAAGATCAACAGCATCAGGACCAGGTCCGGAACGCCACGAATGAGTGTGGTGTAGAGCTGGGCAGGCACGCGCATCAGTTTGACTTTTGACAGCTTGGCACTGGCGCCGAGCAGCCCGAGCAACACGGCCACCAACAGCGACAACGCCGACAACTTGATCGTCATCCAGGTGCCTTGCATCAGCAGCGGACCGAAGCCCTTGAGGCTGAAGGCAGAGAGCCCCAGATTTTCCAGTAGGTTTTCGAACATAAATCAGCAACCTGATCGGATGAAAAAAGCGCCCATCGAGAGATGGGCGCCGGGCATTATTTGCCGCTGTACAGATTCAGATCGCCAAAGTGTTTCTTCTGAATGGTGGCGTAGGTGCCATCATCGTGTAACGCTTTGATACCTTTATCCAAAAGTGCTTTCAGCTCGGTGTTACCTTTCTTAATGCCGATGGCTGTTTTGGCTGGCAGCAAAGCATTGTCGACCGGCTTGCTGACATTGTACTCGGCACCCTGTGGCGACTTCAGGAAGCCCATTTCGGCTTGCAGCATGTCCTGAATCCCTGCATCGAGACGACCGGAAGTCAAGTCGGCGTAGACCTGATCCTGGTTGGCGTAGGCCTGGGTTTTCACGCCGGCCTTGTCCAGAACGGCTTTGGCATAAGCTTCCTGAATGGTGCCTTGTTCGTAGCCGACGGTCTTGCCCTTGAGCGAGGCGACGTCTTCAGTCACGCCAGAACCTTTCTTGGACACGTAGGCGGTTGGGCCGGAGAACAGTTCGCTGGAGAAATCGATGGCTTTTTCACGGGCTTCGGTAACGGTCATCGACGAGATCACACCGTCGAATTTATTGGCTTTGAGGCCGGGAATCATGCCATCGAAGTCACTTTCGACCCACTTGCACTTGACCTTCAGTTCGGCGCAGATCGCGTTCCCCAGATCGATGTCAAAGCCTACCAGGCTGCCATCGGCCGCTTTCGACTCGAACGGTGCGTAGGAAGGGTCAACGCCGAAACGCAGTTCTTTGTACTCCTTCGCCATGGCGGAGCCAGCAGCCATGCACAACGCCAGTGCAGAAAGGGTCAGCAATGCTTTTTTCATTATTCAATCCCTAAAAACCAATATGAGCGCCTGTGGCGCAGAATTATTGTTACTGGAAAGCGTAAGACCTGTTGAAAGTAGCAATTTCCGAACCAGAGTGCCGAACAAGCGTTTTAAAAGGTACTTGGAAATGGCCGGAAACAGATTTATGCACGAAAACGGGCGCAGGGAAATGGGTGCACCAAATCATCTCGCCACAAAAGAACGGTTTGACTGAGCCGGGTCACCAGGCTCCCTACCTCGTCGACACGACTTGTCCTTGCGTCAGCGCAACGGCGATGGTGATGGCGATTCAACATTCAACCTCTATTTTGAATGTTGAATCGCTATCGTCGGAACGCCGCCCGGAGCCGGCTCGCTCCCACAGGTAAAGGGCGGGGTTACTTTCCTGGGGTCAGCGTCAACCGCGCCTTGCCATAGGCGTTGTCGAAGTTCTGCGGCTGCATCGGCAGGCTCATGTACTGGCCTTTGAGCCACGGTTCGATGCTGTTGAGGTAGTTCGGGCTGGCCGGGTTGCCGGATTGGCCGGTGCCGTTTTGTGCCATCAGCGGTTCGGACTGGCCGAAGTCGACGATAAAGCGCATGGCTGGCGCCAGCGTGGTGTTGAAGTCCTGGCCCCAGGCGAAGGCAGCGGTGTTGAGTGTGGTGTGATCGCCACCGGCCGGCAGCGGTCCGCGTACGGTCTGGCCGCTGCTGTTTTTCCATTCATAGCGATGCAGTTTGCCCCACTGCCAGGCTTTGTGATCGCCGCCCAACTGGCTGTCGCCTGCGCTGATCGCGGCGGCGAGGCTGCGAGCGAGGATCGCCGGTTTGTCTTCTTTCTGCGCGGTGCGCACGTCATCCCAGAACGGGCTGTCCTCACGCCCGAGCAAGTGATCGGCCTGGGCCGCGTAGGACAGCTTGCCGTCGGCGACAAAAGCTTTCCACGCCGGGTTGCTTTCCGGGCCCAGTTCATCGAGGAAGATCTGTCGGGTGCTTTCCTGCAGGAACAATTCGTAGATGGCCGCATCGGTGGAGGTCGGGCCGAGCTTGCCGTCGAACGCCATCAAGCGGCTGTAGGCTTCGTGTGCCTTGGCGCGATCGGCCGCCGGCAAGGCGTCCATGGCTTGTTTGAGTGGCTGGGCCATGCCCGGCGCTTCGAACATTTTCTTCAGCTTGGCAGCGAAGGTGGTGGTCTGGTCGTATTGCATGGCGATCAGGCTGCGGCTGTCGTGTTTGCCTGCGCTGGCCAGTTCGGCCAGGCGCTCGCCACGTTCCGGTGCCGCCCACGAGTTGGACAACTGCATGCCATAGCCATGGGGAATGACCCGCTGGTTGGCGGTGCCGAGCCAGCCCTGGGCCGGGTCCTGGTCGTACGGGTGCAGCATCGGGTCGGCGTAACCGTCCCAATCGTATCGACCTTCCCAGCCCGGCGAGGGCAGCAAGCCTTCGCCTTCGCGGCGGTTGGGGTAACGACCGGTGACTTGCCAGCCGATGTGGCTGGCATCGGCGAACACCAGGTTCAGCGCAATGGCGCGGATTTCGCGGCTGGCATCCGAGGCTTTCTCGACGCTCTGGGCGCGGGACAGGTCGAAGAACGCGTCCAGGGTCTTGTCGTCGGTGAAGTTCGGCGTCTGCAAGGCCAGGCCGAAACCATTGGCCAGCGTGGTGCCCTGGGCGCTGTTGAGCAGCGGGCCATGGCGGGTTTCGTACACGGCTTCGCGAATCGGCCGCTGGCCTTTGACGAAGTAGGTTTCGTTACGCACGATCGCCGGCTGCCACTTCCCGGCATTTTCGTAGGTGAGCCCGTTGCCCTGGCGCTGGATCTTCTCCAGGAACAGGTCCTGGTTGTCGCCCATCACGGACGTCATGCTCCAGGCCACCTTGCCGTTGAAACCTCCAAGCACCATCGGCAGGCCCGCGATGGTCACGCCGGACGCCTGATACTTCGGCGCGCGAATCTGCACGTAACTGAACAACGAAGGCACGCCCAGCGGGCCGTGACTGTCACTGGCCAACAGGCTCTTGCCGCTGCGGCTGCGTTGCGGGGCGATGGCCCAGTTGTTCGACGAGGTGGCGCCCAGCAGGTTGAGGTCCGACAGCAGGCCCGTGGCTTTGCTGAGTTCAGCCAGCCCCGGCACTTGCCCGTTGAGTTTGATGCCTTGCAGTTTTTCGCTTTCGGCGGCCGGCAGTTTTTCGTCGGGAGCCGACGGCGTCAGCCACGCCAGTTTGTCAGTGGTGACGGTCTGGGCCAGTACCAGCGAGGAAATTTCTTCCGGCAGGTTGGTCGACTGGCTGAAGTTCAACAAGCAGAAAATCAACGCGGAATCTTCCGGCTGCCAGTATTCAGGCTGGTAACCAGTGGCCGCGAGGTCCGCCGGCAGTTTGTCGCGGTAGCGGAACAGGTAGGCGTTGACCCCGCGCGCATAGACTTCGAAGAAACGCTTGAGGCGTGGCGAAGAAGCCTTGTACAACTCGCCAGCACTTTTCTTCAGGTTGACCGCCCGCATGTAACGGTCGGCGTCCAACAGTTCGGCACCGTGCATCTCGGCCAAACGGCCCTGGGCCAGCAGGCGCAGGGTGACCATCTGGGTGATGCGGTCGCTGGCATGCACGTATCCGAGGGTGAACAGCGCGTCGTGGAAGCTGTTGCTTTCGATCAGCGGCATGCCCATGGCATTGCGACGCACCGAAACGCTCTGCGCCAGGCCCTTGAGTGGTTGTACGCCGGAGGTTGGCGGGAGGGTGTCCTGGGCGTTGAAGTTCTGACAACCGGTCAGGCTCAACACACCGGCCACTGCTGCGGCAACGCCGAACCGGGGTAGAAAATGAGTAAGGGCTGGCGAGGCCATGGCAAAGCTCCTGCGGGGGTAGAGGCGGCGGCGCGAAATAAAGGCGCTACGTTAGTGAGCGGGAGGTGGCCGCGCAAGCGGGGTACAAGGTTATTTCAGGATTTGTCTGATTATCCGAAAGATCGCAGCCTTGCCAGTCGCAATGGGGGATGTTGAAGTGCGACACGCTCAACAATCCTGGAGAAAAGTCGGCATGGAGCTCAAGGCAAACGCGGCACTGATCATCATCGATCAACAAAAAGGCATCCTGCATCCCAGGCTCGGCCGCAGGAATAACCCTCAGGCTGAAGAGCGCATGCTGGAATTGCTCGGCCATTGGCGGCGTACCGCTCGGCCGGTGATCCATGTGCAGCACCTGTCCCGCTCGGAGGACTCAGTGTTCTGGCCGCAGCAGTCGGGGGTGGAGTTTCAGGAACGGTTTCAGCCAATGGCCGGTGAACGCTTGATCCAGAAGCAGGTGCCGGATGCATTTTGCTCAACTGAACTGGAGGCTGCCTTGCGCGAGGCGGGGATCGGGCAGTTGATCATCGTGGGTGTCGCGACCCACAACTCGGTGGAATCCACGGCGCGTACCGCGGGCAACCTGGGGTTTGATACGTGGGTGGCCGAGGATTCGTGCTTTACCTTCGACAAGGCTGACTTTTTCGGCCATGCCCATAGCGCCGAAAAGGTGCATGCGATGTCGCTGGGGAATTTGCACGGCGAGTATGCGACGGTTGTAAGCAGCGCGCAGATCCTGTCAGCTGACTAAGCACCTGTGGGAGCGAGCTTGCTCCGGGCGGCGTTCCGACGATGGCAGTCTGACTGACACAGTCATAGTGAATGTGCCACCGTCATCGCGAGCAAGCTCGCTCCCACAGGAGAGGGCGGTGATTCAACAGGCGAAGCTAATCTTCGCCCGAAGCATCAAGCGCCGTGGCACTTCTTGAATTTTTTGCCGTTGCCGCATGGGCACGGATCGTTGCGGCCGACGTCTTTCAGGGCATTGCGCACCGGTTCCTGGTGAGCGTGGCCGCAGTTCGGACCGTGGACATGGCCGTGGTCGTGATCATGGTGGTGATGGTCATGGTCATGGTCATGGTCATGATCGTGGTTGCAGTCAGGGCCGTGGACATGGGGTTGCTGGGTCATCGGTGTTGCTCCGGAATTAAATCGGCGGCGATTATCACGCCATTGCGCGCCAGGTGCACGTAGTGGGCGATGAATATACCGGTTTCCAGTTCACCTTCCAGACGATAGGGAATGGGTTGATCGGATTTTTTCAGCAGTTTGGCCAGATCACGGACCTTGGACCACAGGTTGGTGCGGATCGGCACCTTGAAGTAAGCGCTGTGCCTGGGGCCGATGGTGAACCAGTGTTCGTACTCGCCGTCGGCCAGCAGTATGTCACCCAAGTGAACGCGGTACTCCAGACTGCGCACGGTCAGGTCACTGTCGTTGGGGTTGTCGATGCGAAAATGCAGGAGGAATTTCTGTTCCAGCAGTTTGGCGCTGACCACCTCGATCTTCAGCAGATGGACCTCGGGGTCCGGCAAGTCGTCGTCGAACCACGATGCGCAGCCGCCGAGTCCCAGTGTCAGGAACAACGTGAGCAGACAGAGTGCGCCGCGGCGGATGATCATCGTGGTGTTTCTCCCTTGAGCCCCAGTCTAGACCCAAAAGATCGCAGCCTTCGGCAGGTCCAGCGTGGTGGACAGTCATTCCATGTCCTAACTGCTGAAATACCCTGCACAACACTTCTTGAATTTCTGCCCGCTGGCGCACGGGCACGCGTCATTGCGTCCGAGTTTGAGCTGCACGGTGGGGTCGATGAAATACCAGCGCCCGGTGTTCTGTACGAACGATGAGCGCTCTCGATGACTGTGCTCGCCATTGCTGTCGTGCCAGCGCGCGGTGAAGGTCACGAAAGCGTGTTCAGGCTGGCCGCCCAGCACCTCGGAGCTTTCCACCTCAAGGCCCAGCCACGTGCTTTGCGCGCTCCAGTCGCTGATCGATTGACGGTCCAGGCCGGCCTGTTGGGCGGGCAGGGTGGTGGCCACCAGATAGTCGACCAACCCCAGCACATAGGCGCTGTAGCGTGAGCGCATCAAGGCTTCCGCGCAGGGCGCCGGGTGTCCGGCATGGTAGTGACCGCAGCAGGCGTCGAGCAGGGTGCCGCTGCCGCATGGGCAAATGGATGTACTCATTGCATTACCACCAGTATTTCCCGAAGTTTTCCGGATTGGCCCAGAAGCGCGAATTGAGCCAGTCGGGGACTTGTTTGTATTCAAACAGATCGTAGGTAAACAGGGTCAAGACCTGTTCGTCCCGTTGAAAGCGTTCGCTGGCTTGCAGGGCCAGGGAGAAAAAGTCGGTTTCCTGCCAGCCACAGGCCGGCAGGTCTGCCAGCACTGCGATACGGCTGGCGTTGAGGTTGCGAATGCCGCCCAGCAGGTTCAGGCCGTCGCGCTTGGGCAAATGCTCCAGGCAATCGACCACCAGGGCCAGGTCGAAACGGCGGGCCGCCAACTCGTCGGGCAACGGCCCGGGGGCAGCGAAAGCAACACAGCTGTCCGGGTGGGCGAGTTTGAAAGCTTCCAGTGCCGGGAACTCGCTGGCGCCGATCAACAACAGGCGCGCGGGGGCATATCGGTCAAGTAAAGCGGCCAGTGCCTGCTGCGGCGTGCGTGAAGAAATACCTGCAATCATCGAAGATCCTCAATCAGATCTGCCAAGACTAGCCTGCCCGAACGTTTGGGCCTAGAGCGCCCTGGCGACAAAAGCGCCAAGCTGCCGTTAATACGCGAATAAACAGCATGGCCTATTGCTGGCGGAGTTTAAAACTCGGGTCTTTACTACCTGAATCGGTTCTAAGCCGATCCCTCAGGAGAAAACTAGATGAGCATAGTTCGGACAGCATTACCCTTGGTTCTGCTAACCAGTGTCTTGACTGGTTGCGCAGGTTTGCAGAAAACCGACTGGCCGACCTGTGCGGCGGTTGGTGGTGTTGTGGGGGCGGGCCTCGGTGCGACCGAAAGCTCGGCATGGGCAGGGTATGGTGCTCTGCTCGTCGGCGGTACGGCAGCGGCTTATTGCTGGGTGCACGGTGATGGCGACGAAGACGGCGATGGTGTGCTGGATAGTCGCGACAAGTGCCCTGGCACGCCTAAAGGCGTTCGGGTCGATGCCAACGGTTGCCCACCACCACCACCTGTGGTCGAAGAGGCGGTTGTGGTCCAGGAAGAAACCATCGTCATCCGCGATGTTCACTTCCAGTTTGATAAAGCCACGCTTACCTCGTCCGACAAACAGGTACTCGACAAGATTGCCACTCGCCTGAAAGCCGAAGCCCCGACTGCTCAACTGACCGTAACCGGCCATACCGACAGTGTGGGCAGCGATACCTACAACCAGAAACTCTCGGATAAACGCGCGCACTCGGTGGTTGAATACCTCATCGAGCAAGGCGTACCTCGCAGCAACTTCGTGTCGGTTGTCGGTGCCGGTGAAAGCCAGCCGGTTGCGGACAACAAAACCGCTGACGGTCGTGCACAGAACCGTCGTACCGAAATCAAAATCCAGCGTTAAGCCCCCCTCGCATCCGCGCCTTGTGCAGTCGCGGATGCGGGTCTTTACTCCTGTGTAACCGGTATTGGCCGGTACACAGGAGCTTTCAATATGATCGTTCTCACAAGGACCGTCTTGCCGGTTCTGCTACTTGGCAGCCTGTTGACCGGTTGCGCGACCCACAGCGATGGTACTGCCCCCCTCAATCAACGAACCTGGCCAATTTGCAGCCTCATCGGCGGCCTGGTCGGTGGTGGCCTGGGCGCAATCGAAAGTGGCAGTTGGGCCGCGGGTGGGGCGGCGCTGGGTATCTTGTCCGGTGGGTTGATCTGCTATGCCCAGGATGGCGACGAAGACGGCGACGGCGTTTTCGACCGACGCGACCGTTGCCCTGACACCCCCGCCAATACCCCGGTCGACCATCGCGGTTGCCCGGCGCCGCAGTATCCGGACAGCGTCCAGGCCGAACCTGCGCAATCCGAAGTCATTACTCTGAGCGATGTACTGTTTGTCTTCAATCAATCCGACCTGACCCCGACGGCGAAGAGTCAACTGGACGCGTTGATGAGCAAGTTTGAGGATGCCGATGTGGTCAGCATCAAGGTGGTCGGCCATACCGACGGCGTCGGTTCGGATGCCTATAACCAGGCCTTGTCGGAGCGGCGTGCCAGCAGCGTGGCGGAGTACCTGTTGAGCCAGGGTGTCGCGCCGAACAAAGTCACCAGCGAAGGCAAGGGCGCGAGCCAACCGATTGCCGACAACGAAACAGAAGCAGGCCGTGCGAAAAACCGTCGCGTGGACCTGCATATAAATCGCTGAGCCAAGAGATAGAGCCGTCGGGCGACAGGTGTGAACGCGGCGACGGCCGTTCGGCGGCCCCCATGAAGATTTTTCCGTTGCCCTCTGGCTTAACCCGCGTGGAAGCCGTTACTGTGCGCGCAAACAATAATTCTCATCGGGGGCGCGTATGAAAGTCTTATGGGGGCTGGGGCGGGTACTGACCCTGCTGTTCTGGTCGGTGGTGCTGGTCAATCTGCTCACACCCTTCGTCTTTCCGCTGCACCCGTTGGTCAATCTGGCCGGTGGCCTGTTGGGGTTCATCCATCTTCTGGAAGCGTTGCTGTGCTATCGCAGCCTCCGGGGTCGCGCCCATCCCTGGCTTGACCGCCTGAAGATCGTCATTTTCGGTGTGTTCCACCTGCAAACCATTCCAGCCCCCACCGCTTCGAAGGCTTCCCATGCGTAAACTCTGTCTGCTCGCCGCACTCATCAGCCCATTGGCCAGCGCACAGGTGGTGAGTGTCGAACCCAACTCGCTGATGCGCTTGCCCAATACCGCCAGCACCCTGCAATTGGAACGCCTGGAAGTGGCCGATTACGGCACCTTGCTGATTCCCTCGAACGTGACCGAAGTCACGGTGGGTGAATTGCATCTGGGGCGTGAAGCGCGCATTGCCATCGTGCCGGGGGAACAGGCGCTGGCGCTGAAGGTCCGTCGCGCTGATTTGTCCGAAGGCAGCCAGATCACCGCGCGTGGCGCACCGGGGACCTATCAGAAGGCTGCCCGATCCGGACGTAACCTCGATTTGCAGATCAAGGCACTGAACGCTCCGCAATTGATCGTTGATGCTCGCGGTGGTGCGGGCGCACCGGGGTTTGTGGGTCTTGATGGGGCCAACGGCCAGGAACCGGGCTGTACCTGGGGGCAGGCCGGTCGTGGCGCGGATGGCAGTGATGGCAGCAATGGTCAGCCGGGCGCACCGGGGGCGCTGGTCAAACTGGCAGTGCCGCACGACTTCCCGGCAGACCGGATCAAAGTTCAGGTGGCCGGCGGTGCCGGTGGCCTGGCCGGCCCAGGCGGCAAACCGGGCGCGGGTGGCAAGGCCAAGGGCTGCCTGATTTACAAGGCTGATGGCGGCAAGAACGGTAAACCTGGCGCGGATGGGCAGCCGGGGTCTGAAGGCGCGGCGGGTTCGGTGACAGTGCAGCGGATGTAAGAAGCGCCGAGAGCCCTGTGGCGAGGGGGCTTGCCCCCGTTCGGCGGCGAAGCCGTCGCAAACCGGGCACCGCATGCCTTCAGAGAAATTGCGGATACCGAATCAGGGGTCGCTTCGCAACCCAACGGGGCGATGCGGCGTTCCGACAAGCCCCCTCGCCACAAAAGCCCCCTCCGGCTACATTTGCTTCAAAACATCGGCCGAGCCGCAGCGATCGCCACCAAAGCCAACCCCACCATCAGATTGATCCCCACCAACTTGCGGATCCGCCCCAGCACCGCTGCACCCGCGGGCCAATCCTGTTCTGCCACGGCGGTGCGCAGTTCCGGCAGCATCAGCGCCTGGATGCGGATAAACAGCGCGGTCATCACCACATACAGGCCCATCATCACCTGCACATAGCGCGGTGCGGTTTCAAAGCCGTTGAAGTGCATATGCAGCATGCCCACGCCGCTGACTGGCAACAGCACGACCGCCACCCAGACCCAGCGGAAAAAACCTTGAAACACTTCTATCCATAACTTCAGCCGGGCAGGGCCTTCAAGTGCCTTGATCGCGGCGGGGCGCAGGACCATCCAGGCGAAAAACATGCCGCCGACCCAGACCAGGGCCGCCAGTACATGCAGGCTATAAATGAGGCTAAAAGGTGTCATTGGGGTACTCCGTTCTGCGCGGGATTAATTAGCGGGGTATGATAGCGGCGATCCGAACCACTGAAAATTTATCCAGCGTTTTTTGCGCCCGACAATCCATGATCAGCACCGAACTCAAAACCACGATCCAGGGCGCCTACTCGCGTTTTCTCGAAGCCAAGAGCCTCAAGCCGCGCTACGGCCAACGCCTGATGATCGCCGAAGTCGCCAAGGTCCTGGGTGACATCGACACCGACGACGAAGGCCGGCGCAGTGGCGATCCCGCAATTGTCGCGGTGGAAGCCGGCACCGGTACCGGCAAGACCGTGGCCTACAGCCTGGCGGCGATTCCCACGGCGAAGGCCGCGGGCAAACGCCTGGTGATCGCCACGGCCACCGTGGCCCTGCAAGAGCAGATCGTTTACAAGGACTTGCCTGACCTGATGCGCAACAGCGGGCTGAATTTCAGCTTCGCCCTGGCCAAAGGGCGCGGGCGCTACATGTGCCTGTCCAAGCTCGACATGTTGCTTCAGGAAGGCCACGCGCAGACCGCCACGGCGCAGTTGTTCGAAGAAGAAGGTTTCAAGATCGAGGTCGACGAGGCCAGCCAGAAGCTGTTCACCAGCATGATCGAAAAACTCGCCGGCAATAAGTGGGACGGCGACCGCGACAGTTGGTCCACCGCCCTGGAAGACGCCGACTGGGCGCGGCTGACCACCGACCACAGCCAGTGCACCAACCGCCATTGCCCGAACTTTGGCCAGTGCGCCTTCTACAAGGCCCGCGAAGGCATGGGCAAGGTCGACGTGATCGTTACCAACCACGACATGGTCCTGGCCGACCTGGCCCTGGGCGGCGGCGCCGTGCTGCCGGATCCGCGCGACACCATCTACGTGTTCGACGAAGGCCACCACCTGCCGGACAAGGCCATCGGCCACTTCGCCCATTACACGCGCCTGCGCTCCACCGCCGACTGGCTGGAAACCACTGCCAAGAACCTCACCAAACTGCTGGCCCAGCACCCGCTGCCGGGGGACCTGGGCAAGTTGATCGAGCAGGTGCCGGAGCTGGCGCGGGAGATCAAGACCCAGCAGCAGTTCATGTTTACCGCGTGCGAGCAGATTGCCGATTTCAAACCCGGCGAAGACGTCGAAGGCCGCGAGCGCCCGCGTCATCGATTCGTCGGCGGGGTGATTCCCGAGCACATGCGTGAAATGGGCATCGAACTGAAGAAAGGCTTCGCGCGCCTGACCGATCTGTTTACCCGCCTGACCGACCTGCTCAAGGAAGGCATGGACGGCGAGGTCAACATTGGCATCGCCAGCAACCAGGCCGAAGAGTGGTATCCGCTGTTCGGCAGCCTGCTGTCGCGTTCTTCCGGCAACTGGGAGTTGTGGACCGCCTTCACCGTCGAAGACCTGGAAGACAACCCGCCGATGGCCCGCTGGCTGACCCTGGCCGAAAGCGGTTCGCTGTTCGACATCGAAGTCAACGCAAGCCCCATCCTCGCGGCGGAAATGCTTCGCCGCAACCTGTGGAACGTGGCGTATGGCTGTCTGGTGACTTCGGCGACCTTGACGGCCCTCGGCACTTTCGACCGCTTCCGCATGCGCGCCGGCTTGCCGAAAAAGGCCGTGACGGCGGTGGTGCCAAGCCCGTTCCATCACGCCGACGCCGGTGTGTTGCGGGTACCGAACCTGAACGCCGATCCGCGTGATGCAGCGGCGCATACCGCCGCGATCATTCGTGATCTGCCCGAGTTGGTCGAAGGCTCGCGGGGCACGCTGGTGCTGTTTTCCTCGCGTAAACAGATGCAGGACGTGTTCGACGGCCTCGACCGCGACTGGCGCAAGCAAGTGTTCATCCAGGGCAACCTGTCGAAACAGGAAACCCTCAACAAGCACAAGGCGCGAGTCGATGGCGGCGACTCCAGCGTGTTGTTCGGCTTGGCGAGCTTCGCCGAAGGGGTCGACTTGCCCGGTGCCTATTGCGAGCACGTGGTCATTGCCAAGATTCCTTTCTCGGTGCCCGATGATCCGGTCGAAGCGGCGCTGGCCGAGTGGATCGAAGCCCGGGGCGGCAATCCATTCATGGAAATCTCCGTGCCGGACGCCTCGCTGAAATTGGTCCAGGCCTGCGGTCGCTTGCTGCGCACCGAAGAAGATCGCGGCACCATCACCTTGCTCGACCGGCGCCTGGTGACCCAGCGCTATGGCAAAGCCATCCTCAACGCGTTGCCGCCGTTCCGTCGAGAAATTTCCTGAAGCACCGGTGGGCAGTTTTGCCCACCGCGTTGTCTATCTCTCTGCCACCGCTTTTTCACTGGCCCATTGAAGGTCGTTAGGGAGAATTTCGTTCTCATGATTTGCCGTTCGTTGCCTGCTGTTTTTGCCCTGCTGTTCGCAACACCGCTGTTGGCCGCCCCCGCCAGCCAGCAGATGCTGTTCAACTTTGTGCGCCCCGCCGACGTGGTCCAGGTGGCGACTCAGGACGCCAGCCTGCCGCAATCCAACGCCGAGCAAACCCCCGAGGGCGAAGTGCTGCGCCGGGTGACGTTCAACCCGGTCGCCCGGCCGACTTTGCGCCTGACCCCGCAAACCGGTGCCTGGGACTGGTCGCAGTCGGGCGTCATGAGCCTGCGGATCCAGAGCGCGATGAACTGGGCCTTGACCCTGTACGTGACCATCCAGAGCAACGACGGCAAGACACTGGTCAGCCGCGTCGATCTGCCGGCGGGGCCTGCGCAAACCCTGTTGGTGCCTTTGTACGCGACATCACCGCTGAGCCAGGGCATGAAGGCTGGCCCGCCGATGCCAATGACCGTCGAGGGTCAGCGAGTGTTGCTGGCCAGCAGCGCCGGTGAACTGGATCTCAGCCAGGTGGTGTCGGTGAGTTTGTCGATGGACCAGCCCAAAGCCGCGCAAAGCATCCTGCTGGAGCGTTTTGGTGTGCAGGACGGCGAGTCGGTCACCCAAGCCGTGTATGGCGGGTTGGTGGATGCTTACGGTCAGTCGACCCGGGACAAATGGCCGGAAAAAATCAGCAGCGACGAACAACTGAAAAGCGCCGCCGCCAAAGAGCAGCAGCAACTGAAAACCTGGCTGGCCGAACGTGAGAAGTCGTCCCTGGACAAGTTCGGTGGTCTGACCAAAGGCCCGTCCTTCAAGGCCAGCGGCTTTTTCCGCACCGAGAAACGCGACGGACGCTGGTATCTGGTGACGCCGGAAGGCCATCCGTTTTATTCGCTAGGGGTTAACACCGTCGCTGCAGACGTCAACCAGACCTACGTTGCCGGTCGCGAATGGATGTTCGAATCCCTGCCCAAGGCTGAAGAGGCCCTGGCCAGTCATTACGGCGAAGGCGACAACCGTGGTGGCAACGGAGCCGATCAGGGCCGCGGCTACAATGCCGGGCGCTGGTACGACTTCTACGGCGCCAATCTGCAACGTCTGAATGGCGATCCGTGCGCGAAGGGTAGCGATACCAAGGCCGGTGTCGCCGAAGCGGCCAAGACCGAAGCGACAGAAGCGACAGCCGTAGAGCCAAAACCTGCCGAACCGTGTAAGGCGCAGTTCGACGAGCAGCGCTGGGCCAGTCACACCCTTGATCGTTTGCAGGCCTGGGGTTTCAACACCATCGGCAACTGGAGCGCACCCGTACTGGGCGACGCGGATCGCGTGCCGTACACCTTGCCGCTGTCGATCGTCGGCGACTACGCCAGCATCAGCACCGGCACTGATTGGTGGGGCGGCATGCCCGACCCGTTCGACCCGCGTTTCGCCATGGCCACCGAGCGTGCAGTGGCGATTGCTGCCCGCGACCATCGTGACGATCCGTGGCTGATCGGTTACTACGCCGACAACGAACTGGCCTGGGCCGGTCCCGGCGACGACCCGAAAGCCCGTTATGCCCTGGCCTACGGCACCTTGAAAATGACCACCGACGTGCCGGCCAAGCGCGCATTTCTCAAGCAACTGCGTGACAAGTACCGCAATCAGGCTGGCCTGTCGAAAGCCTGGGGCATTGATCTGCCAGCCTGGGAGCTGATGGAAGATCCGGGGTTCGTACCACCGCTCCCGAGCGCCGAGCATCCGGAAATCGAAGCCGACTTCAAATACTTCCAGAAGGTCTTTGCCGACACTTACTTCAAGACCATCTCCGACTCGCTCAAGTGGCACGCGCCGAACCAGTTGCTGCTCGGCGGCCGTTTCGCGATCAGCACGCCGCAAGCCCTGGAGTCCTGCGCCCAGTACTGCGACGTGTTGAGCTTCAACATGTACACCCTGCAACCTCAGGATGGTTACGACTTCGCCAAGTTGCGCAGTCTCGACAAACCGGTGCTGATCACCGAGTTCAATTTCGGCTCGGCTGATCGTGGCCCGTTCTGGGGTGGCGTTACGCCGTTGGCGAAGGAAGAGGACCGCGGTCCGGCGTATGCCAACTTCCTCAAGCAGGCATTGAGCGAGCCGTCGATTGTCGGCGTGCATTGGTTCCAGTACCTCGATCAACCGGTTACCGGGCGCTTGCTTGACGGTGAAAACGGTCACTTCGGGTTGGTGGGCATCACTGATCTGCCGTTCCAGGGTTTTGTCGACAGCGTGCGCAAGAGCAACCTGGCGACAGTCGAGCAACTGGGCAAAGAGGCCGAGAAGGCTGCGGCCGCCGCCGACAAAGCCAGCCACGACGCCGAGGGCGGCCGCAAGGCCGAGGCCGGCAAGGGGCCGGGGAAGGGCGCTGGTGGGCATTCCGGCAAAGGCCATTAATCCCTGAAACCCCGTGGCGAGGGGGCTTGTCCCCTCGCCACAACCATCCAGCCCAACCCTGTTCCCAAAACCCTCAAGGGCTGGAACAATGCCGACCACTTTGTAGAGCGTTAATCCGGGGAGTTGCGGGTGCAGATTCAGGGTCATTACGAGCTTAAGTTCGAAGCGGTGCGAGAGGCGTTCGCGGCGTTGTTCGACGATCCCCAGGAGCGTGGCGCAGCGTTGTGCATTCAGGTCGGCGGCGAAACCGTCCTCGATCTGTGGGCCGGTACTGCCGACAAGGACGGGGCCGAGGCCTGGCACAGCGATACCATCGCCAACCTGTTCTCCTGCACCAAGACCTTTACTGCCGTCACCGCGCTGCAATTGGTGGCCGAAGGCAAGCTGCAACTGGATGCCCCGGTCGCGCGCTTCTGGCCCGAATTTGCCGCTGCCGGCAAAGAGTCCGTCACCCTGCGTCAACTGCTCTGTCATCAGGCCGGCCTTCCGGCATTGCGCGAGTTACTGGCCCCCGAAGCCCTTTACGACTGGCAAACCATGGTCGACGCCCTGGCCGCCGAAACGCCGTGGTGGACGCCGGGCGAAGGCCACGGTTACGCGGCGATCACCTATGGCTGGCTGGTCGGCGAATTGCTGCGCCGTGCCGACGGTCGCGGGCCGGGTGAATCCATCGTCGCGCGGGTTGCCAAACCGTTGGGCCTGGACTTCCATGTGGGCCTGGCCGACGCAGAGTTCCATCGCGTGGCCCACATTGCGCGGGGCAAGGGCAATGTCGGCGATGCCGCCGCCCAGCGCCTGCTGCAAGTAACCATGCGTGAGCCAACGGCCATGACGACCCGGGCGTTCACTAACCCGCCGTCGATCATGACCAGCACCAACAAACCCGAGTGGCGACGCATGCAACAGCCGGCCGCCAATGGTCATGGCAATGCCCGCAGCCTGGCCGGGTTCTACGCCGGCCTGCTCGACGGCAGCTTGCTGGAAAGCGAAATGCTCGATGAATTGACTCGTGAGCACAGCCTCGGCGAGGACAAGACTTTACTGACCCGGACCCGTTTCGGCCTGGGCTGCATGCTCGATCAACCGGACGTTGCCAATGCCACCTTCGGCCTTGGCCCGCGGGCGTTTGGTCATCCGGGTGCCGGCGGCTCCATCGGTTTTGCCGACCCGGAGCACGATGTGGCTTTCGGATTTGTGACAAATACCCTGGGGCCGTACGTCTTGATGGACCCGCGCGCGCAAAAGCTGGTGCGGGTTCTGGCCACTTGTCTGTAAAAGCGGCTATCGGGCTCCAGGGCTGGAACCCGATAACCTTTTCAGTTTCAAAGCGTCTGTTTATACCGGCCAATGTGGCCTGATTTTTTTGACTTCATTTTTGTGGATATCCAATGTCATCCAATAAAACCCTCGCCTTGGCCCTGTGCTTCGCTATTACCGGTTGCGCACAGACTCCACAGAAAGACGCGACGGCACCTGTCGCCAAGACTGAAAGCGGCAGCCACTGGTACTGGCCGTTCGGTTCCGACGACAGCGCCGGCAAGCCAGTGGTCAAGCCGGAGGTGAAACCTGCAGTCAAACCTGTTGCGCTGGCCAAGGCCGAAACCGATAGCGCCAGCAAGTGGTGGTGGCCGTTTGGCGGAAGCGAGCAAAGCGCCGCCAAGGCTGTGCCGATGCCAGACCCGAAAGTCACCCAGGCCTGGCTTGACGACTACGAACCGCGTCTGCGCGAGGCGGTCAAGGGCAGCAACATGCAACTCGAGCGCCGCGAAAACGTGCTGGTGGTGACTGCGCCGGTCGAAGGCTCGTTCAACCCTGATCGTCCAGCCATGCTGCTGCCGGTCACACTCGGCCCGTTTACCCGGGTTGCGAAGATCCTTGAAGCCGATCCAAAGACCGCTGTGTTGATCCTCGGCCACAGCGATACGTCCGGCGCTGCGCCTGCCAACGTCAAACTGAGCCAGGAGCGTGCCCAGGCCGTTGCGGCAATTTTCCGCCTCAGTGGTTTGCAGCGTGATCGCTTGATGTTGCGTGGCCTGGGCGGTGATGCACCGCGTGCCGCCAACGACAGCGTGCAAGGGCGTGCGTTGAACCGCCGCGTGGAACTGCTGGTGACCCCACAGAACACCATGGTCGCGCTGCTGAGCAAGTACAACATGCCGGCCCCGGCGCCTGTGAACATGGTCGCTGCCGCTGACGTCAAACCGGTCGCCAAGCCTGTGACACCAGCCCCGGCTGCAAAAAAAGCGGCCGTCCCGACCATGAAAAAGGCGCCAGCCAAAAAAGCACCGGCCAAGAAAACACCAGCGAAAACCGCAACGCCGGCAAAAAAGACCACGCCAGCCAAAGCCTCCGCGGCTGACAAGAAAGTCGTTGCCACCGATACTGCAAAACAGTGATTCGCTAACCAAAAGGAATGCGCCATGACCCAGGGCCTGGCTGATATGCGTCGTGACTACACCCGTGATGGCCTGACCGAGGCACAAGCCCCGGCCGAGCCGTTTGCGCTGTTCCACCAGTGGTTCGCCGACGCGGTGAAAACCGAACAGGCGCCGGTGGAAGCCAACGCCATGACCCTGGCTACCGTCGACCAGGACGGTCGGCCACATTGTCGCATTCTGTTGCTCAAGGGCCTGGACGAACAGGGCTTCACCTTTTTCACCAACTACGAAAGCGCCAAGGGTCAGCACCTGGCCGCGAATCCGTTCGCGGCCATGACGTTTTTCTGGCCGGCGCTGGAGCGCCAGGTGCGCATCGAAGGGCGGGTGGTGAAGGTCACGCCTGAAGAGTCCGACGCCTATTATCAAGTCCGTCCGCTGGGCAGTCGTCTGGGGGCCTGGGCATCGCCGCAGAGCCGCGTGATCGCCGGTCGTGGCGAGCTCGAAACGCTGCTCAAGGACACCGAGCAACGTTTCAGCGACACCCAGCCGCATTGCCCGGAACACTGGGGCGGTTATCGCCTGCTGCCGGAGCGCATCGAATTCTGGCAGGGCCGCCCAAGCCGCCTGCACGACCGCCTCAATTACCGCCAGCAGGGCGCCGACTGGATTCTTGAACGTCTGGCACCCTGAGCAGTCTACCGACCGGGATAGCCTGCTGCAGCGGCCTCCAGCCACTTCGGCAGGTCTCGACGCTTGATCTTCTGCGCCTGAGCACTCGCCAATTGTTCGAGCATGAAGGCTTTTTTCTGCTCGTCCTTGCCCGCCAGCGCTAGCGCCAGGTCGCGGTCCATCCAGCGTTTGATCCGCACATACAACCACCAATGGAAGTACAAACCGGCAACAGTCGTGACGACAATGATAAAGTAGTCCATTGAAATCCTTGGCCAGTGGGGCAGCTTTGCGAATTTGCCGCTACTGTGTGAGTTCGTGGCGGCGCCTTAACGGAGCCTGAATCAAACCAATTTTACCCGGGCGATACCGTGACAGGCGTCAAGCTGCGGAGTTTAATGAATATCTGTTTCTTTGGAGTTGATGCTATGCGTAAGTCTGTTCTGCTGGTTGCTTCCTTTTCCACGATGGCGATGTTGCTCACTGGTTGCCAATCGAGCCTGACCGGTGACTCCTATTCCCGTGACGAGGCGCGTCGTGTGCAGACCGTTCGCATGGGCACCATCGAAGCATTGCGTCCGGTGAAAATCGAAGGCACCAAAACCCCGATCGGCGGTGCTGCAGGTGCAGTGGTCGGCGGCGTTGGCGGCAGCTCCATTGGTGGCGGCAAAGGCAGCGTCGTTGCTGCCGTCATCGGTGCTGTGGCCGGCGGCCTGATCGGTTCGGCTGCTGAAGAAGGCCTGACCCGCACCCAAGGCGTGGAAATCACCGTACGCGAAGACGATGGCAGCATGCGCGCCTACGTTCAGGAAGTTCAGCCGAACGAAGTGTTCCGTGTTGGCGAGCGTGTGCGCATCGCAAGTGTGAATGGCACCAGCCGCGTTTCGCACTAAGCGCAAACACCGGATAAACAAAAAACCCGATCAGGTGACTGATCGGGTTTTTTGTTTTTAGCTGAGGTGAGTCTTGATTGGTGCCAGGCGTTATCGGTTTATCAGGATGCCAGGTTGGAGCTCTTGCGGCTCGCCATCGCTGTCACCCCATAACCGATCAGCGCGGCCAGAATCGAACCGGTCAAGATCCCCATGCGGTCCATCCCGGCGAAATCACTCACGCCTGGCTCAAAGGCCAGCGAGCCGACAAACAGACTCATCGTGAAACCAATGCCGCAGAGAATCGCCACGCCCAGTATCTGGCCCCAATTGGCGCCTTGGGGCAGGGCGGCGATACCGGTTTTCACGGCCAGCCAGGTCAGGCCGAAGACGCCGACGGTCTTGCCCAGCAGCAGCCCGATGGCGATGCCCATGGGAACGTGGTGAGTGAAGCTTTCGACGGTGACACCGCTCAGGGACAGGCCGGCATTGGCAAAAGCGAACAGCGGCAGGATGCCATAGGCCACCCACGGATGCAGGGCGTGTTCCAGGGCCAGCAATGGCGAAGGCTCGGCATTTTTCGTGCGCAGCGGAATGCAGAAAGCCAGGGTCACGCCGGCCAGGGTGGCGTGGACACCGCTCTTGAGCACGCAGACCCAGAGGATCAAGCCAATGATCATGTACGGTCCGAGCTTGACCACGCCGAGCCGGTTCATCCCGATCAGCGCCGCAATGCAGGTCGCGGCCAGCGCCAGGGACAGGGTCGACAGCGCGCCGGAATAGAAGATCGCAATGATGATGATCGCGCCGAGGTCGTCGATGATAGCCAGGGTCATCAGGAACAGTTTCAGCGATACCGGAACCCGCTTGCCCAGCAGCGCCAGCACGCCAAGGGCGAAGGCGATGTCGGTGGCGGTCGGAATTGCCCAGCCGTTCAGGGCGGCTGGCGTGTCGCGATTGAGGTACCAGTAGATCAGCGCCGGCACCACCATGCCACCAATGGCGGCGGCACCGGGCAGGACGATTTGCGACGGATTGGACAACTGGCCGTCGAGGACTTCGCGCTTCACTTCCAGACCGATCAGCAGGAAAAACAGTGCCATCAGGCCGTCGTTGATCCATAGCAACGCCGGTTTGGCGATTTTCAGCGCGCCGATCTGGGCCACCACGGGGGTGTCCAGCAGGCCGTTGTACAGCCACGACAGCGGCGAGTTGTTGATAATCAGAGCCAGAACGGCAGCGGCGATCAGTAACAGACCGCTGGCAGCTTCCAACTGAAAGAAACGCGTGAAAGTGCTACGCAGAGGCAAGGTCGCTCTCCATCTGTGAGTTCAAAAGGTGTTACACCCTAACAAGTACTGTTAGTTGTTAAAACAAAAGTTATATTCTTTTTTGTTATATGTCGTTACAGACTGATCCCTCAGCACCGACCAGAGCCTAGCAGTTGCCGGGCGTATTGGATTTCATCTGTACCTGTGCTGGACGCAGGTTTTTTCCTAAGCTTGTCGGATGAGCCTTGTTAAAAGGCCGACTCCTGCCCGATACAACGAGAAAACCATCATGAGCGACAACCGACAGTGGTCCCGCGAAGCGATCCGGATCATCGAAGCCGATTTCCAGCGCAGCGCCGACACCCACTTGATCCCCTTGCCGCTGCCGGGTTTTCCGGGCATCGAGTTGTACTTCAAGGATGAATCCAGCCACCCCACGGGTAGCCTCAAGCACCGCTTGGCCCGTTCGCTGTTCCTGTATGCGCTGTGTAATGGCTGGCTCAAACCCGGTGCGCCGGTCATTGAAGCTTCCAGCGGTTCCACGGCGATTTCCGAAGCGTACTTCGCTCGCATGCTGGGCTTGCCGTTCATTGCGGTGATGCCGGCGACCACGTCCAAGGAGAAGATTGCGCAGATCGCCTTCTACGGTGGCCGAAGCCACCTGGTGGACGATCCGACCCAGATCTACGCCGAGTCCGAGCGCCTGGCTCGTGAACACGATGGACACTTCATCGACCAGTTCACCTACGCCGAGCGCGCCACCGACTGGCGGGCGAACAACAACATTGCCGAGTCGATCTTTCAGCAGATGCGTTTCGAGCAGCATCCCGAGCCGAGCTGGCTGATTTCCAGTCCCGGCACTGGTGGCACCACGGCCACCCTGGGCCGATACGTGCGTTATCGCCAGCATTGCACCCGTGTGCTGTGTGCCGATGCCGAGCGTTCGGTGTTCTTCGATTACTACCAGACCGGCGATGCCAGCCTGCGGCTGGACCACGGCTCGCGTATCGAAGGCATTGGCCGGCCGCGCGTGGAAGCGTCGTTTCTGCCCAAGGTGATCGACGCGATGGTCAAGGTGCCGGATGCCCTGTCACTGGCGGCCATGCACTACCTGGCGGAGCGTCTGGGGCGGCATGTGGGTGGGTCGAGCGGGACCAACCTCATTGGCGCACTGATGGCCGCCCAGCATATGAAGGCGGCGGGGGAGACGGGGTCGATGGTGGCGATTCTGTGTGACAGCGGCGAGCGCTATGCCACGACCTATTACGATCAGGATTGGCTCAAGGCTCAAGGGTATGAGCTGAGTGGTTTGATGGCTGCGGTGGCAGCGACGGTGGAGCGGGGTGAGGCGCTGCCGGCGTCGGTACTGCGCGCCAATATCTGACACACAGAAGATCAAATGTGGGAGCGGCGGTGCGGCGATCCGACTTGCTCGCGAAAGCGGTGGATCAGCCAACACATATGTTGGATGTGAAACCGTCTTCGCGAGCAAGCCCGCTCCCACATTAGACTGGTATCAGGCTTCCAGGCCGAGGATATCCCGGGCCACTGCCTCGGCAATGCGAATCCCGTCAACACCCGCCGACAGAATCCCGCCCGCATAACCCGCGCCCTCACCGGCCGGGAACAAGCCCTTCACGTTCAGGCTCTGCAAAGACTCGTTACGGGTAATGCGCAGCGGTGAGGAGGTGCGGGTCTCGATGCCGGTCAACACCGCGTCGTGCAGCGAGTAACCACGAATCTGCTTCTCGAACGCTGGCAAGGCTTCGCGAATCGCTTCGATGGCGAAAGCCGGCAGTGCCAGCGCCAGATCACCCAGGGCAACACCGGGCTTGTAGGACGGCTCGACGCTGCCCAGTTCGGTGGACGGTTTGCCCGCGATAAAATCGCCGACCAGTTGCGCCGGGGCTTCGTAGTTGCTGCCGCCCAGCACGAAGGCGTGGGATTCCAGGCGTTCCTGCAGCTCGATACCGGCCAGCGGGCCGCCCGGATAATCGACTTCGGGGGTGATGCCGACGACGATGCCGGAGTTGGCATTGCGCTCGTTACGCGAGTACTGGCTCATGCCGTTGGTGACCACGCGGTTCGGCTCGGACGTCGCCGCCACCACGGTGCCGCCCGGGCACATGCAGAAGCTGTAGACCGAACGGCCGTTCTTGGCGTGATGCACCAGTTTGTAGTCGGCGGCGCCCAGTTTCGGGTGGCCGGCGTATTTGCCCAGGCGCGCACGGTCGATCAGCGACTGCGGGTGCTCGATGCGGAAACCCACCGAGAACGGCTTGGCTTCCATGAACACGCCACGGCCGTGGAGCATGCGGAAGGTGTCACGGGCGCTGTGGCCGAGGGCCAGGATCACGTGCTTGGAGTGGATCTGCTCGCCACCGTTGAGTTCGACGCCGACCAGTTGGCCATCGTCGATCAACACGTCGGTGACACGCTGCTGGAAGCGCACTTCGCCGCCGAGGGCGCGAATCTGCTCACGCATGTTTTCCACGACGCCGGTCAGACGGAACGTACCGATGTGCGGTTTGCTGACGTAGAGGATTTCTTCCGGGGCACCGGCCTTGACGAATTCGTGCAGGACTTTGCGACCAAGGAATTTCGGGTCCTTGATCTGGCTGTAGAGCTTGCCGTCGGAGAATGTCCCCGCGCCACCTTCGCCGAACTGCACGTTGGATTCCGGGTTGAGCACGCTTTTACGCCACAGGCCCCAGGTGTCCTTGGTGCGCTGGCGTACTTCGGTGCCGCGTTCGAGGATGATCGGCTTGAAGCCCATTTGCGCCAGCAGCAGCCCGGCGAAAATACCGCACGGACCGAAGCCGATGACGATCGGCCGCGCACTCAGGTCGGCCGGTGCCTGGCCTACCGCTTTGTAGCTGACATCCGGCGCCACGCTGACGTTACGGTCATCGACAAACTTGTGCAGTACCGCCGCCTCATCGCGAACTTCAAGGTCGATGGTGTAGATGAAGCACAGTTCGGAGGACTTTTTACGCGCATCGTAGCTGCGCTTGAACAAGGTGAAATCGAGCAGGTCATCGCTGGCAAGCCCTAAGCGCTGCACGATGGCAGGGCGCAGGTCTTCTTCGGGATGGTCGATCGGCAACTTGAGTTCGGTGATTCGTAACATGGCGGGATCCGGTTCGCGGGGCGCACAACTGCGCCAGGGCGTTTGAAGCCCGCGATTATAAGCCTCAAAGGCGCAGGCCCGTGAGGCTTAAACGATCAGTCGTCGCGCGATCCGCCGAAATACCCGCAGCCGCGCTGTACCTGACCGTCGATGCGCAGTTCGGCGCTCATGTGCTGGATGCTGCCGGTGCTGCTGTTGACGCAACGTTGCGGTGCAACCCACAGTTCGATGTGCTGGTTGTTGGCTTCGGTGCTGAGGTTGAAACGGCCATCGCCCAGTTGCTCCTCGACGTAAGGCACGGCCAACGGCGGCTGGCCGGCCCGGTCGAGGACCATGCCTTTGCCGCTGACTTTCACGCTCCACTCCGGGGTGTGGCCGGCGGCGCGCAGGATCATCAGCTTGAAATTCGGATCATCGCACGCGTTGCTCGAGCGCTCGACGCGGTACAACTGCTCCAGATCGAGCTGGCCGTCACCACCGCTGCCGGCCACAACCCGCCCGCGCACGTCGGCAAACAGCTTGCCCTGCTTATCCGCCAGGTTTGCGGCCTGCTGCAGGACGCTGGTACCGCCCGTGTCGTTGACCACGTAGCGGTTTGCCTGGTTACACGGCTGGAACAGCAGTTTGCCCTCTGCCGCGGTCAACTGGCCTTGCATGCGTGTCTGGCCGACATGGGAGTCGCTCTGCCGTTCACCGTCGAACAACTGGCAAGCGGCGAACAGCGGAAGCAGGGCAACGAGGACTAAGGAACGGGCAACACGCATCTTGGGGTCTCCTGACAAGTGCCGCCACGTTACTCAGGCAAGCCTGTGATCACAAGGCTTGTGTGTCAGGGATTGAGTTGCCGGGGGGGCGTCGCAGCATAGTGGCGCAGTTGTCCAGGATCGGGCCCACTTCGGCGTGCACCAACACCTGTCCGTTTTCCCCAAACGGCTGTACGCATTGGGTGTACTGCGCGGAATCGCGGCATTGGCGGTGGTGTTCTGGCACTGGCAGCACTTCTTTTTTCAAGGGGCAGTGCCGGGTCTGCTGCAAACCGAACAGCAACCTTTCTACAGTGTGTTCTCATTGTTTTATCGGCAGGGTGGCGATGCGGTTGCGTTGTTCTTCAGCTTGTCCGGATTCATCTTTTTCTGGTTGTTCGGTCATGCCGTGGCGCGCAGAGAGCTGACCGCAAAACAGTTTTTCATCGAGCGTTTCAGCCGTATCTATCCGCTGCATCTGGCAACCTTCGGCGCTGTTGCACTGCTACAGATGGTCTACACAGGGGATACGGGAAACGCTTTTGTTTATCTGTTCAATGATGTCTATCACGGTGTGTTGAACATTTTTCTCGCCCCAGCGTGGGGATTGGAACAAGGCTGGTCTTTCAATGGCCCGGCCTGGTCGATCTCTGTTGACGTGCTGCTCTACGCGGCGTTCTTCTTGCTGTGGCGCTATTCACCTTTTCCAGCGCTGATCAGCTTTTTGTTGATCGCCGTGGCGGCCTGGATCTTTCCTGCACAGTACAAAATCACCCTTGGCGTGTTCAGTTTTTCTGCGGTGGCGTTGGTTATGTGTGGCTAGCGTGGCTGCTGCAACGGGCGCCAACACGTTGGGTGGGAGTTTGTTTGACGACAGGTTGTGCGGCGGGATGGTGGCTGTTTGGCGCTGATCAGCCGTTGATCAAGTTTGCGCTGTTGTTTCCTCTGACGATCATGACCATTGTGGCGTGTCATCAGTTGCTGGAACCGGTCGCCCGGCGTTTGGCGTGGCTGGGTGATATCAGCTACGCCTCCTATTTGCTGCACTTCCCGCTGCAAATTATCGCCGCGCTGCTGGCGGATAAATTCTTCCCGGGGCGTAGCGTCTTTTATCAACCGTGGACGTTGCTGCTGTTTTTTTTCGGTACTGATGGGTGCCAGCCTGATCTGTCATCGATGGTTCGAACGGCCGATGCAACAGTGGCTGCGACAGTTCGGGCGCGAGCGTCTGGCGAACGGTGTGATCGCTCGCCAGTAACGCGTCTGTCAGAAAGGACGGTCAGCCGACGTGAAAGGTCTGACCTGTTTGCAGGCCTTCCACGCTCTTTGCGTAGGCCAAGGCCACATCTACCGCAGGAACCGGCTTGTAGCCGCGGAAGTACGGGGCATAGCTGCCCATGGCTTCGACGAGGACAGTCGGGCTGATGGAGTTCACCCGCAGGCCGCGTGGCAGCTCGATGGCGGCGGCGCGGACAAAACTGTCCAGTGCACCGTTGACCAGCGAGGCCGAAACGCCGCTACGGATCGGATCGTGGCTGAGTACACCAGTGGTGAAGGTGAACGAAGCGCCGTCGTTGGCGAACTCGCGGCCAATCAGCAGCAAATTGACCTGGCCCATGAGCTTGTCTTTCAGGCCCAGGGCAAAGCTCTCTTCGGTCATCTCGTTGAGCGGTGCGAAGGTCACGTTGCCGGCGGCACACACCAGTGCATCGAATTTGCCGGTCTGCTCGAACAGTTTGCGTATCGAGGTGCTGTCGCTGATGTCCACCTGAAAGTCGCCGCTGGTGCGACCGATGCGGATGATTTCGTGGCGTTGCGACAGTTCCTTGTCGACGGCTGAACCGATGGTGCCGCCTGCGCCGATCAAAAGAATTTTCATGGGGACTGATCCTCGTGTGGGTTGAACGAGGTATCAGTTTAGGGTGGTTTTTTCTTCAGATAAGCGCACTAATAGGCAACCTTTGGTTTTCAAATGGAAACAATCCATGAGCGAGATGGATGACCTGGCCGCGTTCGCGGTGTTGATCGAGGCGGGGAGTTTTACCCTGGCGGCGCAGCAACTCGGTTGCAGCAAAGGCCAGCTGTCCAAGCGAATCAGCCAGTTGGAAGCGCAGTTTTCCGTGGTGTTGTTGCAACGTACCACCCGCCGCTTGAGCCTGACCGCAGCTGGCGCTGCGTTGTTGCCGCAGGCCCAGGCGCTGGTGGTGCAAGTCGAGCGGGCGCGCCAGGCCCTGGCGCGCCTGAAGGACGACATGGCCGGCCCGGTGCGGATGACAGTGCCGGTGTCGCTCGGGGAAACCTTCTTCGATGGCCTGTTGCTGGAGTTCTCCGCCAAGTATCCCCAGGTGCAGATCGAGCTGGAGCTCAACAACAGCTACCGCGAACTGTCTCGCGACGGCTTCGATCTGGCGATTCGTTCCGACGTGGCCATTGACCAGCGACTGGTGGCGCGTCCGCTGCTGGCGTGGCAAGAACTGACCTGTGCCAGCCCGGCTTACTTGGAGCAATACGGTGAACCGCAAACCCCCCAGGCGTTGGCCGAACATCGCTGCTTGCTCAACAGCCATTACAGCGGCCGCGAAGAATGGCTGTATCACCAGCAGCACGAGTTATTGCGGGTGCGGGTGTCGGGGCCGTTCGCCAGCAACCACTACAACCTGTTGAAGAAAGCCGCACTGGTCGGCGCCGGTATTGCACGCCTGCCGTCCTACTGCTTGCCAACAGAGCTGGCGGACGGGCGTTTGCGATGGCTGCTGCGCGACTATCAGACTCGCAGCATGCCGATGTACCTGGTGCATCCGTATCAGGGCGGTTTGCCCAAGCGCACGCAGGTACTGGCGGATTATTTGATTGGGTGGTTCAAGCGCAGTGGGGAGGCGCTGGATCGGCTGTGACAAAAACATCTGACACCGTATAGACCCTGTGGGAGCGAGCCTGCTCGCGAATGCGGTTCATCATTCAACATCTTTGTTGGCAGACACACCGCTTTCGCGAGCAAGCCCGCTCCCACAATGGATCTTCATTGTTAGTGAGGTTGTGGCAGGCATAAAAAACGGCCCGAAGGCCGTTTTTTGTTTACCGCAATGGCTCAACCACCGAGGTACGCTTCGCGCACTTTCGGGTCAGTCAGCAGTGCTTCACCGGTGCCTTGCATTACCACCCGGCCGTTCTCCAGCACGTAGGCACGGTCAGCGATTTTCAGCGCCTGGTTGGCGTTCTGCTCGACCAGGAACACCGTCACACCGTCCTTGCGCAGTTGTTCGATGATGTCGAAGATCTGCTGGATGATGATCGGTGCCAGGCCCAGCGACGGCTCGTCGAGCAGCAACAGCTTGGGCTTGCTCATCAGCGCACGGCCGATGGCGAGCATTTGCTGTTCACCGCCGGACATGGTGCCGCCGCGCTGGGCGAAGCGCTCTTTCAGGCGTGGGAAAAGTCCGAGAACCTTGTCCAGCTGTTCCTGATAATCGCCCTTGTCGGTGAAGAAACCACCCATGGAGAGGTTTTCTTCCACGGTCAGGCGGGAAAACACCCGGCGACCTTCCGGCACCACGGCAATGCTCTTGCGCATGATCTGCGAGGAGTCCTGGCCGATCAGTTCCTCACCCATGTAGCGGATGCTGCCGCTGTGGGCCTGCGGTGAACCGCAGAGCGTCATCAGCAGGGTCGACTTGCCGGCACCGTTGGCGCCGATCAGGGTCACGATCTCGCCCTGACGGACTTCGACGTTGACGCTGTGCAGGGCCTGGATCTTGCCGTAGAAGGTGGAAACGTTTTCGAACTGCAGCATTTACGCTTCCCCCAGGTAGGCTTTGATCACTTCAGGATTGTCGCGGATCTGTTCCGGCGTACCGTTGGCCAGGGGCGTGCCCTGGTTGATCACGACGATGTGGTCGGAAATGCTCATGACCAGTTTCATGTCGTGTTCGATCAGCAGCACGGTGACGTTGTGCTCTTCACGCAGCATGCTGATCAGCGCCTTGAGGTCCTCGGTTTCCTTCGGGTTCAGGCCGGCGGCCGGTTCGTCGAGCATGAGGATCCGAGGGCGGGTCATCATGCAGCGGGCGATTTCCAGGCGACGTTGCTGACCGTAGGCCAGGGTGCCGGCCGGACGGTTGGCGAACTCCTTGAGGTGAACCTTTTCCAGCCAATACTCGGCGTACTCCATGGCCTCGCGTTCGCTTTTGCGAAATGACGGGGTCTTGAACAGGCCGGACAAGAAGTTGGTGTTCAAGTGACGGTGCTGGGCTATCAAGAGGTTCTCGACCGCGGTCATGTCCTTGAACAGCCGCACGTTCTGGAAAGTACGCACCACGCCTTTGAGGGCGATCTTGTGGCCGGGCAGGCCCTCGATGGCCTCGCCGTCCAGCAGGATGCTGCCGCCGCTCGGCTTGTAGAAGCCGGTCAGGCAGTTGAACACGGTGGTCTTGCCGGCGCCGTTGGGCCCGATCAGTGCCACGACCTGCTTTTCCTTCACGCTCAGGGCTACGCCGTTGACCGCCAGCAAACCGCCGAAGCGCATGCTCAGATTTTCTACTTTAAGGATCTCGCGGCTCATTTACGCAGCTCCATGTGAGGACGTTGCATGGGCAGCAGACCTTGAGGACGCCAGATCATCATCAGCACCATCAAGGCACCGAACATCAACATGCGGTATTCGCTGAAGTCACGCATCAGCTCGGGCAACAGAATCATTACGACGGCCGCGAGGACCACGCCTAATTGCGAGCCCATGCCGCCCAGCACCACGATGGCGAGGATGGTGGCCGATTCGATGAAGGTGAATGACTCCGGCGTCACCAGACCCTGACGTGCGGCGAAGAAGCTACCGGCAAATCCGGCGAAGCAGGCGCCCAGGGTGAAGGCCGACAGCTTGATCACGGTCGGGTTCAGGCCCAAGGCACGGCAGGCGATTTCGTCTTCACGCAAGGCTTCCCAGGCACGGCCGATCGGCATGCGCAGCAGGCGGTTGATCACGAATAGCGCGAACAGCGCCAGCAACAGAGCCACCAGGTAGAGGAATACCACCTTGCTGACGGGGTTGTAGGTCAGGCCGAAGTACTCGTGGAAGGTCTGCATGCCTTCGGCGGCCGTTCTATCGAAGCTCAGGCCGAACAGCGACGGTTTGGGGATGTTGCTGATGCCGTTCGGTCCGCCCGTGAGGTCCGTCAGGTTACGCAGGAACAGACGGATGATCTCACCGAAGCCCAGGGTCACGATCGCCAGATAGTCACCGCGCAGACGCAGTACTGGGAAGCCCAGCAGGAAGCCGAACGTCGCAGACATCAGTCCGGCGATGGGCAGGCAGATCCAGAAGCTCAGGCCGTAGTAGTGCGACAGCAGCGCATAGCTGTAGGCGCCCACCGCGTAGAAACCGACGTAGCCCAGGTCGAGCAACCCCGCCAGACCGACCACGATGTTCAGGCCCAGACCGAGCAGTACATAGATCAGAATCAGCGTGGCGATATCCACCGCACCGCGCGAGCCGAAGAACGGCCACACCAGAGCGACCACGATCAACCCCATGATGACCCAGCGTTGGGTGCTGGGCAGGGTCATGAAGTGGCTGACCTTCGGCGAAACCAGCGAGCCTTTCGGCGCTGACTTCATCATGGTGCTCCACTGCTTGTCGAACAGCACCCGCAGGAACATCAGCACCGAACTGGCGGTGATGATGAACAGCGTGGAGGTACTGGCACCCAGTACTTCGAGGTTGATGCCGGCGATGGACAGTTTCAGACCGAGTACCGGATAGGCCACGGCCCAGACCAGCAGGGCGCTGAACAGCGCTTGTTTAAGATTCCTAGTCATACTTTCTCAATCTCCGGACGCCCCAACAGGCCGGTTGGCCGGAATAACAACACCAGAACCAGAAGGCCGAAAGCCACCACGTCCTTGTACTGGTCACCGAATATATCGGCACCGAATGCTTCCGCTACCCCCAGCACCAGACCACCGAGCATGGCGCCCGGAATGCTGCCGATGCCACCCAGTACCGCCGCGGTAAAGGCCTTGAGGCCCACCAGGAACCCGGCGTTCGGGTTGATCACGCCATACTGCATGCTGAGCAATACAGCCGCCACGGCCGCCAGGGCGGCACCGATAACGAAGGTCAGGGCGATGATGTTGTTGGTGTTGATGCCCAACAGGTTGGCCATCTTGATGTCCTCGGCACAGGCCCGGCAGGCACGTCCCAAGCGTGAACGCGAGATGAACTGGGTGAGGCAGAGCATCACCACCAGGGTCACCACGAACACCAGGATCTGCATGTAGGAAATCAGCACTTCCTGTGCTCCGCCCGGACCGAAACTGAAGCTGCCCGGAATCAGGTTGGGGATCGATTTGTCCTTGGAGTCCTGCGAGAGCAGTACGGAGTTTTGCAGGAAGATCGACATGCCGATGGCCGAGATCAGCGGGATCAGGCGGTTACTGCCCCGCAGAGGGCGGTAGGCGATCCGTTCGATGCTGTAGCCGTAGGCACTGGTTACAACGATGGTCGCCAGGAATGCGGCGGTCATCAAAAGTGGCAGAGAATGGATACCCAGCATGGCCAGTCCGGCAAGGACGATGAAGGCCACGTAGGAGCCGATCATGTAGACCTCGCCATGGGCGAAGTTGATCATTCCAATAATGCCGTAAACCATTGTGTAGCCAATGGCAATCAGGGCATAGGTGCTGCCAATGGTCAGACCATTAACCAGCTGTTGGAAGAAGTGATAGATCTCAGGCATTACAACGCTCCTAAAAACCTGATACGCATTTCACTGGTGGAGTCATGTTCCGGCCCGGGCTGTGTGGTCTGTAGCCACCTTCGCACGAGCGTTTGCCAGCGAACCGCTGGTGACGGTTTTAAGATTTTCAGGTAAGTCAGTTCCCGGATCGCGGGACTCTGACCCATTAACCTCGTAAAACAAAGCCCACTGCTTGCGCAGTGGGCTCTATTACTCACGGAGCCAGTTTACTGAGGCGAAACTTCGGTCTTTGGTTTACCGAAATGCCACTGATAAACCACGAACTTGAAGTCCTTCAGGTCGCCCTTTTCGTCGAACGACAGGTCGCCGGTCGGAGTCTTGAAGGTGCCTTTGTGAATGGCTTCAGCCACCTTGGCAGTGTCTTCGCTCTTGGCGGTCTTGATGCCTTCGGCGATCACTTCGACGGCCGAGTAGGCCGGGAACACGAACGGGCCGGTCGGGTCCTGTTTCTTGGCGGCGAACGCCTCAACCAGCGCCTTGTTGGACGGGTCCTGGTCGAAAGACTTCGGCAGGGTCACCAACAGGCCTTCGGAAGCGTCCTGGGCGATTTGCGAGATGGAGTCGTTGCCCACACCTTCAGGCCCCATGAACTTGGCGTTCAGGCCCTTTTCCTTGGATTGACGCAGGATCAGGCCCAGTTCCGGGTGGTAGCCGCCGTAGTAGACGAAGTCGACGTTGGCTTGCTTGAGCTTCTGGATGATCGAGGAGAAGTCCTTGTCACCCGCGTTGAGGCCTTCGAACACGGCAACCTTGACGCCTTTGCCTTCGAGGGTTTTCTTCACGGAAGTGGCGATGCCTTCACCGTATTGCTGTTTGTCGTGCAGCACAGCAACGATTTTCGGTTTTACGTGGTTGGCGATGTAGTTACCGGCGGCAGGGCCCTGGGCGCTGTCCAGACCGATGGTGCGAAACACCATTTTGTAACCCCGGGTGGTGATGTCCGGGCTGGTGGCAGCCGGGGTGATCATGATCACGCCTTCGTCTTCGTAGATGTCCGAAGCCGGTTGAGTGGAGCTGGAGCACAGGTGACCGACAACGAATTTCACACCATCGTTGACCACTTTGTTGGCGACGGCCACGGCTTGTTTAGGGTCGCACGCGTCGTCGTATTCCTTGACTTCGAGCATCTTGCCGTCGACACCGCCCTTGGCGTTGATCTGCTCGATGGCCATCTTGGCGCCGATGAACTGCATGTCGCCGTATTGAGTGACCGGGCCGGTTTTAGGGCCGGCGATGCCGATCTTGATGGTGTCAGCTGCGAACGAATGGCTGGCAACCCCGGCCAGAACCATAGCGGCAAACAGTTTGGAAATCTGCTTAGTAGCCTTAGTCATAGTGCTCCACTCTTACTGTTGTAGTTTTTATAGTCCTGGCGCCGTTGGCAGCAGAACCGGGTCAGATATCCACGACATCCCCCGGAAATGCCCCCCGGCAACTGTACCGGTACAGTGTAGAGCGCCGATTGTCAGCCTGGGAAGGCGGCGCCGGGGGACAAAACCTGCGAGTGTCGCTTTATTGAAAGAAAAAGACAGAATTGCGGCGGGGTGTTGAGGGGCTTATAGCCGGATTCAGTGCATTCCCTGGCTTTCCTGCGCTTTTCATTTCGGTCACTCAATTGCATCCGGGTTTTTCTGCCAGGCCACCGACGTTATCATTCGCGTCGATTTCTTTTCCGGACAGTCCCATGAATCAAGAACCTAGCACCCTCTATGCCAAGCTGCTTGGTGAAACCGCATCTATTACCTGGAAAGAGCTGGAGCCGTTCTTCGCCAAGGGTGCCCTATTGTGGGTCGATCCCGGCCTGGATTTGATCGCCGCCGCCGAGGCTGTGGCCCAGGATGAAGGGGAGAAAGTGGCTGCCTGGCTGGCCGCTGACAAGCTCGCCAAACTGTCTGAAACGCGGGCGCTGGATCTTTTTGAACGTGATCCGCAGTTGTGGGCCGTGGTTGTTTCGCCGTGGATTCTGGTCCAGGAAAGGGTGCAGGCTTAAAAGGTTGCACCTGATTGGTGCGGTCCTTTCAAGGAAAAAGTGTGTAGCCGAGTAGCGTGATGGCATGTTGCCGTAGAGAAAGGCCACAGCTTCACGGTGACGTAAACGTAACGGGAACAGTTGGGAGGGCAACTGAACGTTTGCTCAATTGTTTCTGGATGTTGAATTGCGGTGATTGTGAGGCCGCCTTCGCGAGCAGGCTCGCTCCCACAGGGATCGCATTCTTCCAGAGGGAACACGGTCAACTGTGGGAGTGAGCCTGCTCGCGATAGGGGCGACGAGTTTTCGCGTCTTATTAAGCCGTCTTGCCCGTATGGTTATTCAGCGAAATGACCTTGGTCTTGCCAATGCGGTGACGGTAGATCTCGCGCAGGTACTTGATCGATTTTTTCACGCAATCCCGGGACAGGCGGATGTCGTTGATCGAGACAAATTTTTCCTTGTCGTTGATCAGCTCACGGTACTTCTTCTCGTACATCGGCTTGATCGCGTACCAGTTGGTATCGAGGATCTTCGCCGGGTTCTCGAATTCGTTGAGCAGTTCGTCGATCCGGTCTTCGTCGAACTGTTCGTTGATGATGAAGTCCAGGATCGCGTTGTCCAGGGTCTCGTCGAAGCGGTACGGGTTTTTCGCGAAGCAACGCTTGATGAAGGCCACGATCAGCGTCAGAAAATCATCCGACAGGCACGGGCTCTTGGCGATCAGTGTGGTCAGCGACAGGTTGGCCGAGGCACCGATCACCAGCGCGTAGCGCTTGAGCGTGGTGTTGGGGAACAGACTGTTGAGGTGCGTCTTCAGCCGGTTCAAATCCATGTAGGACAGCTTGTAGTCCTTCGGCAAGGAAACGATCGACACCACCGACGAGCAATTCTTGAAGAAGTGCAGGTCGTGCAGGGCCGCCGCGTCGTAACCCGAGTTCTTGTACTGCTCCAGCGACGCGCGATAGCGCTTGGATTCGATCGGCAACAGGCTGATGCCTTCGATGGCCTGGGTGACCTTGTTGAAGTGCGGCAGGTCGATCGAACGGAAGAACAGGTCATCAATATTCAGGCGCTGCGGCTCTTTCTCGAACACCTTGAACTTGTCGCTGCTCGGCGGCGGGGTTTCCGGCACCACGGACTCGGCGTAGGCAATCGCCACCGGGCCGGCCAGGCTCATGAACAGGTCGTTGGCGTCCAGGCGGATGGTTTCGCCGATGTCGATGCCGGCGCGACGGAAATAGTTCTGGTCGTAGTCGGTGGTCACCGCCTGGGCCGTCAGAATGTTGAAGATCTGCTGCGAGATGTATTGGTTGGCGTGCTTTTCCATGGCATTGACATCGATGTTCTGGATATTGCCGTCATCGTTCTCTTCGGCGTAACGCATGATGTCGTTGGAGATCAGCATCATCGCGTTCCATGGGCGGATGCGGCCCATGACGCTGGCTTCGCTGCTGTCTTCGTTGGCAAAGTTGTAGGAGAAGTCCCACTCTTCCGACAGGTATTTGCACAGCAGGCGGCCGGCGTTGATGTGCAGCGCCTCGGACATTTCACTGCGGTGATCGGAAATGTTCGGCAGTACACAGATGCCACTGGTGAAAATCGGTTCGAAGACGAAGGAGTGGCCGCTCTTGCTGTCGTGCTCGTCCATCGGTTTGGTGTCGAACGTCTTGTTCATGTACGAATGCTGCTGGGCCAGGCCGAATTCCGAGGCCATGCCCGAGCCGGTACCGCCGCCGGCACTGAAGATCGAGAAGTACAGGCGCGACTGGTTGGCCTTGATGCCGCAGCTGTCGATCAGGTACGAGTGAATCATTTTCCAGTCAGGGCTGGAGAAACGCTGGGTGTCCTTGTTCAGGATGATCTTGGCCAGGTACTGGCCGAGGATCGGTGCGTTACCGGCACCACCGGCGTGGACTTCCGACAGGTCCATGATTTTCATCTTGCTGTAGTCGCGCAGGAAGCCGCTTTTTTCGCCCTTGCGCGAGAAGCGGATGCGTCCGGCGATGTCTTTGTCCAGGTCGCCGAGCATCACCAGCGGCTCGACCAGAAACACCGGTTTGGTGTTTTTGTTCTGGCCCAGGCGCAGGTTGTTGCGGATCCACTGGGCCGGGCTGTAGCCCTTTTCGGCAAAACGCTTGTCCGGCGACAGGCGATCTTCGTTGTTGAATTCGTTGAGGTAGAACTTGCGGGCGTTGTACACCAGCTCCGCCACGTCCAGCGCAATGTTCGAGCCGCAGCGGCCCAGGCCGATCAGGCACACCGACGGGAATTCCTGATCGTTGTGCTGTTCGCTGTCGCCTTCCAGATGCGGTGCGCGCGGGAACACCACGTCGCGCAGGCCGTCGAGGTTGTCGAGGATGCGGTCGGTGTTGGTTTCGGTAAAGTACAGGTATTGCTGGGTCGCCAACGGGCGGGATTGAATCAATGGCTTCGGTGATGACGGGCCGTTGGCCGCGGGGCTCAACGTCAGATCGGTTACTGCAGTGGCCGGGTTGTTTTTAGAAGTCATGGTTCGCCATCTACCTGGGCTGATTGGTTGGCCGACTCGCTGTCGTCGAACCGTCACGGAATAGAATCGCGTCTTTTTTCAGCGCGTACCTGGACCATGCCTTGGTCTTTAGCCTGAGCTTCACTCGGGGTGAATCCTTTCCTAAGTCATGATGAATCGGCCAATATTCGGTGATCTTTAATCAAGAAGAGGCAAAATGATGTCAACGCTACCTTCGCTAGGGTTTGCCGGGATCGGCCTGATGGGGCTGCCAATGTGCCGGCACCTGCTGGCCGCGGGTTATCCGCTGGCGGTATGGAATCGCAATCCGGAGAAGTGCAAGCCGCTGGTAGAGGCAGGCGCCCGCCAGGTCGCCAGCCCGGCCGAACTGTGCCAGCACGCTGACGTGGTGATGCTGTGCCTGGCGGATACGTCGGTGGTACGCGAGGTAGTGTTTGGTCCGGCAGGCATTATCGAGGGGGCGAAAAAAGGCCAGTTACTGGTGGACTTTTCCAGCCTGGAGCCCAACGCCACGCGGGAAATGGCCGCAGAACTCGCCGCTAAAACCGACATGGGCTGGCTCGACACGCCGGTATCCGGTGGCGTGGTTGGGGCTGAAGCCGGGAGCCTCGCAATCATGGTGGGTGGTGATGTGCAGGATCTGGAGCGGGTCCGGCCCGTGCTGTTGAACCTGGGGCAACGTGTGACACACATGGGCGGCGTCGGGGCAGGGCAGGTGACCAAGGCGTGCAACCAGATGATCGTCGCCTGCAATGCCTTGGTGATTGCCGAAGTGGTCGCGCTGGCGGAGCGTTCCGGGGTTGATGCCAGCCTGATCGCCGAAGCGCTGGCCGGCGGCTTTGCCGATTCGAAACCCTTGCAGATCCTCGCCCCGCAGATGGCGGAAAACCGTTTCGAGCCGGTTAAGTGGCACGTGCGCACTTTACTCAAGGATCTGGATACAGCAGTGAAGTTTTCCCGTGAGCAAGGCTCGGCGACACCGATCAGTGGTCTGGCCGCGCAATTGATGCGCCTGCATGGGAGTCAGGGTTTTTTGGAGAAAGACCCGTCTACATTAGTGCAGATGTACCGTGAGCCAGGCTCAGCGTCGTGACGGTGTAGGCGTGCTTGCGCTGGTTGATTTCGTTCAGTACCGGATGCAACTCGGCCAGTGGCACTGGCCGGCTCAGCAGGGATGAGTAGCCGGGCCGAAGTCATCGATTGGCGCTATTACTCAGGCGATTTGCTTCTGAGGCGTCTCGAATGCGGGTTGCAGGGCCGGCAAGCCGAAAGCGGCACGAGCCGCGTCGCAATCGGGATTGGCCAGGCCATCGCCCCAGGAAGCCTCGAACTCCCGACAGGTGCTGGAGCGTTTTTCGTAAATCGAGCATTGCACTGTACTGCCCACGTCTCCCACCAGACTGGTGCAGCGTACGGGTTTGCAGCCGGTGCCGAGCATCGCGACCCGACTGGGGCTGATCTGTTCGACAAGCTCATCGGGTACCGTCCCTCCGGACGAGGCGCATTCACCCCAGAAAAATGACACGCGAAAATGAGAACAGCAGGCACCGCAATTCAGACACGGACTGGCTTCGGACATGGGCGATTATCGTAAGGAGGAGTGGAGACACAGGGGGAAACAAGGTCGCTATTCTAGGCTTCGCTAACGGCTTGGGAAGGGGGAGTGAAAGGTATTTTTCATCGGCCGGACGGACTGCGAAATACCCGCCCGGCGAAAGCTCCTACAGGGTGCGCCCCATGGGTTGGTATCAGCCTGGCGAATAATGAAAGACAGTCGTGGTCGGCCTGTCTAGATTGCAAAGTCCGGGGGCAGTGACGCCCCAATAACAATAAAAGAGACGGACCCATGCAGAACTCGACCCAAGCGGCCAATGCCTGGCGCATTCTGTTCCTGTTGTTCCTCGCCAACCTGTTCAATTTTTTCGACCGCACCATCCCGGCCATCATCATCGAGCCCATTCGCATGGAATGGCACCTCAGTGATTTCCAGTTGGGGATCATCGGGACGGCATTCACCATCGTCTACGCCATTGCCGGCTTGCCGCTGGGGCGCATGGCCGATACCGGTTCGCGGAGCAAACTGATGGGCTGGGGGCTGGCGGTGTGGAGCGGGTTGACCGCCGTCAACGGCATGGTGGGCAGTTTCTGGAGCTTCCTGATCGTGCGCATGGGCATCGGCATCGGCGAAGCCAGTTACGCGCCAGCCGCCAACTCGCTGATCGGCGACTTGTTTCCGGCTCACCGCCGGGCGCGGGCCATGGGGATCTTCATGCTGGGGCTGCCATTGGGGCTGTTGCTGGCGTTCTTCACCATCGGCGCGATGGTCAAGGCCTTCGATAGCTGGCGCGCGCCGTTCTTTATCGCGGCGGTGCCCGGGCTGATCCTGGCGATCTTCATGTTTTTCATCAAGGAACCGAAGCGCGGCGCCGCCGAGAGCGTTCAGGTTTCGCAGGAAAAGATCGATCGGCCGATCCGTCGGGTATTGGCTGTGCCAACCTTCCTGTGGTTGGTGATGGCCGGCCTGTGTTTCAACTTCGCCACCTATGCCTGCAACTCGTTTCTGGTGCCGATGCTGCAACGCTATTTCCTCATGCCGTTGCAGGATGCCGCGGTCGCCACCGGGGTTATTGTCGGTGTGACCGGGCTGTTCGGCCTGACCCTGGGTGGCTGGATCGCGGACAAGATTCACCAGCGGGTCGCCAACGGGCGACTGTTGTTTGCCGCCTTCAGCCTGGTGATTTCGACGGTTTGCACCGCGTGGGCGCTGCATTCCGGGCGAATCGAGATCGGTGTGTTCGTCGCCGTGTTCAGTCTCGGTTGGCTGTTCGCCTACAACTTCTATACTTGCGTGTACACGGCGATTCAGGATGTGGTCGAGCCGCGGTTGCGGGCAACGGCGATGGCGCTGTTCTTCGCCGGGCTGTACCTGTTGGGCGGTGGCCTGGGACCGGTGGTGGTCGGAGCCTTGTCGGATCACTTCGCCCACACGGCGATGCTCGCGGCGGGTGCGCAACAGATGACTGAGGCGTTTAAAGCGGTCGGCCTGCATGACGCGATGTATCTGATTCCGGTGGCGCTGTTGTTCACCGTGCTGTTTCTGTTCCTGGCTTCGCGGTGTTTCGTGCGCGATGCCAAGCGGATGAAGGAAGGGTTGGTGGCGGTGAGTGAGCCTGAAGGTTCTGCGGTGACTGCTTAACTGCTATCGCGAGCCTGCTCGCGAAGGGGCCATGAGCATCACAACAAAAACCAGATAAACAAAAAGGCCCGCATCGCTGCGGGCCTTCTTTTTATACCGGTGGAGGAGCGGTATTAACCCGCCACCAACACCCGAATCGCTTCCAGTCGCAGCGCAGCCTTGTCGAGCATGGCCAGGCCTTGCTCGCGTTGTTTGCGCAGGGCCACCAGTTCGCTATCGCGCACGGTCGGGTTGACCGCTTGCAACGCGGTCAAGCGCGCAAGTTCTTCCTCGGTATCGGCGGCCAGGCGACGCTGCGCCTCGGCGACACGCTCAGTGTGGCGCGGCAGGATCTTCGCCTCACCGGCATTGATCCGCGGCGTCAGTTGGTCACGCTGGGCCTGGATGAACTTGTTGGCGCTGGCACGTGGCACGCTTTCGAGCTGATCGTTCAAGGTTTCGAATGACACGCGGGCCGACAGGTCGTTGCCATTGGTATCGAGCAGGCAGCGCAGGGCGGCCGGTGGCAGGTAGCGGCCCAGTTGCAGTGAGCGTGGGGCAACCACTTCGCTGACATACAACAGTTCCAGCAACACGGTGCCCGGCTTCAGCGCCTTGTTCTTGATCAGCGCCACGGCGGTGTTGCCCATGGAGCCGGACAGCACCAGGTCCATGCCGCCCTGAACCATCGGGTGCTCCCAGGTGATGAACTGCATGTCTTCGCGAGACAGCGCCTGGTTACGGTCGTAGGTGATGGTCACGCCTTCGTCGTCGCCCAGCGGGAAGCTGGCGTCGAGCATTTTTTCGCTCGGCTTGAGGATCAGCGCGTTCTCCGAATGGTCTTCGCTGTCGATGCCGAAGGCGTCGAACAGGGTTTCCATGTAGATCGGCAGCGCGAACTGATCGTCTTGCTCAAGGATATCTTCCACCAGCGCATCGCCTTCGCCCGCGCCACCGGAGTTCAGCTCCAGCAAACGGTCACGACCAGTGTGCAATTCGACTTCCAGACGCTCACGCTCGGTGCGGGCTTCGTCGATCAGCGCTTGCCACTCGCCATCGTCGGCTTCTTCGAGCAGCGGCAGCAGGCGCGGGCCGAACTGGTGCTGCAAGGCGTTGCCGGTCGGGCAGGTGTTGAGGAATGCGTTCAGTGCTTCGTGGTACCACTGGAACAGGCGCTCTTGCGGGCTGGTTTCCAGGTACGGCACGTGCAGTTCGATGATGTGCTTCTGGCCGATCCGGTCCAGACGACCGATGCGTTGTTCCAGTAGGTCCGGGTGGGACGGCAGGTCGAACAGCACCAGGTGATGGGAGAACTGGAAGTTGCGACCTTCACTGCCGATTTCCGAGCAAATCAGCACTTGCGCACCAAACTCTTCGTCGGCGAAGTAGGCGGCGGCGCGGTCACGCTCGAGGATGTTCATGCCCTCATGGAACACCGTGGCCGGGATGCCGGAACGCACGCGCAGGGCGTCTTCCAGGTCCATGGCGGTTTCGGCGTGGGCGCAGATCACCAGTACTTTGGTGCGCTTGAGCATCTTCAGTTGATCGATCAGCCACTCGACACGCGGGTCGAACTTCCACCAGCGTTCTTCTTCGCTGGCGTCCGGTTGGGCCTGGAAGCTGACTTCCGGGTACAGCTCGGCGTGATCGCCCAGCGGCAGTTCGAGGTATTCGTCCGGGCACGGCAGCGGGTACGGATGCAGCTTGCGCTCCGGGAACCCCTGCACGGCAGCGCGGGTATTGCGGAACAGCACGCGGCCGGTGCCGTGGCGGTCGAGCAATTCACGCACCAGGCGCGCGCTGGCTTCGGTGTCGCCATCGTTGACGGCGGCCAGCAGGGCTTCGCCTTCGTTGCCGAGGAAACCGTGGATGGTCTTGTGGGCTTGCGGCGAAAGGCGCCCCTTGTCCAGCAACTCCTGAACGGCTTCAGCCACCGGGCGATAGTTTTCGCTCTCGGCGCGGAAGGCTTGCAGGTCGTGGAAACGGTTCGGGTCGAGCAGGCGCAGACGGGCGAAGTGACTGTCCTGGCCCAGTTGTTCCGGGGTGGCGGTCAACAGCAGCACACCGGGAATGGTTTCGGCGAGTTGCTCGACCAGGGAATACTCAGGGCTGACCTGGTCTTCGTGCCACACCAGGTGGTGAGCTTCGTCGACCACCAGCAAGTCCCAGCCCGCCGCGAACAGCGCGTCCTGGGCTTTCTCGTCGTCCACCAGCCACTCAAGCGCGACCAGCGCGAGCTGGGTGTCTTCGAACGGATTGCTGGCATCGCTTTCGATGAAGCGCTCTTCGTCGAACAGCGCAACCTGCAGGTTGAAGCGGCGGCGCATCTCGACCAGCCACTGGTGCTGCAGGTTTTCCGGAACCAGGATCAGCACGCGGTTGGCGCGGCCCGAGAGCAATTGGCGATGGATCACCAGGCCGGCTTCGATGGTTTTACCCAGGCCCACTTCGTCGGCCAGCAGAACCCGTGGCGCGATACGGTCGGCGACTTCGCGGGCAATGTGCAACTGGTGCGCGATGGGTTGCGCACGCACACCGCCCAGACCCCACAGCGAGGACTGCAACTGACGGCTGGTGTGTTCCAGTGTGTGATAACGCAGGGAGAACCAGGCCAACGGGTCGATCTGGCCGGCGAACAGACGGTCGCTGGCCAGGCGGAACTGAATGAAGTTCGACAGTTGGGTTTCCGGCAGGGTGACCACTTCGTTCTGCCCGTTGAGGCCGTGGTAAACCAACAGGCCATCAACGTCATCGACTTCGCGGACGGTCAGCTTCCAGCCTTCGAAGTGAGTGATGGAGTCACCCGGCGAAAACCGCACACGGGTGAGGGGCGCATTCCTTAGCGCGTACTGGCGAGTGTCGCCAGTGGCCGGATAGAGCACGGTCAACAAGCGGCCGTCCTGTGCCAGAACGGTGCCTAAACCCAGCTCGGCTTCGCTGTCACTGATCCAGCGTTGCCCCGGTTGATACTGCTGCGCCATGCTGCCTGACTCCCACCTGAAAAAGCGGGCTATCTTAACGGAATGAGGGCTTCAGGGCCAAAGGACTCTCAGAAAAACTCACAGTCATACGTTAGTCCACCTGTGCATGACGCGCCGCTCGGTGCACTAATGAGTGCCAAATGAGTCACAGTTTGCGACCGATGGCTCAAGTCGCCATCCCCGCAGCCGACAGCCTGCCGACAGGAGACTGAAAACCATGCTGCCACCGATGCTCCCCCTGAGTGCCGTGCCGATCACTTCACAGACCGACCCGATCCGTCAGCGCCCGGATATTCCACCGGTGGTGCCGGTGCAGGAAAGCTCCAGTGAAAGCACCATCGACCTGCAAAAGCGCAATCCTGAAGAGGACGGGTTAGTGCTGCGCGAGGAACAGCGGCGCAGGCAGGAGCAGGAACGGCGCCGCCGTGAAGCCGACAATGACCCCGAGGCGCACCTGGCGATTCCCGGGGATGAACTCAATGCCGACAACACCGTGCCGGTGGCGCCGCTGATGGAAGATCAGCCGCGGCAGGGGCTGTGGGTCGATATCGAGATTTGAGCGCAGGCTGGTCAGCGCGACCGTCAGGCCGCATTATTGGGGCAGGGTTGCCGAAATATACGGCGGCTTAAACTCATTTCAAGCGATGCACTGACCGCCATGAGCCAAGACGACAAACTGATTGACCTCAATGCTGAGCGCGCCAAGCGTGTTCATGACCTCAATGACAAGCGGCTCAATGAAGTTCGCCAGGCGTTCGAGCAGGCCATGCCGTTGGGCAAGGCCAAAAAAAAGCCGAAAAACAAACCGAAAAAACGCTGAAATCCCCCGCATTCATTGATGTGGGTCAAATTTTTCCCTTCCTCTTGCCCAGTCTCGGGCGACATTGATCCCGGTCAATATTCTCTCCTGCCCGTTTGGTTAACTTAGCCCTATCGCAACAGGGCAGGTACAGGAGACGCGTCATGTTTTTCGACAACGTGGTGATCGCCGGAGTGCTGACTGTCGGCCTCATGTTTGTATTTTTTGCAGGGTTCGGACTTTTTATCTGGAAGGATTCGCACAAGCGGAAGTAACCGCAGTTCTTTCTGGATGTAATGAGCACGCAAGGCATTTTGGGCAACTTCGGTTGCCCTTTTTTTGTGCGCCCAGCATGGGCGCAATCTTGCGGGTGAAAGTCCCGTCGTAAGCTGACCACAGCGAACGAAGTGAAGCGCAACTGCATGAGGGCGACCGAGTGTGGGGAGGAAGCGTGAATCGAAACCGCGAGCCGATGGACAAGAACCGGATATAAGGCGAAGCCGATCAGGGCGAGCGAGCAAAAGATCGCGAAGCTCTTGTGGTCAAGGATCAGGCTGCGTAAATCCGGCGGTTGTGCGGGGAAGGATTGCGTTCTTACCTGGGGAGATCTCGCCTTGTGTCTGAAAGGGCGACGGTGCGAGCCGGAGCGAGAAGTCAGCAGAGGCCGTAGTAGTCTTTTTTTTTTGACGAAGGGCCGAACGAGAGAGAGTGTTGTAGGCCATGTTGATGCGAACGACCGGAAGTCAGATGCCTGCCAAACGCGGGGCGGATGGAGATAACGAGCGGTGAAACCGTGAGAAGTCCCGCCAGCGACGAGGTCAATCGCCCGCAAGATGAATCCGACAACGCAGGGCAAAGGCTGCTGGAACGGGCCTTTGCGAGAGAAAACCTGAAACGGGCGTGGAAACGGGTCAAAGCCAATAAAGGTGCAGCGGGAGTTGACGGTCTGGACATTGAACAGACTGCTGAAGCCTTGCTGACTCAATGGCCAGTGATTTGTGAACAGCTACTTTCAGGTGTCTACCGGCCCAGTCCGGTAAGACGCGTGGTCATCCCCAAACCTGACGGCGGTGAACGCGAGTTGGGCATTCCGACGGTCACCGACCGCCTGATTCAACAAGCACTGCTGCAAGTCTTGCAGCCACTCCTCGATCCGACCTTCAGTGAACACAGCTACGGCTTTCGCCCGGGACGTTGCGCGCAGGACGCCGTTTTGGCGGCTCAGCGGTATGTGTCCTCGGGGCGCAAAGTGGTGGTGGATGTTGATCTGGAGAAGTTCTTCGACCGGGTCGATCACGACATTTTGATTGATCGCCTACGCAAACGGATTGCGGATCGGGCGGTTATTCGACTGGTCCGGGCGTACCTGGATGCGGGAACGCTGATCAATGGCGTAATCGAGAAAAGCCGCTGCGGGGCGCCGCAGGGCGGTCCGCTGTCACCGTTGCTGGCAAATGTGCTGCTGGACGAAGTGGATCGGGAGCTTGAACATCGAGGTCATTGCTTCGTGCGCTATGCCGACGACGCGAACGTTTATGTTCGCAGTCATAAAGCCGGGCAGCGGGTGATGATCTTGCTGAGGCGTCTGTATGAAAAGCTGCACTTGAGCGTCAACGAGAGCAAGAGCGCGGTGGCCAGTGCGTTTGGTCGCAAGTTTCTGGGTTATGCATTTTGGTGCGCCCGTGACGAAGTCAAACGTGCGGTATCTCAGAAGGCACAAAAGCAATTCAAGCAACGTATCCGGCAGTTCACTCGCCGTTCATGTGGCCGCAGTTTGCAGCAGGTCGTCGACCTCCTACGTCCCTATTTGCTGGGTTGGAAAGCCTATTTCAAGTTGTCGCAAACACCAGGCGTCTGGCGCGAATTGGACAAATGGATGCGGCACCGACTCAGAGCGATTCAACTCAAGCAATGGAAGCGGGGAACGACGACTTATCGTGAATTACGGGCTTTGGGTGCGAGTAAAGAAGTCGCCCAGAAAGTGGCATGTAACACCCGTCGTTGGTGGGACAACAGTCGATGGGCCTTGAATTGGGTGCTTAATCTCGCGTGGTTTGATCGCTTGGGACTTCCACGTCTCTCCTGACCTCAATCCCTCGAACCGCCCGGTGCGGACCCGCATGCCGGGTGGTGTGGCAGGGGTACGGTCTATGAAGGCCGTCCCCTATGCCGATTGTTTGTAGACTTTTTGTAGCCATTTGTAGCAATTACCTTCATTCCCTATCCGTTTACGGCTAGGCTGCGGACATCTGCAACGCCGCCACCCGCAATTCAAACAAGAGCCGGCTATGACTGATTTGTCTACATCCCCAGGTTCTGCACACGTTGCTGTCGCGACACTCGACGGGCGCTTCTTCCGCCCGCCGTTGCCCGACGGCCATGTGCTGCGTCCACGTTTGTGCGAGCGCTTGAGTGCCGGGCTCGGTGGCAGGTTATTGCTGGTCAGCGCACCGGCAGGGTTCGGCAAGAGTTCGTTGGCGGTGGAGTTTTGTCAGGGGTTGCCGGCGCACTGGCAAAGTCTCTGGCTGGGCTTGAGCCCGCGAGACAGTGACCCGGGACGTTTTCTCGAGCGCCTGCTGGAAGGCCTCCAGGACTACTTCCCGCACCTGGGCAGGCAATCCCTCGGGCTGTTGAAAATGCGCCAGCGCCATCAGCCGTTCGCGTTCGAAGAGTGGCTGGACGGCCTGCTCGACGAATTGGCCGAGCACCTGTCCACCGCGACGCCATTGCTGCTGGTGCTGGATGACTACCATCTGGCCCAGGGGCCGGTGCTGGACCGTTGCCTGCAATTTTTCCTCAATCATCTTCCCGATGGCTTGCTGGTGATGGTCACCAGTCGCCAGCGTCCCGACTGGCACCTGGCGCGACTGCGGCTGTCGCGGCAACTGCTTGAGTTACATGAACAGGATTTACGCCTGACCCACGACGAGGCCTTGAGCCTGCTCGACCGGCACAGCAGTTCCTTGCGCGGTGAGGCACTGGAAAACCTGATCCAGCGCAGCGAAGGTTGGGTCGCGGGTTTACGTTTCTGGCTGCTGGCCGCCTCGGAGGCGGGCACCGATGGTGCACTGCCGCAATCGTTGCACGGCGGGGAAGGGCTGATCCGCGATTACCTGCTCGAAGAGGTCATCGATTGCCTGCCCGCCGAGGTTCAGTCGTTCCTCTATGACACGGCGCCCCAGGAGCGTTTTTGCAGCGAACTGTGCGATGCCGTTCGTGACGCCCATGACAGCGGGGAGATCCTGCGCTTCCTGCTTGCCCACCAAGTGTTCCTGGTGCCGCTGGACGAACATGGCCACTGGTATCGATACCACCACCTGTTTTCCGATCTGTTGCGCACGCGGCCGACTTCCCAGTCGATGGTGCCGGCCGCTAGCCTTCACCTGCGTGCCTGCCGCTGGTTCAATGCCCAGGGGCTGCTCGATGAGGCCGTGGAGCAGGCCTTGCGTGCCGGTCACCTGGATGTCGCGGCGAACCTGGTGCAAAACCTCTCCGAAGAGCAGCTGCTGGCCGAGCAGAACGTCGGCATGTTGCTGCGCTGGAAAATGGACTTGCCTGACAGCTTGCTGATCAGCACGCCGCGACTGATCGTGCTCTATAGCTGGGCGTTGGGGATGGCGTGCCAACTGGATGCCGCCGAAGAGCTGGCCAGCCATTTGAGCCGTTTCCTGCCTGCGCCGTCGGCCACCGCCCAGAAGTCGATGCTCGCTCAATGGCTGGCGTTGAGCGGCATCATTGCCCGTGGGCGCGGTAACCGCGAACTGACGCTGCGGTACTGCCGCGAAGCGTTGGAAAGTCTTCCGTCCAAGCGTTACGGCCAGCGCCTGATGTGCCTCTCGACCCTGTCCAACCTGGCCATTGCCGACGGTGATTTGTGGCGGGCACGAGGGCTTAACCGCGAATCGCTGGAGCTGGCGCAACGGGTCGGCAACCCCTTGTTCGAAGCACTGGCACATTACGACCGCGCCCGGGTGCTGCAAGCACGCGGGGAAATCTGTCGGGCGCTGGAAGAGGTCCGCCAGGGAATGCAGCGCCTGCAGAGCTTGTCGGCGCAACGGCTGTATGCGGTTCGCGCCCGGCTGACCTTGTATGAAGGCTTTTTGCTGGCCCTGCGCATGCAGCCGCAGGCGGCGCGGGTGCGATTGCAGGCTGGTTTGAGCGAGGCGCGTGCCTGTCGTGACATCAGCGTGCTGATCGGCCACTGTGTGATTGCCAGGCTGGAAGGCAGCAGCGGCGAGTTCGCCAAGGCCTTTGCCGAACTGGCCGAAGCCGAACGGCTGATGCACATCTGGGATGTGCCGCCGATCTACTACCTGGCCATGATCACCCTGGTCAAATGCGAACTCTGGCTGGCCCAGGGGCGCACCGATCTGGCCGAAGCCTGGCTGGCGCGCCTGGGGCAGACCTATAACGGCGAAAACGGGGCAGCACCACCGGAATTCCACCCGCAATTGCCGCTGCATATCGAATTGCAACAAGCCTTGCTCGACGTCATCCAGGGCCAACCGATGCTGGCCGAAGGGCGTTTGAATGCGCTGCTCGAACATGGCCAGCAAAGCGGTCGGCAGATGCTCAGTGCCATGGCGTTGACCCAGAAAGTGGCGTTATTGCTCGGCAGCGGACGGGAACCGGAAGCACGCAAGGCGCTGACCCAGGCATTGGACGCCGCTGGCGGAGGGGTGCTGCAACCCTTTGAGGGCTTGCTGGCCGAGCACCCGGACTGGCTGCGCGGGCAGCTTCAACAGTGTCCGCCAACCCCTGTTTCCCTGAGCCTCAGTGAAAAACTGCCGGCATTGACTGCCCGCCCCGGACCGGAATCCTGCGCGGCTGCGGAGCAGCTCAGCACGCGGGAATTGGCGGTCCTGCGATTGATCGCCCAGGGCTGTTCGAACCAGGAAATCAGCGATCAGCTGTTTATTTCCTTACACACGGTCAAGACCCACGCCAGCCACATCAACAGCAAACTCGGGGTCGAGAGGCGCACGCAGGCCGTGGCGCGGGCCAAGGAATTGGGGGTACTGGGTTAAGGTTTTTTCACGTTACACATCGCGGCCATTGGCTGGATACTCAATTGTGCGAAAATCGTTCATCCCCGTTTATCGAGCAGGCCCCGATGTCCCAGCAACCCACCCTCATCCGCGAAACCTTCCCTGTCGGTCCTTTGCAGTGCAACTGCAATGATGCGTGACTGGCTTCCACGTTGATTTACAAGGTATTTATGTAAAAACACCTTTTATTTCAAATGCTTGTGTTCATGCAGTGATGTGCGTTTCGAAGCGTACTTTTGCAGTGTTTCGCTCTCGCAGTGTGCCAAAACTGTGCCCGCACAAGTGTTGTGTCAGAGCCCAGGGAGACCCAGAACAAATCCCCAAATATTCTGAAATATGCCCTTATCACCTGACCCGAGCCCGGCATGAGCCAGATGAGTTTTTCCGACCTCGAATACGCCGGCGAACTTAAGCGAAGTCGCCGCGAACGGTTCCTTGCCGAGATGGATCACATTGTGCCCTGGATTGGTTTACTGAAGCTGATCGAACCGTATTACCCAAGGCTGACGGTGGTCGCAAGCCCTATCCTCTAGAAACCGTGCTGCGCATCCCTCTAGCGCAAAACTGGTTCTCTCTGAGCGACCCGGGCGATGGAAAGGCGCTGTATGACATCAGGTGGGTAATCGCACAGACTTACCCCACATTTGCATTCGACCTGACCAGTCATTTGCAACGGATTGGACCAGTACGCTCCGTGGCCATAACCGGCAGAGAACGACCGATAGCTGACGGTGGCGATAGGCAGAAATCGGCCAAAAGTTAACCTGGTTGGTAGCCGAAAAGAAGCGTAAATAAAGGCTTCCAGGCGGGGCCGTGAAAAACTAACCTTCCTAACTTTTTTCCCACGGCTCAACATGAAAATGGCTTGAGGGTACGAGGAGGGGGATATGACCTGCCGCGCACTGGTAAGGCTAAACATCCCCCAATACGGCCCCCAGCTTGTTGTCGTTGCGTACAAACACCGCTAGAAGGCTTGAAATACGTGGCGGGGGTGAAGGGAATCGAACCCTCGTTATCAGCTTGGGACGCTGACAGATCAGCAGAGCTGATATTCTGGCAGCAATCCCAAGCTATTCACGGTGGCAGATCAGTCGAACAGCTCGCCGCTATACGTCTTGCGGTGATATTCCTGAACTCCTTCTACTGAGTTTAGGTAATCGATTAGCTCTTTAAGAGCGATGACGTAGAACTTAGTTGTTGCGGAGTTTAAAATGTGAGTAATTCCGTGATAGTCGCGTAAGTGCAGGTTGTCCAGGTCTAAAAGCGAAATGACATCGTAATTGCGCTGGCACTCTGAGCCTAATTCCCATGCAATGGCAAGATGGATTTCTTTTTCGCTTTTGTACTCGGACTCAAATTCGCGGATTAGTGCATCAATATTGAATTTGTACTCAAGAATTTTTGGAGGGCTGGTGTATTCTTTGTTGTACTGAAGCTGTTGAACTCCCAGTGGATTGTTTTCTTTGTCATATTCATGGTTAGAGAGAGGGTCTCTAATGATGAATTTAAAAACTCCATCATACTGCTGCGTTTGACTGGTGGCTAATAATTTTATGCCTCGGATAACTCCGCCAGCAACTAACTGATTGAAAAGTACAATCACATCCTGCTCTGAGACAGGTTCGGATGTTATTGAGATCTCATTGGTTGGCGCAAAGAAATTCTTGTTGGTGAGGCTCAGTGGTCGTTCAATTTCATGGGCTTCTTGCGCTCGTACCCAGTCATGAAGAGAGCCCTCTCTAGTTATGTCGTTCTTGGCACCTGTATCTGTTCTTAGCAGGCGTCGCCATTTCTGAAAGCGCTTCACGATCTCCACTGAAATCTGTTCTGCAGCTTCTTTCAATTCAGGTTGAAACCCTTTGCGTCCTAAATCTGGATCTGCATCTACGAAGTGGACAATGACGTGGCACTGGTTTTGGTGGCCGATATTAGATGTCAGAGGTATTGTGATCAATTCACCCTGTATCATCTGGTTATTAGCGAGCTGTAGACCACCTTTCAAGACCCTATACAGCTTTCTTAGCTTCGCAAGCTCGTCATTAAACTGATCCCAAATAGACGTAGAGTAAGCAAAGTAACCGTATGCTGAAATCTGGTACTGGCTGATTAGCGTGTCAAACTTGTCGTTGGGTGATAGCAAAGAAAGCAAATCTTCAGTGCTAAAAAACTCATATATTCCGTTAGCCTTCAGATATTTCATCGGAAGGTCGGATGAATCCTTTCCTTGGGATTGAAGCTTTTTCTGAATTGTCAATACGTCTTTGAGGTTGACGCTTGCACTTAATTTCAAGTGCGGGTAAATATAGCTGCAGCTTTGTTCGGAAAGAGTTGAAATTCCACCTTGTTTGTTTATAACGTTAAGCTGGAATTTAATTTTTGAGCTTTCTGATGCAAATGTTATTGCGCCGAGTGGTGTTTTGATAAGTAGTAGGAATAGCCATTGCTCGGCAGTGGTGGCGGAGTACCAGGATAGGTCTTTTGGTCGAGTGCTGATTCCGCCGAATTTTATTTTAAAAGTCGATCCTCTTGGTATTTCCGCGAACGTTGGGTCAGCAATTTCCGAGGATGTAACCATGGGTCGCGTCACAATACCGTGAAAGTCTTCAACCCAGTCACGGCCTTTCAAAAGCTCCCCGTGAAACGTGTGCCCTGGTACTTTTGTGCCAAATTGTAGGTAGTCGAAGCCATAGCCTATGTAGGTAGCTCCAACTCCTTTGTTGCCCCTCGTTTGCCCGCCGTTTTTAAAGGAGATATTTGGAGCAAGGAATGATTTAAATTCTTTTTCGTTGAACCCAATGCCATTGTCAGTTATGGAAAAAGAGTTTTCTTCAAGATTTACAGTTAACCAAAGCTTGGGAGTGTAGTCTGGTTCCTTAAGCTCAGTTGCGCGGCGGTCCACAGCATCCATAGCATTTTGAATGAGTTCGGAAAAAGAGTCATACATACCAACGTAGGACTTCAAGATGTTCTTGATTTCACGCTTCTTCGCAGCAAACAAAATCTCTGCATCTACATCTTGACCGCTGGTGAGCGGATCCCATGACTCTAGCTTCATTACAGTCCCTTTAGATCGGCATTTGATCGGCTTCGGTGTCAGAGCACCCAACACGGGAGTCCTGAATGATTTTTCATTAGCAGGACGTTACCAGTGGGCTGGAAAATCAACTATTGAATAATTATATTGAAGCAAGGCTCTCGATAGGGTGAATCGTGAATCGCCCCTGATTTCCTAGACGCATCCGACCGTCTGCTTCTGGCCGATTCTGTTGAAAAAGTCGGTCTGCGCAAACGGCCTGATCATTGACTGGTGAAAACGCCTTTTTTGCACGCTGCTACGTGAAATCCGAGTCCGGAAGCTTCTTCCAAAAGTAAAGATTTCAATCTTGGACGCGTACTTTTCTGGTGTGCAAACCATGGCCGACTTTTTCAACAGAATCGGCCGTTTTCTGCCGATCATGGTCACGAAACGTGCTGATCAAATCCGACGCAGTCGGTGCTCAGTACGAATGCATATGACTGGTCAAGGGGAGTGCAATTTCGCAATCACTCGCGCTTTTTTTAGCACTCTGTAGCAATGCCCTGCGGTGTGTATCTGTGTGATGCGGTAATCAAGGTAAAAGTCTTTCGAAGTATTCACCTACGAGCGAAGTAGGTAACCCGAGAACCTGTGCGCATTCGAACCAACCAATGCGTGTCGAGGCCTGTATGGCCTGGCGAGGAGTCTTGAGGATGAAAGCGCTACTTACCGTTGATGATCTGTCTGATTGCATTCATAAATCCGTCACAAGCATTCGCAGCGACGTAACACGCAACCCGCTGTCCTTGCCACCGATCTGTCGGCTACCTGGCACCAAGAGGCTGCTGTGGCGCGCAGAAGACGTAGAGCGCTGGCTGGCAGACCACGTATCAGGTTTTGCTACTGCAGGGACAGCCACCGATGAGGCTATTAAAGCCAAGTCGGGTCGACCTACAAAGGCGCAACAAATCAAAAAGCAGAAGATTCGTTTGTCTTCGTCAGGAAGCCAGAGCAGCACAGCATCTGTTGGTGTCTGATCATGAGTTATAGCTTCCCGAAGCCTCAAAACGCTAACGAAGCGCGTTTGCAAAAGGCTCAGGCCAGACGGCCGCCAAGGGAAAGATCCTCGGAGCAGCTCCCGCTTTGGCCGGATTCCACGCGAGGAGTACCGAATGTTTGGCTCCGGTGCGCATTGTTTGCAGGTATTCAAGGCAAGGGGCGAAAGGCCTTGAAGCGCGAACTGCTTGCTACTGTCGATGGAGTCGAGATTCGCTTTTCTGGATGGCAGCTTGACCAATCAGATTTAGACGTCTGGGAAACGGTCATTCATTTGGCACGCCATCATAGGATCGGCAACCGAGTTCAGTTCAGCGAAGTTCAAGTGCTAAAGACATTGAAGCGCTCTACAGGAACGAGCGATCGATTGTGGTTGAGATCAGCACTGGTCCGTCTCGCGGGGGCAACAATTGAAATGAAATATGGCAACCTCACGTTCTTTGGAGCATTGCTCAAAGGGGCTGGAGACGAGATGACCGGCGTGTACGTCATAGAGCTTGAGTCACGGCTTGAGGCGCTATACATGGCAGGCTGGACTCAAATCGAATGGGATGAGCGTGTACTCCTGAGACGCAAACCACTTGCTCTGTGGCTTCATGGTTGGTTTTGTAGCCATGCCGAACCTTTCCCTCTTGGCATAGAAACGATTCAACGGCTGAGTGGGAGCGTGAACGCGCATCCGGGCAGTTTTAAACGTCAGCTGAGTAAAGCGCTCGATGAACTTGTCTTGATTGGGGCTCTCGTCTCATGGAGATTAAGTGGTCACCGGGTATGCGTGATGCGCACGCCAACACCAAGCCAGCAACGCCACCTGACCAAGAAAAAACAGGGTGGATGAGCCTGTGGATAAATGCATTTTCGGACGTGGGATACGATGCATTGGGCTATGGGATGCGATGCATTCGACATGGGATACGGTGCATAAAATTGTGGGATACGATGCACGAAAATATGGGATACGGTGCACGCTATCCACAGGGTTAAATCGGCTGCAGGCCTTGCGCAGCAAGGGATAGCGCAGAGTGGGAAATATGCACTAATCCTTTTTTAATCCTTATTTAATCAAAGAAACCTCGCTGTCCCTCAAGTGTTAACAAACGCCTCTGCACTTAAGTCGACCGTGTTGCTTTGTCATCAGAACGGCCTGGATGCTGACACTTGAGTGATTCTGCGACGTCACCATCACGCATCGCTACTGACCCAGTCGAACTTCAGGTCATCCCATCGTTCGGAGTTGGCATGTGTTGCTAAAGGGTCGCTAGCATATTTTCTGGCAGCGTCGTCAGATGGTGGATACCTCAATCCAGCCTTCTCACAGTAATCGGGATACGATTGCAGCTTTATGGTTTCCATGCGAATTAGTTCGTCTTTTATGTCGTCAAGTATTCCAAGCATACTTAACGTGATTTTAATGTCAGCGTTGGATATGCATTGAAACAGACTTCTATAAGCTCCTATTCCATCGGAGTTTATTCTAAATAATCTGATTGCATGAGTGTGTAATCTGTAAAGGGCTATGGCTTCTATCAAGTATCCGAATGGGAGTTCGTGAAAGTTTGTTTCCGTTGCGAGCATTATTTCTCCTTCAAATACCCTTAATGCTTCGCAAATATCGTATTTGTTGTCTTGTTTGGAAAGTACTTCGCTCCATAATTTGTCATCCATGAAATGGGCGTTAGTACTTATCCTGGTCTTACAAAATTTCCAAAGCTGGTCGGGTTCTCCCCAAAGTGCATCCCAAAGATTTGATGGGCCTTTGTGATAGAGGTCTTGTGCGTCACTGAATAGTTCGTGTAGTAGGTCTAGCTGCTCATTCTGTAATGCTGTACGTCCTTTGAAACTACCGGTCCATCTGTTGCTTTCGGCTGTATTAGCTCGATTGTATAGTCCTTTTGTGATCATCTCTTGGTCAAACCACTGTGCAAAAGTGTCCGCGAACGGCAAAGCTACGCGCAACGATAGCTCATGTAAGAGAACCTTTGTTCTAAGGCGATTTCTGAAAAGTCGTATCTCTTTCTCGGAAGATGATGTTTTAGCGGTCATCAAGGTGAATCTCCAGAAAAATTTATACCTGCAACTCTATACCAATCTGAAGCAATCTGCATCTGTCTAATTCGCTTTCGATATTGTCTGGAGCTTGCTGCCGATATATCGAAATTTATCCGTTCGATATACCGGAGTCATATGAAGTCCATAATTGATTATCTGCAGGATAAATACGGCTCACTTATGACCGTTGAGCAGTTGGCGCAAGCTCTAAGTCGTAAGCCATCTGGGCTTCGTGGCGTACTGCAGAAACCAACGGAGCCCTGGATGTTTGAATTGAATCGGGTCAAGCGGCGTATCGGGCGGCGTATTTACTTCCCTACGGATGCTGTAGCCGCATTGCTTAACGGCGACTTCGGTCACCAAGAAGCTGGTTCATGATTAATTCGATTTTCCTGGAAAGACCAGTTAAAGGAAATTGGCTGTATAGAACGTCAGCGCCGACCAGTGACCATAAAAAATTGGGCAAGATGCAGATTAAGAATCTAGTTTCCCTAGGAGCGATCATGAAATCATTGTCACTGAGAATAGCAGAGCGCGTAGCAGCTTCGACAGACGCGTCAATAGGGGACAAGAATCGCGCCACATTCATCATGCTGAGAACCGAGATCCAAAGCGCTATTGATGACGGATGCTCGATTTTAAAAATATGGGAGGTACTACGAGATGATAATTCAATCAATTTTGGCTATCAGGCATTTCGGCGTTACGCCCACCAGCTTTGCTCCGAAACAGATGAGTGAGTGTCGCAATGGCTAATGAAGCGTTGCTAAACCGATCCTCTACCTTTCTTAGGCCGGTCAACCGTTCTTAGCGCGGTCAAACCCCGTTCAGGTGCGTTCTTATCGCGAACAATATTAATTGTCCGCGATAAAACACCGCATTGCTCACTAGAAGAACACACGATTGAACGCTAAAGGAACATCGAAGTGCAGGGCAAGACAGGTGAAGTTAGCTAACCGGCAAGCCGGCCAGCCAATTTCACTATCACTTATTCGCGCCTATCGGCACTCAACATGGACTTGCTCTGCGAGGCCATTCGCATCCGCGAAGTGAAGTTCACCATGAACATAGGAGGAACCCGCTATGCAAACGAAGAAGCCTGGTATCGACACCAGAAAACATGGCAAGCACTTGCGAGTGCCCGTCCTACCCGATGAGGAAACTCTGATTAAAGAAAATGCAGCCCGCGCAAGCCTGACTGTCGCGGAATATCTGAGGCGCCTCAGTCTGGGGCATGTGATTAAGGGAACTATCGACTCTGAGAACGTGCTGAAGCTCGTAAAAATCAATGCTGATCAAGGACGCCTGGGAGGGCTTCTCAAGCTTTGGCTGACTGACGACCCCAAGCTGGCGCTAGCCAACATCGCTTGGACGCCGGCCGTTGTGAGGGCACTGCTGAAGCGCATAGAAGCGAACCAAGACGAAATGCTGCGACTGGTGCAGTCCCTCAAATTTTAGCCGCTAAAAAATCAATCTTTCAAAAACGTGCTTCCCTTTGGAGTTTCCATGAACAAAACCGAAGGTTTTATCGCAGGTTGCTTGCTGACCATCTCTATGATGCATTTGCAGCAAGCGGTTGCCGGCATTCCGGTAGTCGACGGACTAAACGTCAGCCAATCCACCATCAGCGCTATCCAAAACGTAGCTGCCGTCACTAAGCAGATCGAACAATACAAGACCCAGTTAGAACAGTACGAGAACATGCTGCAGAACACCGCCGCTCCGGCAGCCTACATCTGGGATGCGGCTGATCGGACTATCTCTAAATTGCTGGCAGCTCAAGACACGCTCACCTACTACAAGAACCAGGCAGGCAGCCTCGAAAGTTACCTCTCCAAGTACAAGGACGTTTCACATTACTCAGCCTCTCCGTGCTTTGGCGACCAAGGTTGCTCAAACGAGGATCAGCAAACCATTGCAAAGGCCCGAGCCGATGCCAGCACTGCACGCAAACAGGCTAGCGACGCATTGCTAAAAAACGTGGATAGCCAACAAGACACCCTACAAGCAGACGCCGACAATTTAGCAGCTATGCAACATCAGGCCGTTACGGCCAACGGCCAGATGCAGGCGATCCAATCGGCTAATCAGTTAGCCAGCGCTCAAGCCAACCAGCTTCTTCAAATCCGAAGCCTACTCGTGGCACAGCAAAATGCATTGGCTACTGAAGCCCAGATCAACGGCGACCGAGAATCCCAGCAGCTCGCTTCCGATCAGCACGCATTGTCCGGACAAAACAGCCCGAGCGCTGAAAAGCTCTGGTAGGGAGGGGATATGCACCACCGATTTTGGATCTGCATCGTTCTGCTAACCGCTCTCATGAGCGGTTGCGACACATCAAACAACTCGAAGGTGCTGACTTGCAATGACGATCCCACAGGTCGCCCGAAGCACGACCAAGAGCAAATTCGGGACGCATGTGCGCTGGACCACAACAACACCTCTAGCAGCGATAAAAAATGGTGACGCCATGAGAAAGCTCATATCAATCTATCTGCTACTCACCACGCTCTGCATTGCGCAAAGTGTTCAGGCTGCGGGTTTGGATAGCGGCAACATGCTCAACCAAATACTGGAAAGTTTTTCCAACGTAGCCATCACGTGGCAATCCAAAATTATAAGCGCGGCCACCTGGCTTTTCTGGAGCCTGGCACTCGTGAGCATGGTCTGGACATACGGATTCATGGCTTTGCGTAAAGCAGATATCCAAGACTTTTTTGCAGAAACGATCAGGTTTTTTGGAACACTCGGTTTTTTTTGGTGGCTCCTGATAAACGGCCCGGCCATCTCCCTATCCATCATCGACACCATGCGCAAGATCAGCGCTGATGCATCCGGCCTAGGCAATGGCCTATCTCCTTCCAGCATCGTTGATATCGGCTTCAGCATACTCACGAAAGTAAGCGACTCTGCCTCGTTACTATCCCCAGTCCTCTCCGCCGTAATGCTCGTTGCTGCAATCGTCGTATTGGTGGTCCTGGCACTCATTGCCGTCAACATGCTGCTGCTGCTCGTTTCCGCATGGCTTCTCGCTTATGCCGGCGTTTTCTTGCTGGGATTCGGAGGCAGCCGCTGGACATCGGACATTGCGATCAGCTTCTACAAGGCAGTGCTTGGTATCGGGATTCAGCTCTTCACCATGATTCTGCTGATCGGCATCGGCAAGTCCTTCATCGACCAGTACTACAAAGCCTTTCAGGAAGGGACGCCAGACTTGAACAGCTTATGCGTACTCCTAGTGGCGTCTGTAGTGCTGCTCACCATGGTGAATAAACTACCTCCGATGTTAGCTGGCCTAGTTGGTTCTGGAGGACAGTCCGCAGGGATCGGCAACTTCGGCGCCGGTGCAGCCATGGGTGCTGCGACCATGGCTGCCTCTGCCGCTGCATCAGCAGGCGCCTCAGCCTTGACGGGTGCAACCCAGGCTGCTGGAGGCATGTCAGCGCTCTCAGCAGCGTTTAAATCCGCCCAGGCAAGCATGGCAGACGGTAGGAGCGGTGAACTCTCGATGGACACCTCTGACTCGTCTCCTAGCGGTGGGAGCGGCCGTTCAAGCTTCTCAGAGATCATGGGCAATGGATCTGGCTTTTTTAGCAGCCAAGACGGAAGACACCACGACCCTGCAACGGCATCCGATCAAAGTTCACTTGGTAAGGCCGGCAAAATCGCGATGGAGGCAGGAGCGCAGCTTGCCCGCCACGCTGCGGGAGGTTTCAGTCTCGCCGCAAATGAAGGGATCAAACAGTCATTAGGCGGTAAAATCGCTACAGCGATTGAATTAGAACGAGATCAATCGGTATCTGCGATTCAAGGCCCTGCCTTTGACGGTGACCACCTTGCTGCTGGAAATGGCGAAGTGGCCGACTTCGTAAACCAGAAACCACCACAGAATTGACCTAGCCAACCTGGTTGCGCTTGCGCGCAACGCACCATGCCTGGCACACCCAAAAAAGGGCTACTGGTGACAGTAGCCCTCGAAATTGAAGCTTGATATTCATATACACACCCTCAAGCAGGGGTGTGGAGGTCTCACCCTACGCCGATGTTCAGCCATCGCCGGGGTTCCTACGCCAGTCCTTGCCGCTGAAGGCCACTGGTTTCGCGCTCGATTGCATCGTATACAAGGTGAGACTTGTGGCCAAGACATGGTGTGCACTTAAATTTAAGTGCACACCAGTTCTAGCCTTTTAAGTGGGTATTTCATGCAAGCAAGAATTGAAAACCGCTACTACCATCTCCTCTGCCGCTGTATGAATGGTTACGCCGCTGGCGACCACTCATCAGGATCCCCCTTGACGGAGCGCAGTGGCGCTACAATTCCATTAACGACTAACGTTAAGCGTTAATAATGATCATAAATTTTCGCTGCGGTGACACAGAGAACCTCTTCACGACGGGATCCTCCAGAAGGTGGACGGCTATCTTGACTGTGGCGCAACGGAAACTGAACATGCTCAATGCCGCGACTACCATCCAGGATCTGGGGTCACCGCCGGGAAATCGGCTGGAAGCACTACAAGGGAACCGACAAGGTCAACACAGCATCCGAATCAATGATCAGTATCGAATTTGCTTCATCTGGGGTGCTTATGGGCCAGAAAGCGTTGAAATTGTAGACTACCACTGAGGTGAAATTGTGTTCACTAACGGTATGCGCCCTGTCCATCCGGGCGAAGTTCTCAGGGAAGAATATCTCCATCCCATGGACCTTTCCCCTACCGCACTTGCGAGGTTGCTGAATGTCTCTGCGCCTACGGTGCATGAAATCGTCCATGAGCGTCGCAATATCAGCGCTGATGTAGCTCTACGCCTAGCAGCATGCTTTGATACCAGTCCGCAATTCTGGGCAAACCTCCAATCAGCTTACGACTTGCGTAAGGCGGAGATTGAACACGGCGCAGACATCGCTCAACAAGTCCAGCGTGCTCCAGAGTACGCATGACTTTTTACGCCTTAAGAGTTTCGTTAGGGCATGGCGATCAGCGAAAAATGGTGTCCACTTAAATAGGTAGACACCATCGTCCTAGGCGTTGGTATCAGGAAGGCGTATCGGCCGGACGCTTACACATCAACAACCGATCGGGATATTGGAATGAGCGAAATTGGTAATCTGCAGGAGCCTATTTTCCTCGAGGGGAATAATGAATCCCCTCAAGAGCTACCGCTGATGGTCACTCGCCATACGTTGAGATCTAGAGGCCTCGCAAAAGCTTTGCTTGAACAGTTGAGTGCTAGCGCATCCACGGATGAGCAACAGGGACGAGTAACCATCAAATGCCAGAGCGAACCATGACACAGCACGCCCCTCTGAAGATGCACGCGAGCTGTAGGGGTCACTGGAAATCCCTGAATATCACTGGCATTCACTAAGTTTTATTGCCGGAGTGGTCATTACCGAATAATAATTATATCAACGCATGAGGGAGTCTCCCGTGCCTACCCTCCGAGGCCCGCGATGCGCAAGCAAGCGGGCTTTCGTGTTTCTGGAATAGGGAATTCGTTCATGACGCATTACGTCGTACATCTGGACGAATTCGGGCATCTCGGCCATCAAACTACATGACAAGCCTTCTCTTTGGCCTCGCCTGCCCTTCCCATCGAGAGATGGTCATAGCTTTCGATCTGGGGTGCCTACAGAATTCGGAAAAAATCGTATGCCTTAAGGCTGCTCCAGCAGCCCCTATACTGGATTTGTCTAGGGGGAGGGAGTGGAATGGGAAGCCCGGTACGCATTCTAGTGATCATGTCCATTGTGATATCGCTTTCGGCGTGCTTTGACCGCTCAATTTCAGGTAGTTACGTGGCCAAAGACTCATCCAGCGCTGAGCTCTTGCAACTTACTCAGGCCCAGGACGGAAAGATCGTAGGAACCCTACAGCACATAGCTCTCAAAAGCGGTGGAGGGATAGAAACGTCGATGGCAAATGTAAGTGGAGTCGTTGATGGTGAGAGTTTGACCCTTACTGTGTCCCTGGCCGGTCTTCCAATCAGTCGGAACCTCAGCGGAACGGTTACCGCATCAGCATTGGAGCTAAATCTAGTCGGCAGCGCCGGCGCGGTAGCCAGCGCTCATTTCGCGCACGGCAGTGTCGCAGACTTCAATACTGAAGCTAAAAGGTTGGCACAGGCCGGCCAGTCGATCAAAGCTGAGAAGTTACGGGCTGATCAGGTCGAAACCTTGGACCGGTCCGCGCTGGCTCTCGAAGAGGCGCTGAATGCGTATGTGGAGAGGGCCAGAAAGCAAATCGACGATACGCCCCGCTTCATTTCTTACTTCACGCGCGCAAGCAACGACATCAGTGACAGGCTACGTTTTGCGCAGCGTCTTAACGGTGCGCAGAGATCTCAGGCCGAGGTTGCATTGGCGCAAGTCTCCGCCTCCGAGCCCGCGATCCGGAATACCGGAGACTCGATCGATACGGCAATTGAGAATATGACCCGGGAAGAGGCATCTCTTAACATCCGAATGATGGCCTTCAATGGTAACTGCCTTGGCACGTCCACCGTCAAACCTGGAGATGTCATACCCAACATGGGCCCCTGCAAAGCACTTACATCGGCTGCAGCACGCTTTGGGGAGGTGAGAGTGCTTGTTCACGCAGCGCATGAGCGCCTCCAACTCCAAAAGAACAAAGCGATGAAAGAGATGGAGGCCACTTGGCAGTTGGCTACTCGACTTCCTTATCCTGAGAGATGACCGACTCTCATCAATTCAGATCAGTGCCTCAATGGTGTGGGGCTGGATTGCCTCAACTCCGAATTCCTCCAATACCGCATCAGGGAAGTCCGATATGACACTTGAGGAAATGCTCACCCGCTCGGCTGATCTACAGGACGAGATCCTGCGACTGCTCGAAGACGTCCCCACACATCCCGGCGAGCGGTTTGAGGCTTCGATGGTTGCTTGTGGAGTCGCCCTAGAACACGCTCAGGCACTACGCATCCTGCTCGAGCATGGCAGTCCGACCACCGCGATGTCGGCGCTACGCCTCCAGTTTGAAGCTCTCACCAGGGCGATGTGGATGCTGTACGCTGCGAGTGATCTGGCCATCCAAAAGCTCATGGCACCGCTGACAGAAGAAACCGCGCGGGTTGCCAATAAACTCCCCCAGGTTGGGGAGATGATAGAGGCTATCGTGAAGAAGGCCCCGATAGGGGTCTCATCCATGCTGATCCAGTTCAAAGACATTTCCTGGTCGGCGATGAATTCCTATGTGCACAGCGGCATTCACCCGCTGCGTCGGCATCTGGAGGGCTATCCAGCCCAACTCGTACTGCAAGTCCTGCGGAACTCCAACGGCTTGATGACCATGACGGGCATGCTCGCGGCGATCCTCACCGGCAATGATTGCTGCATCAACCCGATGCGAGTCATCCAGACAAAGTTTAAGGACTGCCTGCCGCCGCTTAACCCCTTGGCCCCACAGGTGTAAACGATATGGCATTGACCCAGATGCAAATGGGGGGACTATAGAATTCGGAAAAAATCGTACGCTAAGGTTTCCGGGCAGCCCTAGCGGCCGAAACTTCCATCCTCCAGGCTGTGGCCCTTTCCCCGGACGTAATCGAAGGCACGGAACTGCGCTGGTAGGGCTTAAGTGCACTTTCTGCTCCGTTGCTCCCCCAACTCGTAATCGCCGAGCACCATGGCATTGTCCCTCACACTGCGGAATGGTTCAGCCGAACCTCTTGGCATATGTAAGTAGCTGCTTGTTGAGGTCATCGGCATATGGCGCATAATGCGCTTCGCGGTGACAGCACGGGCACAGGGCCACACAGTTGTAAACACGGTCTGACTTCTCGGCCCCTAAGATGTGATGAACATCCAGGAAGCCAGGGAAGTCCCGGCGCTTGCCACAATCCTCACGCTCGCACGCAAACCCGGCCCTTTCGAGTACAGCTCGACGTACATGCGGATCGCGACGAACCTCCGAGCGAAGCACGGGCACGCGCTCACCTTCATCCCGACCCAGAGTCGAGTAGTCCGGAGCCGGGCAGTCGTCGTAGGTATCGTCGACCAGTAACGACTCCACTACATGGGGAATGAGCTTGGCTAGATCGATCACTCCCGGCCACTGCCATAGTGCATCGGCCACCTCGTGTCCGTCAGGTGTCCGGTCATCCTGCAACCACAGAGTCGGGCTGGTGCCGTTCTGAGCGTGATTCTTCTTGGCCCGCCCCTTCAGCCCACGGCGATGCAGGTCATCGCTGACCTCGCGCTGGCGGTTCCAGATGGCATGGAGACTTTCGATAGGAATGAGCGCGGCGAAGATAATTGCGCCTCCGTCACGCTGTAAAAGCAGATTGTGAGTGAGCCCGCGCTTCGTGTCTCGGGAGGTGATGTGCTCCAGTGTCGCATCCCATCCGCCCGACCGTAGGTGCGCCGCCAGCTGAGCCGCGGAGTACTTCTTCTCGTTGGGATTTCGTCCATCGCGCCTCCAGCACAGCCGGACGCGCATACTCAGTACCTGGCCATCAGGAGTGCGGGTGCTGATGAACTGCTGAGTGGCCACGCCCGTTTGAATCCGCTCGTCGGCAATGACAACGTAGCCTCGATCATTCAGGAATGGCGCTAGTGCATCCCTGGACAACTTTTCCGCAGCGTGACTTTCAGGCCCCCGGAACAGGCGATCTCCTTTCGACACCTTGGCACCCCTGCTGTTGATATATGACGAAGCCATACCGAGATAAAGGGAAAATTCACTCATTTGGTTCGTAACCGCCGGTCAGGTTGATGTGTTTCCAACCCAACGGCGACAGGTACTGATACAGGTCGGTGTTCACCGGCTTTCCGGCGTCAGTCAGCCCTTGGGTTGCCCGTTCCAGGTAGACCGTGTTCCACAGTACGATAGCAGCTGTTACCAGGTTGAGGCTGCTGGCCCGGTAGCGCTACTGCTCGAAGCTCCGATCCCTGATTTCAGTACTACACGTTGGTTGCGAACACATTGACCGACTCGGTATAGGCCACAGTCCGTTGGTCTCCGGGAGCCAGGCGGATGGGCGTGGCCGGCCGCACCTCATCTGGACTGCACTAGGACCCGAAACCTTAGCGTACGTTTTTTTCCGAATTCTGTAGGCTCCCCGACCTAGGCTGGGCAAACATTCTAAATGTGTACTCGGATTCAAACAATTATTGTGACCTGGGCTGAAGCGAAGAGCTTGCTAGATACTAGCTCTAGTTTAGCTGCCTCCGGGTTGCTAGTGAAAATTACTATTTTGAGGTCCTTAGCAGCGCGCGAAAAACAAACGTATGCCAAATTATAACTTTTCGTTTTCTGGCCTTCAGTAGGTTCTTTCCCAGAGGTTTGAGGTGTGAATAGCTTTGAAAAACTATACTGATTCCAATTTGCCTCGGTGTCATCAAACACTACTAAAACTTTGGGGAATTCCTCTCCCTTTACACCATGCTGCGTACTATAAGGTGTCATCTTAGAAATAAATTTGCAAAGCGCTGGTAACTCTTTGCAGTTGAGCTTAAAAAATTCGTCGCACAACCAGTCTCCTTTGTCCATATAGTGGATTTCATCGTCGTACTCTTCTGTGCGCGGTGCGCGAGCAAGCTGCTCTTCTAACCTCTCATTGCTGTGAAAAAGATCGTTATCCCGCGCGAACTGTAGAATCTCAATGGTGGCTCCGGTGCTCCAAAGCTCACTCAAATTTGCAATGCTATTTCTTATCTCCGATGAAATATCTCTAAGAGACTTATTTTTATTCTTTCCTTCCGGGTCTAACGCAGGGCTGTTCTCTCTAAGCAGACCAGATATAGCCGCCCAATTGTCGGCTTCAAAGTATTGAATCAAAGGAACTAGCGTTTTTATAAATGGAGAAATCAGATAATGACTCCCCTCTTTGAAAGCATCCTCAGAGTTCTGTGAGGAGTAAGAGCCTGTGAACAGCTTATTTAGATTCGAAAAGCCTAGGCGATGAGCTATCATCTGCCTAGTGAGGTATAATTGCTTTACCTCGCTGTCCTCTTGCCACCCGAATTGTTCCAGGGCCTGATCAAATTTCAATATGTTATTTTGGAGTTGCCGGGGTGAGTACGTATTTCGCTCGCCCTCACCTTTTTCAGACCCTATTATTAATAGTTCAACGCTGCCCTGCGCATTGTCTGAGCTAGGTTCTTGCTGTAGCTCAGGCCTTATCGTATTTAGTAGCTTTATTACTTCTATTGAGCATCTATAATTTATATTTTTCTCAATTGTGCAAGAACCTGACGGACCTTGGAAGTTCCCTGCACGCTTTTCATAAATCTGTTGAATTGGATCCCCAAAGTAACCTGTTATGGGAAGACCGACGTTTTCCGAGATACGGTTGAAGGCATCAATCACATGAGGAAACGTGTCTTGAGCCTCATCAATAAAAATATAGGGGAATCGTTGACCTATAATTCGACGAAGCGACTTATTGTTTGTTATTAAATCTGAGGCAATATCGATGACATCGTCGTGATCCAAATCGCCCTTTACGAAGTCGCTATACCCACTTTCGTTGTACCTAAAGGAAATAGTGTGCTCGATGATAGCCGAAGCGTGGTTGAGCCTATCAATCTGCGCTCGCGCTTTTTTCGCCTCTTTGCTATTGCCTTTCGTCTTTTCTTGTTTTTTTTCAATTCTTTTTGGAATTATGTGATCTTTTATGGCTTTCCTGATGTCGTCTTGATAACCGCTAATTTGATTCCACATAAATCCGTGGATTGTAGAAACCAAAAATAATTCATTTAAGTTTGTGCGTTGCTTTATTACATTTACGGCCGCATTTGTATACGTTATGCATGCGACCTTTTGGCCTGCGGCTAGCATTTGCGCCCCGCAGGATGTGAATATGTAATTTAAGGCCTTCACCAACGACCCCGTCTTGCCAGATCCTGCACCTGCGATGACTGAAAAATTAGTCATCGAATCGATAAATGCTTTTATTTGCTCATCAGGATCAATAACCACGGTACTCATTTGACTTCCTCGACTTGGGTGGCGAGCATAAGAGTGATATCTGTCGTTGCGCTCAATGTAGAGGAAAGCCAGCGTAGACCGTCAGATATATATTCAGGCGCCTTCCATTCCTCGAGAGTCTCGATTTGATTTAATGCGAACTCTACTTTCTTGAAGTCCGAAACAACCTCATCGTACGTTTGCTTGTAGTGCTGATCTAGAGTAGCCTCGTCGGAGTATTCAATCAAAACATCGAGCTTGCCCGCTTTTACTAGCTCAAAGTTAGTGTAGATAAATGACTCTTCGAACGTCCTAGGAATTATTTTCTTAGTTTCCGTTTTGCTTCCGACTTCAATGGCTTCTTGGAACGTTACGTATATTCGGCTATCGGGAACGATTTTTTGATCTTGTTTTAGGGTCAATAAGTTTGATATGAGCCTGCCTTCGTCATACTTGATTTTTGCTTCCCCTCTCAACCCCTTCTTTCCATTAAGGAGCAGGGTCGTGATGCAGGCATTGCTACTTACTGCGTTTGGAGTGTCGGCCCGGCAAGATTTTCGATTATCACTCCTATCCACAGAGTCCAAATCGGTAATTACTAGACACGTCAAGTCCAGAAACTTTATTAAAGGAAGAAATTTGTGTGCGAATGCGCCCCCAAGCTGAAGGGTTGATATGTACGCGTATTCCAATGCGGGGTAATTATTTTTAATAATATGTGGGAGCAGAATACGCTCTACCGTTCCCTCTATAATTATAGCGGCGTCGGCAAAAAACAGATCGCAGTGCGTGAGTGAGAGATATTTTTGGAGGAAGTGTAAATTTTCTTGCTCCGTGCTTTCTGACGCGAATTTGGCGAGATTTAATATTTTAGTTGCTGTTGTTTTCTTACGCACTGATTTCGGCGCACCTAAGTTACTTATACATCTGCGAAAGTATCGGATTGTTTTGAAATCTGCTTCTGCGATAATGTGTGAGGAGTGCGTAGTGATTACTAGCTGAGGGCAATGGGTCTCATGACCTAAGTTTTTTGTGGTCTTCTGGATTGCATGTCGTATTTTTCTGATGAATACTTGCTGCACCTGTGCGTGTAAATGCGCTTCAGGCTCCTCTATAAATATTATTTGGCAGAGTGGACGATCTACTTCAGTGTTGAACCACTGAATTTGAAAGTGAGCAACTTGAATTGCCATATATATCAGGTTTTTATATCCCAGTCCGTTATAGGATTCTGGAAGGGGATGTTTTGCATCTGCGTCAAAGTAAGTGAGAATTGCGTTGCCGCTAAGAGCTTTTTCAGGATTGAGATTCGAAATTATTTTAAGTTGTCGGTCATTCGCGCCCGGAAAGCCCAGTTCTTCTATTGTTTGGATTAGTGATTGAAACTCTTTCTCATAGTGATCTGAAAGGTTGTCATTGCTTTTTTCAATTATTTCTAACGACTCGTTATCATTATTAAGTTTATTTAGATTATGTCGATAGAAGTCAAAAAATATGTCTGAAAGACGATTACTTTTAGATGTCGAGCTTTCATCGATATTACGCTGCGCATCTACAAAATCGACCCTAATTAGAGATGTTAGAGCTTTTCTCCCTACTTGAGAGTCTAACGGATGGAGAGTCAGCGCGCCGCTAAGGAGGTCTTGTTCCAGCACATAGTACTTTAAGCTGAAGTGCTTTTTTAGTATCCCGTCCTGGCTTAAGTAGTGACTAAGTGATTTGCGTAGTCGCTTGTTTTCATTATCGGTTGATTGTGTGGGTATAGGATAAAACTTATTATAATCTAGAAGAAGCTGCTCCGGGGATGTTACTGAATATTGCAATCGAACTCCCGCCTCAGAGCTCTCGATGCCTATCTTAGGTAATAGATAAGCAATGCGACCATATTCAATATCAGGATCGAATGAAAACCACAGATCAAGCTCTATTGAGGGGAGAGCATTTTGTGGAGATTTTTTATCTTCACCAAAGCTGTCGAATTCATTAATTAACTCTGTTGGAAAGTCATGGATTTTGAAGTCTAGTCGGCCGGATACAAAATTTCTAAATGCCGCAGTAGCTGAGGTCTTTCCTGCATTATTTGCACCCACAAATATTGTTTCACTTGATTCTAGACTGATCTCGACATTTTCAAGTCGCCGAAAGTTACGAATGCTATATCGAGTTAGGCGCATTTGGTTACGTCCCTTTAACTTATCTATTGGAGGTGTTATTCGTGTATACTTTTCCTGACTAGAGGTGAATGTTACTGTGCTCCCCGTCTTGGAGCATGTGATGGCTGTTTCGATGCTGCGATTTAGGGACAGGTCTTCGCCGCGAATCCCTTGCCACTGAGCAAGATACTTTAAGGATCCAAACTTTTTGAGTTTTCTATCGACTGAGCTTATACCTCCTTTCCAACCTAGAATCGGTAGCTCTCCTGCTTCGCATTGAGCTTTTAATGCAGGATTCTTTTCTCCAATTTCTCTACCAACTTCCCAGCACTTTATCAGTCCCTTATCAACACCTCCCCAATACTCATCGTGAGTTAGCCCACGTCTAATTGGCTCCGAAACTTTGCGAAATATTTGTGAGCACATAATCCATCCTTGTTGATCTCGTCTACCGGTTTGGGTATCCCGGGCAGTGAAGGCCATTTGATACTACGTCCAGTTGGATCTACTGTATAGGCTAAGGGCACAGCCTACCCTTGCCTCAGCAGCCTTATTGAATAGCCCTACTCCTTAGGCATTAGGGCTGTTCGGTTCGGGACAGTTGCTGCCTGTCCTAATGGAATGTGAAGGCTCGACCGCTACGGATGGCACGCGCTCACACTGGATCAAGAGTTTGCCTTTCCAGATTGTAGTCAAGTAACTGCATGAGCCCGAGCGAGACTCATACGCTGCCAAATCAGTACAACCACGGTACAGTACTCAGCTTGAGCAACCTTCTCGGAATTACGCTCAACACCAGTAACGACAGGGCCTCCAGCTATGCCAACCTACGTTCACCTACGAACGACTTCTCTAGGCATATCAGCTCGCCCAGCAACTCATAATCAGCAAGTCGAATTAAGTGAGCTTCTTGGCTAAGTCCTCCGTTTTGGGATGGTAATAGCGCATGAGCATGCGCGTATCCTGATGGCCAGTGATCTTGGTCAGTTCGTGCAGCGGGAAGACTTCCGCTAGGCGCGAGGTTGCCTCATGGCGTAGATCGTGGAAGCGCAAATCCATTAGGAACGGATCGGCCTCGATGCGCTTGTCGATCTTGTCCTGTGAGAGTTTCTTGTGTTTGAGGTGAAGGGACAGACCTTCTGTGTAGGCGTTGCGTGCGTCGGCGATAGCGTTTGCAAATGCTTTAGTGATTGAGTCCGGCCGACTCCGAAAACAGCGACCGTCGTCTCGCTCAGCAAGGTTTTTCAATATGCCTGCTGCCTTGCTGGAGAGGGGGACGCCGCGGGAAGAGCCGTTCTTGGTCATCGGCAGCAGAGCAACTCGCTTGTCTAGATTGACGTTAGCGTTTTGCAAGCCAGTAATTTCACTGCGGCGCATTGCTGTTTCCACTGCGAAGGTCATGATCTTTGGTAGCTCGGTCGAGCGAGAGTAGCGGCAGATCATTTCGAGCTCGTCCACGTGTTCGTACAGCAGCTTCCCACCTTTTTGCGTCCATACATCGGCGCTGAGAATCCGACGCTCGCGTGAGTCGTCAACACTTGGTTGGCGGATGAGTTCGACCGGATTGGTCAGAGACTCCATACGCCACTCTTTACGGGCAATGGTGAATACGTGAGAGATCAAGGCGAGTTCGCGGCGCACCGTGGCTGGAGCCAGGCCCTCTTCGAGGCGACTATCACGGTAACTTGCCATATCGGAGCCACGAATGCTGGCAAGCGAGCGAAGGGCCATTGGATGACGTTGCATAGCCTGGATGCGTGACAGCTCGGATGCACTACTTCGTTTTTTGCAGGTTATCTCTTTGGCGTATAACTCCAAGGCGCTGGCGAAGGAGGTCGCTTCAGCTTCGCTGCGGCTGACGAATACGCCGGCATCCATTTCTCGCTCTATCATGGTCGCCCAGGTTTTTGCCTCTAGCTGGGTATTGAATGTGCGTGTCTGTTGGGGCCACCCTTTACGCCTGATCTGGGCGTGCCATTGGTGAGGGCCTTTCTTCCTAAACGTCGCCATCGCTTTTCGCACTGTGCCAAAAATGTGCCATTAACTTTACAGGAACACCTATGGAAGCCGCAAAGCCCGCGCTAATACGCGAAACCTTCCCCGTCGGCCCTTTGCAGTGCAACTGCACGATCATCGGCGATCCGGTAACGAAAAAGGCCATCGTCGTCGATCCGGGTGGCAATCATGAACTGATCCTGGCGCGTCTCGATGCCTTGGGGCTGAAAGTGGTCAGCATCATTCACACCCACGCGCACCTCGATCATTTCCTGGCTTCCGGCCAACTCAAGGAGAAAACCGGCGCGACCCTGCATCTGCACAAGGAAGACCAGTTTCTGTGGGACAACCTGGAAATGCAGTGCCAGATGTTCGGCGTTCCTTATACCCCGGTGCCGTCCCCGGATCGCTGGCTGGCCGATGATGAAGAACTGGCCTGCGGCTGTGGCGTGGCGCTGCACACCCCGGGTCATACACCGGGCTCCATGAGCTTCTGGTTTTCCGAGGCCAAGCTGCTGATTGCCGGTGATACGCTGTTTCGTCGCGGAGTCGGGCGCACGGATTTGTGGGGCGGCGACCAGGCGACCATCGTGCGCTCGATCAAGCAGCGGCTGTACACCCTCGACGAGGACGCGACAGTGGTGACCGGGCATGGTCCGGATACCCGTCTGGGCGACGAAATGCGCGAGAACCCGTTTGTTCGGGGCTGATTTGTAACATTCGGAATTTTTACCCATTAACATGATCCAACGCCCGCAAAGGCTGATGCCTTGGTCCGTTGCACCACAGAATGCAAAAAAGTAGGAGCTTTACATGTTCACCACGCGTCGTTTGATTATTCTCGCTACGGCTGTGGCCGTTTTGTCCGGTTGTGCCTCGCCTAACCCATACGGCGGTCAGGGCCAGGCTCAGGGCCAGACGGATAGCGGCTCCGAAGGCATGAGCAAGACCGCGAAATACGGTGGCTTGGGCGCTCTGGCCGGTGCGCTGGCCGGTGCTGCGATCAACCACGATAACCGTGGCAAGGGCGCACTGATCGGTGCTGCGGTGGTCGGTGCTTCCGCCGCCGGCTACGGCTACTACGCCGATCAGCAGGAGAAAAAGCTGCGCGCCAGCATGGCCAACACCGGTGTTGAAGTGCAGCGCGAGGGCGACCAGATCAAACTGATCATGCCGGGCAATATCACGTTCGCTACCGATTCGGCGAACATTGCCCCAAGTTTCTATCAGCCGCTGAACAACCTGGCGGGCTCGCTGAAAGAGTTCAACCAGAACCAGATCGAGATCGTCGGCTATACCGACAGCACCGGCAGCCGCCAGCACAACATGGACCTGTCCCAGCGTCGTGCCCAGAGCGTGGCAACCTACCTGACCTCGCAAGGTGTCGGCGGTGCCAACCTGAGCGCTCGCGGCGCAGGTCCCGATAGCCCGGTTGCCAGCAACGGCGACGTCAATGGCCGGGCGCAGAACCGCCGTGTAGAAGTCAACCTCAAGGCGATTCCGGGCCAGCAGTATGGTGCTCAGCAGTAAGGTCAGGTTCAGCAGTACCCTTGATCGTCTGATTGAACCCCAGGCGTAAAAAGGCCCGCCCGATTCTAAACAGATCAGGCGGGCTTTTTTTGTCGTCAGTTCTGGCCCCATCGCGAGCAGGCTCGCTCCCACAGGGGATCTCCTTGGTCGCAGAGGCTGTGTCCGCTGAAGATCAATTGTGGGAGCGAGCCTGCTCGCGAAGAGGCCAGTACAGGCAAAGAAGAATGCATGAAACAAAAAAGCCCCCGGACTAGTGATTGTCCGAGGGCTTTTTGCCATGCGCGAAAGTTGATTACTTCTTCAGGCCGTAATGCTCATCGAGCATGCCCGGCGCGTTCGGGGCTTTCGGTGCGTAGTCGCGAGGCGGTTCCTGATTGCGTGGCGGCGTCAGGCGTTCCCGTGGAGCCTGTGCTGCATCGGCATGCAGGGAAGCCAGCAGGCGTTGGCGAGTCTGTTCGTCCAGGGCCAGACGATTGGCGCCCTCGGCGAGATGGTCCTGCACTTCCTGATAGCTCTGAGTCAGTTTCTTGACCAGTGTCGCGGTGCTGTTGAAGTGGGTCACCACCTCGTTCTGATAACTGTCGAAACGTTCCTGAATATCGTCCAGCTGACGCTGCGTGCGGCTGGGCGCGGCGTTCGGTGCAACGCGAGCGATCAGGAACCCAATGGCGACACCCACAACCAGGGCAAGAGTCGGTAACAACCAAACTAAGAGCGAGTGTTCCACGAGTCCTTCCTCTATAAACGGCTTTGCTTTACGTTAACGGCTCGAACCTGCGCTGTATACCGCGATTCACTCGCAATAGACAGCCACAGACAATTTGCTAGACGAGTCGACCTGATCCGAGGTCACGGAGTTCCTTCCTTGCTTATGCGTGAAACCCCTGTAGTGATTGATGGCCCGGTGGGTCAACTGGAAGCACTGTACCTGGACAACGAGCAGCCGCGTGGCCTCGCGCTCATCTGCCATCCGAACCCGGTGCAGGGCGGCACCATGCTCAACAAAGTGGTCTCGACCCTGCAGCGCACCGCGCGTGATGCCGGTTTGATCACCTTGCGCTTCAACTACCGTGGCGTCGGCGCCAGCGAAGGCTCCCACGACATGGGCACCGGTGAAGTCGATGATGCCCAGGCTGTGGCCGAATGGTTTCGCGCCAGACACCCGGAATTGCCGCTGACCCTGTTCGGTTTCTCCTTCGGTGGATTTGTTGCAGCAAGTCTCGGCGGACGTCTGGAAGCGAAGGGCGAACAGCTCAAGCACCTGTTCATGGTCGCGCCGGCGGTCATGCGCCTGGGCGATCAGGATCAGCTGCCGCAGCACGGCGAACTGACCCTGATCCAGCCGGAAACCGACGAAGTGATCGATCCACAAGTCGTTTACGAGTGGTCCGACAAGCTCGAACGTCCCCATGAGCTGCTGAAAGTGGCAGAATGCGGACACTTTTTTCATGGCAAGCTGACCGATCTCAAGGATCTGATCCTGCCGCGTCTCTCGAATTGATTGCAGTCTGACAAGCGATTACCCATGACGACTCGTACCCGTATCCTCACCGGCATCACCACCACCGGCACGCCGCACCTGGGCAACTACGCTGGCGCCATCCGCCCGGCGATCGTCGCCAGCCGTGACAGCAATGCCGATTCGTTCTACTTCCTGGCCGACTACCACGCCCTGATCAAGTGCGATGACCCGCTGCGCATCCAGCGCTCGCGTCTGGAAATCGCTGCGACCTGGCTGGCCGGTGGCCTGGATGTCGACCGCGTGACCTTCTACCGCCAGTCCGACATCCCGGAAATCCCCGAACTGACCTGGCTGCTGACCTGCGTTGCCGCCAAGGGCCTGCTCAATCGCGCCCACGCCTACAAGGCTTCGGTGGACAAGAACGTCGAGACCGGTGAAGACCCGGACGCCGGCATCACCATGGGCCTGTACAGTTACCCGGTGCTGATGGCCGCGGACATCCTGATGTTCAATGCGCACAAGGTGCCGGTCGGTCGCGACCAGATCCAGCACGTGGAAATGGCGCGGGACATCGGCCAGCGTTTCAACCACCTGTTTGGCCAGGGCAAAGAGTTCTTCACCATGCCCGAGGCGTTGATCGAAGAGAGCGTCGCCACGTTGCCGGGCCTGGATGGCCGCAAGATGTCGAAGAGCTACGACAACACCATTCCACTGTTCAGCAGCGCCAAAGAGATGAAGGACGCGATTTCGCGGATCGTCACCGACTCCCGCGCGCCGGGCGAAGCCAAAGATCCGGACAACTCGCACCTGTTCACCCTGTTCCAGGCGTTCGCCACCCCGGCGCAAGCCGACGAGTTCCGCAGCGAACTGTTGCAGGGCCTGGGTTGGGGTGAGGCGAAGAATCGTCTGTTCCAACTGCTTGACAACGAATTGGGCGAGTCCCGCGAGCGTTATAACCAGCTGATCGAGCGCCCGGCGGATCTGGAAGACATCCTGCAGCACGGCGCGAAAAAAGCCCGTTCGGTAGCGACACCCTTCCTCAACGAACTGCGTGAAGCGGTGGGCCTGCGCTCCTTCGTTGCCCAGACTCAAGTGGCGGCCACCACCAAGAAGAAAGCCGTGAAGGCTGCACGTTTTGTCAGCTTCCGTGAAGACGACGGCAGTTTCCGCTTCCGTCTGCTGGCGGCCGATGGCGAACAACTGCTGCTGTCGCGCAACTTCGCCGACGGTAAAACCGCGGGGCAAGTGACCAAGCAACTGCAAGCGGGCCAGGATCTGGACGTGCGCAGTGAAGACCTGAGCTTCAGCGTCTGGCTGGAAGGCGAGTGCGTTGCCGACAGCCCGGCCTTCGCCGACAGCACCGCACGCGACGCGGCTATCGAAGCCTTGCGCATTGCCCTGACGCCGGTTCAGGAATAAACAACGGTTCGGCCCGACCAAGGGCCGATTGCCATTCCTCGGGGCCGTCGCTACAGTGTCGGCCCGTTTTTGTTGCCTTGCTAACGAATTATGACGCCCCTAGAACGATATCAAGCTGATCTGAAACGCCCGGAATTCTTCCATGACGCCGCACAGGAAACTGCCGTGCGTCATTTGCAGCAGCTGTACGACGACCTGGTCGCGGCCGAGCAAAGCAAGCCGGGCCTGCTGGGCAAGTTGTTTGGCAAGAAGGATCAGACCCCGGTCAAGGGCCTGTATTTCTGGGGCGGCGTAGGTCGCGGCAAGACTTACCTGGTGGACACCTTCTTTGAAGCGCTGCCCTTCAAGGAAAAGACCCGTACACACTTCCACCGCTTCATGAAGCGCGTGCACGAAGAGATGAAAACCCTGGGCGGCGAGAAAAACCCGCTGACCATCATCGCCAAGCGTTTCGCCACCGAAGCCCGGGTCATCTGCTTCGATGAATTCTTCGTTTCCGACATCACCGACGCCATGATCCTTGGCACCCTGATGGAAGAACTGTTCAAGAACGGCGTGACCCTGGTCGCGACGTCGAACATCGTGCCGGACGGTCTGTACAAGGACGGCCTGCAACGCGCGCGCTTCCTGCCGGCCATTGCGCTGATCAAGCAGAATACCGAGATCGTCAACGTCGACAGCGGCGTCGACTATCGTCTGCGTCACCTCGAACAAGCCGAACTGTTCCACTATCCACTCGATGCGGCCGCCAACGAAAGCCTGCGCAAGAGCTTCCGTGCGCTGACACCGGAGTGCACGGCGGCGGTCGAAAATGACGTGCTGATGATCGAAAACCGTGAAATTCGTGCCCTGCGCACCTGCGATGACGTGGCCTGGTTCAACTTCCGTGAACTGTGCGACGGCCCGCGCAGCCAGAACGACTACATCGAACTGGGCAAGATCTTCCACGCCGTGCTGCTCAGCGATGTCGAGCAGATGAGCGTCACCACCGACGACATCGCCCGACGCTTCATCAACATGGTCGACGAGTTCTACGATCGTAACGTGAAACTGATCATTTCTGCCGAAGTCGAGCTTAAAGACCTGTACACAGGTGGTCGCCTGAACTTCGAGTTCCAGCGAACCCTCAGCCGTCTGCTGGAAATGCAATCCCACGAATTCCTGGCCCGGGCGCACAAGCCGTAGGACGATTCGGAAAGTAAAAAAAGGCCTGCGTTTGCAGGCCTTTTTTGTCAGCGCAAATCCTCCGCCCACAGGTTTGTACATTGTTTTGAAGTCAAATGTCTTCGTTGAGATACTGCGCAAGCTCGTGCTGCCGTTGGCAACCAAGCAGCAGCCAAAGCAGAATTCTGGCTTTTCGCGGACATAGAAAACCCGCCATCGATGCCCCCTTGCGGATCAAGTCCATTTCACCACCGCTAAAACCGTAAGAGGATCGTGCGGTGGAGCCGGAGCCGGTTCGGGTCGCAATGATCACGGGGATTCGTTTGGCAATATGCTCAATCATTGTCGCCCAGCGCTGCGAGATGTGGCCGGCGCCGAAACCGCCGATCACCAGCCCGTCGTAATCGAGTACGAGAATATTTTCCAGTAGCAGGGTGTCGGCCGAAAGTGAGGCCTCAAGCAGCGCAACCTTCTGTGTGGTCTGTTGTGGCAACGGTAATACCGTGCGCGGCCCCGGCGGGCGCAGGTAGCGAACACGGTCTTCCAACAGTAGGCCCGCGGGCCCCACGACCGGAGAGGAAAACGCCTGCAATGCCAGCGAATCGGTTTTGCGTACGCTGCACGCTTGATGAATCTGTCCGTTCATCACGACCTGGACACCGCGCTGCCGGCTGTTCTGCGCCAAGGCAACGCGACATGCATCCAGCAGATTGGCCGGTCCATCGGCACCTGGCTGCGCTGCGGAACGCATGGCACCGGTCAGTACCAAGGGGGTGTCGTAGGGCCACAGGTAATCCAAAAACACCGCGGCTTCCTCGAGGGTGTCGGTGCCCTGGGTTATCACGACCCCAACGGCGCCCTGTTTGACCTGAAACTCAGCCCAGGACAATACGTTCAGCAAAAACTCGAAATCCAGGGACGCACTGGGCAGCAGGCCGAGGGTCTCGACGGTCACTCCGGCCAGTGTCGTCAGTTCCGGTATGGAAGTCAGAAGGGCTTCGCCGCTGACGGTCGGGATGACGCCTTCACCGGCATTGCTCGCTTGCATGCTTACCGTGCCGCCAAGTGCCGCGATGGACAGTTTGGGCAGGTCCATGGGATACCTCGCTTGTTTGTAATGAAAAGTGGCTGTATCCGCTTTTGAGGCCGCGATACAGCCGAATGGCTGGGGCATTAATCAGCGATCAAAAAACCGATCAGCGGCACGATCAGCAGTGTGCTGATGGCCATCGACAGTACATTAGCGATGTAGGCGTGCATGTCGGCCGGTAATTTCCTGGCAATCACACAGGCCAGCGGTGGTGCGAGTAATGCCCCCAGCAGTGCACTTGAGACGATAATCTGCCAGCTGCCGCCATAGGCCAGGATCGCCGCGGGCACCACTGAAACCAGCGGGATGTAAGTGGGATACCAGCCGCGCAACATCCATTGTTGACGCCAGATCAGCACGCCGATTGCCGAGGCCAATGCCTGCGCGCCGATGATGTGCAGCAACAGGCCCGATCCGTACGCGGGGCTTGAAGGGTTCAAGCTGTATGCCAGCACTGCACCCAGTATCAGGCCAAGGCTGGCCAGCTCATTGCCGAAGAACGGTGCTTCGGAAAAGTCCGCCAGAATCCGGCGCAGGCTCCAGGTGACGCCATAGTCGGGCGCCTTGGCGGGGGCGATCGAGGCGGGTGGCGTTTCCGACGACCTGGATTTCACCAGGTTCGGCCAATAGCGGCAGAACAGAAACGCCAGGATGCTGGCAACCGCCATGCCCAGCACATTGCCAATCACTGCAGGCAAGGCCAGCGGTTGGCACACGTAGTTGACGATCAACAGGCACATCGGTGTGACGAGTACGGCGCCCATGAGTGCGCCGTTGATCGTGACCCTCCAGCCTCCGCCAAACATGAGCACCATCGCCGCTGGCAGCGAGACGAATGCTACGAATGTGGGTTGCCAGGTTGTGGCTGTCACCGTCCAGCCCCACAGCAGATTGCTCAGCAGCAGCCCGAGCAACGAACTGGTGACCAGCCAGGGCCAAAGTCCCGTTCCATAGGAGATGGCAAACCCTTGCCAGGATTTCCCCGTTCGATTCGCCCAGTAAGCCAGATAAGCGCCCGCCAGCAGGCCGATCGAGGCGAACTCGTGCTTGTAGAAAGCCACCTCGCTGATGTCGCCTAACACCCAACGCAACCAGGCACTCGGTTCGGGTAGCAGCGATACCATGTCGCCGTACCCGGGCCAATGTGCTCCCCAGAAAGTCCGGTTGCTGAAAGAAAGCCAGACGATCAGCAGTGTCGCGCCGATCATTATCAGGACGACGGCTGTATCAATCGGTGATTTACGCGATGGTTGGTTTTTGTCGGTTGTAACTTCCATGCGATAGCCCTCCTGATCAACGTGGGAGGCAAGGGTGTTGGGTGTAGCCGAGCATCTGATCGTAAAGATCGGCTCGGCGATCGCGATGCAGATCGTTCAGGTTGTTCCAGATGGGCGCACTGCGGGAGCTGGTCAGGTCAACATCGGCAAACAGGATTTCCTGCCTGTCTGCCGAAGCCACGGCGCCAATCGGCCAGCCGTTGGTTCCGGCAATCAACGAGCAACCCAGGTAGCGCGCGCCGCGCTCCTCGCCGATCCGGCTGGCGGCAGCGATAAACACGTTGTTGACGTGAGCGGCGGTCATCGTCAGATACGACGCCATGCACTTACCGGCATCGTCGAACAGCGGCGGCGGTGTCCAGACCCAGTTGTTCAGGCTGCAAATGATGTCTGCGCCTTGCTGGGCGAGGATCCGTGGCACTTCCGGGAACCAGATGTCCCAGCAGATCAACAGCCCGATGCGGCCGATCGGTGTGTCGAAAACCGGGAAACCCAGGTCGCCGGGGGTGAACCAGAGCTTCTCCAGATTCCACAAATGGGCTTTGCGGTACTTGCCGATAAAACCGTCTGGTCCCACCAGAACGCCGGTGTTGAAGAGTCGCATGCCGTCGCGTTCGACCAGACCGGCCACGAGGTAAACGTTGTGTTCGCGGGCGAAGTCGATCCAGCACTGCACGCTTGGCCCGTCGGGAACCGCTTCTGCGTGGGCAAAGGCATCCTGTCGATTACTGAAGAAATAGCCAGTATTGGAAAGCTCGGGCAGAACGATGAGATTCGCACCGCCGTTTACCGCTTCAAGTGCCAATTCCAGGCTGCGACGCAGATTACCTACACATTTCTCGATGCCGACTTGTGGATCGAATTGCACGACTGCTACACGAACAGGGCTTGTTGGCTCAGTCATTCCGTCGTTCCTCTTTTTATTGTTCTTCAAGCTGTTAAATGGCGTGTGTATAAAAGGGGTATCAGGAATGGGGTGTAAGTCAGCTACTTCCGTTTAGGTCGTAGTCCTTGTCCTAAAATGGATCAGTGTGATGTTTGATGGCAGTGGGTAGCCGGCGCGAGAGGTAGAGCCATGTATTGCGTGCATGGCTCTGGAACGGGGATGTGATCAGATTTTGAGTTGGTAGTGCGGGTAGTCGCTCAAGGAAAATCCGCCATTGAAGGTCGCGGCGGTTTTGTTGCAGATATGAATCACTGCATCGACAGCACCGCGAAAACATGGCTCCGTCCAACCGGCATCGACGGAAAATGACTCGCCGGACAAATACAAGCCTGATACATGAGCAAAGTCCCGGTTGTACTTCATCAGGCCGACGGCATCGTAGTAGGTGCCCGGTCGGTAAAGCTTGGCACAGCCCAGGGCATTTTTATCAGTGATCCAACGCTGAACCACTGCTTGATCAATGCCGATGTAGGGAGAGATTTTTTCCTGGATGTTGGCAGAGTTCATGAGTATGCGATCCAGCTCTTCGGCGCATTTTGATACCAGCTCCTTATCGCTGAATGAGGCGAGCTTGGTTGCGTCATCTTCCCAGGTATAACTCAGCAGGATGCAGTCATAGCTGTAATTGTCGTTGTAGCGGTAGGTATAGACATCGTGGATAAAACTGTCGGTTACGATGGCTTGTGGGATGTTTTTGTTTTTCGAGAGAAATGATTTTTTCAGCGGTGCAAACACTTTGCAGCTAGTTTCCCAGTGTGCGGTTTTGTAGGCGTTAATCGTCTCGAAAGGCAGCATCTCCCGGGTGAAATTTTCGAGCTTGATTCGAGTTTCAATCAGCCAGGAGGGTAGTGTCATGATGACCGAGTCAAAGTCATCAAATTGCTCCTGGATTTGCTCGGGTTGACTGTGTTTCCAGTTGTAATAGACGCGTATTTTTTGATTGGTCAGCTTTTCCAGTTTTGTGACGGATGAGTCGGTGAGAAGCCCATTGCTTCTTTCTAGGCAATGTTCGTAGATGGACTTTCCGGTTTCTTCGGTTTTCACAAACAGCAGGCATTCGTCCAAAGCGGCGAGGCCGATGTAGCGGGGCCTGTCGAAGCTCTGCCCCATTGAGTCAAAAACGGTTTCGCTATTCAGGTAGGGCGAATCCAGTGGATCGCCGTTTGAGTCCACTCGACCATGGATCAGTTGCAATTGGCTGCTGAAACCGAAAATCGCGGTACGCAGAGGGTAGAGGCAGCAGACGTCGTAAAAAGCTCCCCAGCTACCATCACCTATACCTATCGCGTAAAAAATTGCGGACTCTTGCGCAGACATTCCCATTCCGCCGAAATCTCCGGGTGAGCGGCCATCCCAAGCTTCCAGTGCTGGCATGCTGACCAGGTCGCGGAACGAGACACTCTCGTATTTTTCAACGATAGAAGCCCATATGGCTTCCCATTCCTGGCTCGCATAGAGCTCAGCAACGTGGCGGGTCATGCGATCGGCAAAGGCTTTCCACTTGGAATAAACCTTTTGCAATTCATCGCCGGGAGGCGGTGTGACGCCGTCTTCGTTTTTCCATATCAACATTTGCGACGCCGATCCGCCGCCCATGCTGCCCTCCCGGAGATAGATGCCTGTCGAGTTAACCCATTGGCTACCGGGGTTGGCGAAGTCTGAAAACGCCAATTCAAATTGATTGGCGTAGTAAGCCATCAGCGACCGACCTTCTGTCGGTGGCTCATCCGCCCGGTTGAAGAAGGGCATGCGCATGGCGCCCATTTCAAACGGTGTATGGCTTTCTGCCGAGTTTCGGCTACCGGGAACGGTCAGATGCCTGCCACCGATGCGTCTGGATTGTTCGATGAGAGTGATATGGGTAAAGCCGCAGCGATAGAGTTCTCTGGCGGCGGTCAAGCCTGTGACGCCGGCGCCGATGATGCAGATTTTATGTTGCGGGTCAGTTGCCCTGGCGATGCCGTTTTCCTGTTCTACCAGTGCACGATAGTCAAAGCACAAATCCGGAGGATTGGGAAAGCGAGCCGCCCATTTGTTTTTAGCCGAGCGCTTTGTTCGGGCGGCCTCCTTGGCGATGTATGAAGGGTAGTTGTAGCTTTATCCGATAGTCATGGTTGATCTTCCCTGATGGTGTTTGCAGGGAAGATGTTGAAGTTTTTAAGGGGCTGCGTCTGTGGGCCGGGTTGGGTTCTCCGGCGCTCTGTATTCCGCTTTTTGCGTAGGAAAATGCACAGCGAAAAGAACTGCGTGGCCGGCGCAAGGTTCTATGTGGGAGCGAGCAGGCTCGCTCCCACATTCGGTTGGTGTTTGGCTATGCAGCCTGCTGAAACTGCTGCCGATACTGGTTCGGCGACAACTCCGTATGCTGGCGGAACAGTCGTGCGAAGAAACTCGCATCGTCATAACCAACTTCATAGCTGATGGTCTTGATGCTCTTGCGGCTGCCGGACAGCAAGCCCTTGGCGGTTTCGATGCGCAGGCGTTGCAGGTAATGCAATGGCTTGTCGCCGGTGGCGGTCTGGAAGCGGCGCATGAAGTTGCGGATGCTCATGCCGTGTTCGCGGGCGACGTCTTCGAAACGGAACTTGTCGGCGAAGTGTTCTTCGAGCCAGTGCTGGATCTGCAGGATGATCACGTCCTGGTGCAGCTTCTGCCCGCCGAATCCAATCCGTCCCGGTGAATAGCTGCGCTGCACTTCATACAGAATGTCCCGCGCCACGGCCTGGGACACATTGGCGCCGCAGAAGCGCTCGATCAGGTAAATGTACAAATCGCACGCCGAGGTGGTGCCGCCGGCGCAGTACAGGTTATCGGCGTCGGTCAGGTGCTTGTCCTGATTGAGCTGGACCTGGGGGAAGCGTTCGGCGAAGGCATTGAAGAAGCGCCAGTAGGTGGTCGCTTCTTTGCCATTGAGCAGCCCGGCTTCGGCCAGCCAGAAAACACCGGTGGCCTCGCCGCACAGTACGGCGCCGCGCGCATGTTGCTGGCGCAACCAGGGCAGGACTTGCGGGTAACGCTTGCAGAGGCTGTCGAAATCGTCCCAGAACGCGGGAAGAACGATGATGTCGGCGTTTTCCAGCCCGCCATCCACCGGAATCATCACATCGCTGAAGGTGTTGACCGGTTTGCCATCGGGGCTGACCAGGCGGGTTTCGAACGCCGGTGTCAGGCCCTGGCCCAGCTGTTTGCCGTAGCGCAGGCTGGCGAGGTGGAAGAAATCCTTGGCTTGCATGAGGGTGGAAGCGAAAACCCGGTCGATGGCCAGGATGCTGACGCGCCGCAGGGGCGTGGAGGCTTGGTTAGACATAATTCAACTTTATTTTTATAGGGGGAAGTGGTCACCAGACGGCTGGATCGTCTTATTTTTTGTCGGATGTGTCCAGTGTCCTGTATCGGAAGCGAGGCATAGTCTCTTTAGGTCAACTCCTTCTAAAAACAAAGAAAAGGTGCCGCATGATCCCCAGAACCCTGTTCAGTTCCGAGCACGAGCTTTTCCGCGACAGCGTGCGGACGTTCCTCGAAAAAGAGGCGGTGCCGTTCCATGGGCAATGGGAAAAACAGGGCTATATCGACCGCAAGCTGTGGAACAAGGCAGGGGAGGCGGGGATGCTTTGCTCGCACTTGCCGGAGGAGTACGGCGGCCTGGGGGCGGACTTTCTCTACAGCGCGGTGGTGATCGAAGAAGTGGGGCGACTGGGCCTGACCGGTATCGGTTTTTCCCTGCATTCGGATATTGTGGCGCCGTACATCCTGCATTACGGCAGTGAAGCGCTGAAGCATAAATACCTGCCGAAACTGGTGTCCGGCGAGATGGTCACCGCGATCGCCATGACCGAACCGGGCGCCGGTTCCGATCTGCAAGGGGTGAAAACCACAGCCGTGCTCGATGGCGATGAGTACGTGATCAACGGCTCGAAAACCTTTATCACCAACGGCTACCTGGCCGATCTGGTGATCGTCGTCGCCAAGACCGATCCGAAGGCCGGCGCGAAGGGCACCAGTCTGTTTCTGGTGGAAGCCGATACTCCGGGCTTCGACAAGGGCAAGCGACTCGAGAAGGTCGGGATGAAGGCTCAGGACACCTCGGAGCTGTTCTTCCAGGACGTGCGTGTGCCCAAGGAAAACCTGCTGGGTCAGGCAGGGATGGGTTTTGCCTACCTGATGCAGGAATTACCCCAGGAGCGCCTTACAGTGGCCATTGGCGGGCTGGCTTCGGCGGAAGCGGCACTGCAATGGACGCTGGACTACACCCGCGAGCGCAAAGCGTTCGGCAAGTCGATCGCGGATTTCCAGAACACCCGGTTCAAACTGGCGGAGATGGCCACGGAAATCCAGATCGGCCGGGTCTTCGTCGACCGTTGCCTGGAACTGCACCTGCAAGGCAAGCTCGACGTGCCGACGGCGGCGATGGCCAAGTACTGGGGCACCGACCTGCAATGCAAGGTGCTCGACGAGTGTGTGCAGTTGCACGGTGGTTACGGGTTCATGTGGGAGTACCCGATCGCGCGGGCATGGGCGGATGCGCGGGTGCAGCGGATCTATGCCGGGACGAACGAGATCATGAAGGAGATCATCGCCAGGTCATTGTAGGAGCGAGCTTGCTCGCGATGGTCGTCAACGATAACGTTGAAAGCCTGACACCCAACGGTGTGCTCAGGTTTTTCGCGAGCAAGCTCGCTCCTACAAATGGGGGTTATGGCGCCGGATTCGGGTGATCCTTGTGAATCGCCTCGATCCCTTCCAGTACCTCCTCCGACAATTTCAGATCAAAACTGGCGATGTTGCTCTCCAGTTGCCCCATCGTCGTCGCGCCAATGATGTTGCTGGTCACGAATGGCTGCTGCGTCACGAACGCCAGGGCCATTTGTGCCGGGTCCAGGCCGTGCTCGCGAGCCAGGGCCACATAACGGCTGCAGGCTGCTTCCGACTGCGGGTTGAAATAGCGGCTGAAGCGGCTGTAGAGGCTCAGGCGACCTTTTGGCGGGCGGGCGCCACCTTCGTATTTACCTGACAGGAAACCGAACGCCAGCGGCGAATAGGCGAGCAGGCCGCACTGTTCGCGGATGGCGATTTCCGCCAGGCCGACTTCGAAGCTGCGATTGAGCAGGTTGTACGGATTCTGGATCGACACCGCGCGTGGCCAGCCACGGGCTTCGGCCAGGGCCAGGAAGCGCATGGTGCCCCATGGCGTCTCGTTGGACAGGCCGATGTGGCGGATCTTGCCGGCGCGGACCTGCTCGTCCAGTGCTTCGAGGGTGTCTTCCAGTGGGGTCAGGTTGGCTTCGATCTTGTGCTTGTAGCCCAGTTGCCCGAAGAAGTTGGTGCTGCGCTCCGGCCAGTGCAATTGATACAGGTCGATGTAATCGGTCTGCAGGCGCTGGAGGCTGGCGTCCACCGCTTCGCTGATGTGCTGGCGGTTGTGGCGCAGGTTTTTATCGCGGATGTAATCGATGGTGTTGCCGGGGCCGGCGATCTTGCTGGCGAGGATCCAGTCGGCGCGGTCGCCGCGGCTTTTGAAGTAATTGCCGATGTAGCGTTCGGTGGTGGCGTAGGTTTCGGCCTTGGGCGGCACCGGGTACATCTCGGCGGTGTCGATGAAGTTGATCCCGGCACTCTTGGCCCGTTCAATCTGGGCGAAGGCGTCTGCCTCGCTGTTTTGTTCGCCCCAGGTCATGGTTCCGAGGCAGAGGGCACTCACGTTCAGATTGGTTCGGCCTAGCTGGCGATAGTCCATCGGGTGCTCCTTGGGCAAAACAATCATAAAAGCAGGTTGAATTATTTTTCGCAATCTGCATAATTGCGCACCTCTTTCTGCAGTGGAAGTGATGCGCCGCCGCCGAAGAATCTTGCCGTTGAACGGACGCGCCGACCCGAGCCCCCGAAAGCGTCTGTATCCGGCTGCCTTTGACTTGTCAAAGTACGCACTATTCAGTAAGATCCGCCGTCTAATTTACAGGGCGGCCCCTGAGGCTATAAAGAATGAAAACTTTTACTGCTAAACCAGAAACAGTAAAGCGCGACTGGTTTGTCGTCGACGCTGCTGGTCAGACCCTGGGTCGTCTGGCCACCGAAATCGCGAGCCGTCTGCGTGGCAAGCACAAGCCTGAGTACACTCCTCACGTTGACACCGGCGACTACATCGTCGTAATCAACGCTGAGCAGATCCGTGTTACCGGTGCTAAAACCACTGACAAAATGTACTACTCCCACTCCGGTTTCCCGGGCGGCATCAAGTCGATCAACTTTGAAAAGCTGATCGCCAAGGCCCCTGAGCGCGTGATCGAGACCGCGGTTAAAGGCATGCTGCCTAAAAACCCACTGGGTCGCGACATGTACCGTAAGCTGAAAGTCTATGCGGGCGCTGCACACCCACATACTGCTCAGCAGCCCCAAGAACTGAAGTTTTAACGGAATAGTACATTATGTCGGCGACTCAAAATTACGGCACTGGCCGTCGCAAGACCGCAACCGCACGCGTTTTCCTGCGTCCGGGTACTGGTAACATCTCCATCAACAACCGTTCGCTGGATAACTTCTTCGGCCGCGAAACTGCCCGCATGGTAGTTCGTCAGCCGCTGGAGCTGACTGAGACTGTCGAGAAATTCGACATCTACGTCACCGTGATCGGCGGTGGTGTGAGTGGTCAGGCTGGCGCAATCCGCCACGGCATCACTCGCGCTCTGATGGATTACGACGAGACTCTGCGCAGCGCCCTGCGTAAAGCCGGCTTCGTAACCCGCGATGCTCGTGAAGTTGAACGTAAGAAAGTCGGTCTGCGTAAAGCGCGTAAGCGTCCGCAGTACTCGAAGCGTTAATTCGCTTTCACGTTCAAAAAAAGAACGCCCAGTTTCCTCACGGAGCTGGGCGTTTTTTTATGTCTGCGATTTATCAAAGAATTGCGCTGTGACAACTTGCCACATCCGCAGACGCCCTATACTACAAGGCTTGGGGGTGATGGGCTCCGGTAATTACCTTGTCAGAATTGGGGCTTTTCATTACCATTCGGCAAAATTTTTATAAGTACATAGTTTTACTTAGTAGATGCCTGATTTAACAGGCCACAAAGCTGATGGGAGAGGACTGAATGAGCAATGACGGCGTGAATGCAGGCCGGCGTCGCTTCTTGGTAGCAGCCACATCCGTGGTGGGTGCTGCAGGAGCGGTGGGGGCTGCGGTCCCGTTCGTGGGGTCATGGTTTCCCAGTGCCAAGGCGAAAGCCGCAGGTGCACCGGTGAAAGTGAATGTCAGCAAAATCGAGCCAGGCCAGCAGATGATTGCTGAGTGGCGCGGCCAGCCGGTGTTCATCGTCCGCCGTACACCGGAAATCCTGGGGAATCTGAAGAAGATCGAGGGCCAGCTCGCTGACCCGACCTCCAAGAACTCGACACAACCGACTTACGTTGATCCGGAAACCCGTTCGATCAAGCCTGAGGTCCTGCTGCTGATCGGTATCTGCACGCACCTGGGTTGCTCGCCGACCTTCCGTCCCGAAGTGGCACCTGCGGATCTGGGTAAAGACTGGGTAGGCGGCTATTTCTGCCCTTGCCACGGTTCCCACTACGATCTGGCCGGTCGCGTCTACAAGTCGCAACCTGCGCCTTTGAACCTGCCAGTTCCCCCGCATTCCTATGAGACCGATGAAATTATTATCATTGGCGTCGATACGGAGAAAGCGTGATGAGCAAGTTCATGGATTGGGTTGATGCGCGCTTTCCCGCCACCAAGATGTGGGAAGACCATCTCAGCAAGTATTACGCTCCGAAGAACTTCAACTTCTTCTATTTCTTTGGCTCCCTGGCGCTGCTCGTTCTGGTCAACCAGATCGTCACCGGTGTCTGGCTGACCATGAGCTACAACCCGTCGGCGGAAGAGGCGTTCGCTTCCGTCGAATACATCATGCGTGACGTCGAGTACGGCTCGATCCTGCGTCTGCTGCACTCCACCGGCGCTTCGGCGTTCTTCATCGTGGTCTATCTGCACATGTTCCGTGGCCTGCTCTACGGTTCGTACCAGAAGCCGCGTGAGCTGGTGTGGGTCTTCGGCATGCTGATCTACCTGGCGCTGATGGCTGAAGCCTTCATGGGTTACCTGCTGCCTTGGGGCCAGATGTCCTACTGGGGTGCCCAGGTGATCATCTCGCTGTTCGGTGCGATCCCGGTCATCGGCAACGACCTGACCCAGTGGATTCGTGGTGACTACCTGATTTCCGGTATTACCCTGAACCGCTTCTTCGCCCTGCACGTGGTTGCCCTGCCGATCGTTATCCTGGGTCTGGTGGTGTTGCACATCCTGGCATTGCACGAAGTCGGTTCGAACAACCCGGACGGCGTGGACATCAAGAAACACAAGGACGAAAACGGCATACCGCTGGACGGCATTGCCTTCCACCCGTACTACACCGTGAAAGATATCGTCGGCGTGGTGGTGTTCCTGTTCATCTTCTGCTCGATCGTGTTCTTCTTCCCGGAAATGGGCGGCTACTTCCTTGAAAAGCCGAACTTTGAAGTGGCGAACGCCTTCAAGACCCCAGAGCACATCGCTCCGGTCTGGTACTTCACCCCTTTCTACGCCATCTTGCGTGCGATTCCGGACAAGCTCCTGGGTGTTATCGCCATGGGCGCGGCCATTGCTGTGCTGTTCGTCCTGCCATGGCTGGACCGTAGCCCGGTCAAGTCGATGCGCTACAAGGGCTGGCTGAGCAAGATCTGGCTCTGGGTGTTCTGCATCGCATTCGTGATCCTGGGTGTGCTGGGCGTATTGGCCCCAACCCCTGAGCGTACGTTGCTGTCGCAGGTATGTACCTTCCTGTACTTCGCCTACTTCATTCTGATGCCGTTCTACACCAGGCTCGAGAAGACCAAACCGGTTCCGGAAAGGGTGACTGGCTGATGAAAAAACTATTTGCTGTATTGATGCTTGCTGCGTTGCCAGTGTTCGCTTTCGCAGCTGAGCACGGTGGCCCCGAGCTGGAAAAAGTCGACATCGACGTTTCGGATAAAGCAGCCATGCAGGACGGCGCACGTACGTTCGCCAACTACTGCATGGGTTGCCACAGTGCCAAGTTCCAACGCTATGAGCGTGTTGCCGACGACCTGGGCATTCCCCATGAGTTGATGCTGGAGAAGCTGATGTTCACGGGTGCCAAGATCGGCGACCACATGAGCATCGGCATGCAGCCAGCGGACGCCAAGGCCTGGTTTGGCGCAGCGCCGCCGGACCTGACCCTGGTTGCCCGTGTACGCGGCACCGACTGGCTCTACGGTTACCTGAAGTCGTTCTACGAAGATCCTGCGCGCCCATGGGGTGTGAACAACAAGGTTTTCCCGAACGTGGGTATGCCTAACGTCCTGGCCGGCCTGCAAGGTCGCCAGGTGGTTGGTTGCAAACAGGTTCAGATCGTCGAAGACGGCAAGAAGCAATTTGATCCGTTGACCGGCACGCCATTGACTCATGAAGCGTGCGATCAACTGACCATCGTGCCGAAAAGCGGTGCTCTGACTGAAGAGCAGTTCGATGAGAAGGTCAAGAATCTGGTAACCTTCCTGGCTTACTCGGCTAACCCGGTTAAGCTGCAACATCAGCGCATAGGTACGTACGTATTGTTGTACCTGGCGTTCTTCTTCGTCTTCGCTTACCTGCTCAAGCGCGAATACTGGAAAGACGTGCACTGATAAAGCTTCAAGCTATTGCTGTTAATCGCGCGCGCCCAAGGGCTCCTCTGAAGATGTAGCGAAACTGGTAATCCAGTCGTTACGGGAGGCGCCCTCTGGGCGCGCTCGTTTTTGAGCTTTCGATAATTTCTACAAGCGAGGAGGATCGCCATGGGCGTGACCAATCGGTTGGCCTGTTACTCCGACCCCGCCGACCACTATTCCCACCGAGTGCGCATCGTACTGGCAGAGAAGGGTGTCAGCGCCGAGATCATTTACGTGGAGGCTGGTCGCCAGCCACCTAAACTGATTGAAGTGAACCCTTACGGCAGCTTGCCCACCCTGGTCGATCGCGACCTGGCGTTGTGGGAGTCGACTGTGGTGATGGAATATCTGGATGAGCGTTACCCGCACCCGCCACTACTGCCGGTTTATCCCGTGGCGCGTGCCAACAGTCGTCTGCTGATTCATCGTATTCAGCGTGACTGGTGTGGCCTGGTGGATCTGATCCTGGATTCACGGACCAAGGAAGCAGCCCGCGTTGTCGCTCGTAAAGAGCTGCGCGAAAGCCTGACGGGTGTGTCGCCGTTGTTCGCCGACAAGCCATTTTTCCTCAGCGAGGAACAAAGTCTGGTGGATTGCTGCCTATTGCCAATACTCTGGCGATTGCCGATTTTGGGTATAGAACTGCCGCGGCCTGCCAAGCCGCTGCTTGATTACATGGAGCGCTCGTTTGCGCGTGAGGCTTTCCAGGCAAGTCTGTCTGGTGTCGAACGCGATATGCGCTAAGGCTTAAGGAGCCGCTATGAACTCCAGTCGACCTTATCTGGTCCGCGCGCTCTATGAGTGGATTGTGGACAACGATTGCACCCCGCACATGCTGGTCAATTCCGAGTACCCGTCGGTGCAGGTGCCTCAGGGGTTTGCCAGTGACGGACAGATCGTCCTGAATGTATCGCCACAAGCCGTGCGTCACTTGCACATGGATAACGAGGCGGTCAGTTTCGAGGGGCGCTTTGGTGGCGTGCCGCACACCTTGTACGTGCCAATTGCTTCGATCCTGGGTATCTACGCCCGGGAGAATGGCCAGGGCATGGTGTTCGATCTGGAATCGCCGATGGGCGAGGACGACGAGATCGAACCGGATGACGATCTTCCGCCGCCCGACAGTGAGCCGCCGCGTCCAAGCGGTCGCCCCAGTCTGAAAGTGGTGAAGTAATAAAAAAGGCGATCCAGATGGATCGCCTTTTTTATTGCGCGTGATTGCAGGTCAGTCGATGTACTCGAACAACTTCACAATCTTCTGTACGCCGGAAACGCCTTGTACCAGGTTGGTCGCCTGTGCCGCTTCCTGTTTGGTCAGCAGGCCCAGCATGTAGACAATGCCGTTTTCAGTGACAACCTTGATGCGCGAACCAGGGATGTTTGCATCGGTGAGCATCTGGGCCTTGATCTTGGTGGTCAGCCAGGTGTCATTCTGGCGGGCCAGCAACGAGGAGGGCGGCAGGACTTGCAGTTCGTTGTGCACCTGTTTCACGCGCTGGACAGCGGCGGCGGCCTGTTCGGCCTTGGCCTTGAGGTCTGCGCGTGGCGTTTGCCCGGCGAGCAGCACGACACCGTTGAAGCTGGTGACGACGATATGCGAATCCTTATCCAGGGCCGGGTCGGCCTTGGCGACGTTCACGCCAACCTTGGTGTCGATCAGGGAATCGTCGATCTTGCTGCCCAGTGTGCGAGTACCGCGGTCATCTTCAATCGGTGCTTCACGGCTGGCGGTCACCACCGAGGTGCAGCCGCTGATGCCGAGGCACAGTGTCAAGGCCAGTAGGCCAAGGCGATTAGGGGTCATTCTTCACTCCCGAACAATTGGCTGTCGATCAAGTCGCAAAGGCAATGGATCGCCAGCAGGTGGACTTCTTGAATACGAGCGGTGACGTTGGCCGGTACGCGAATCTCGACGTCCTCGGGCAACAGTAGCGACGCCATGCCGCCGCCATCACGTCCCGTCAATGCTACGACAATCATTTCGCGATCATGTGCGGCCTGGATCGCTTGAATTATGTTGGCCGAGTTGCCGCTGGTGGAGATGGCCAGCAACACATCGCCCGGTTGGCCGAGCGCACGGATCTGCTTGGAGAAGATTTCGTTGTAGCTGTAGTCGTTGGCGATCGAGGTGATCGTCGAGCTGTCGGTCGTCAGGGCGATGGCCGGCAGGCTCGGGCGCTCGCGCTCAAAGCGATTGAGCAGCTCGGACGAGAAGTGCTGGGCGTCACCGGCAGAGCCGCCGTTGCCACAGGAAAGCATTTTGCCTTCGTTGAGCAGGGCGTTGACCATGACCTGGCTGGCTTGCTCGATGTGCGGTGCAAGTACTTCCATCGCCTGTCGCTTGGTGTCGATACTGGCCTGAAAAAGCTGGCGAATTCGGGATTGCATGTCCATCTGTGTGACCTTAAGTAGCGCGGCTGTTCGGCACGTGAACGTGCAGCCCGCAAAGCAAAGAGCAAAAGTGTTGGGTGATAGTGTCCGGTTCGCAATGCCGGCGATCAGCCGTCGAAGGCATTCTGTAGCCAGTTCAACTGATCGAGGTTGCTGTCGATGGCAATCACGTCGAAGCGGCAAGGGGAATTGGCCCAGCGCGGCTCGCGCTGAAGAAAATATTGCGCGGCGAAAATCAGTTTTTGCCGTTTGCGCTCATCGATGCTATCGAGCGCGCCACCCCATTGAGTGTTTTTTCTGTAGCGGACCTCAACGAATACTACTGTATCGCCATCTAGCATGACCAGATCAAGCTCGCCGCGTTTACACAACCAGTTCTGCGCCAGCAGGCGCAGACCCTGTTGCTGAAGATGCTCGAGCGCATGGCGCTCGGCATCCTTGCCGCTTTGCTGGCGTGACCTGTCGGGCATCAGCGAGCGGTGTCCGGCAGGCGCTGAACCTGGCCATTGGCGAACTCGGCCCATGGCAACTGGCGCACGACCCGCTGGCTCTGAGATATGCCAAGGCTGCCCGACTCGCCGTCGATGCGGCTGTCTGGCAGTGACTTGAGCTGGCCCAGGCGTGGCGCCAGACGATAGGCGTCCACACCCATGGCATACAGGCGCCCCAGGCTGCCGGCGGCTTGTGGCCACTGGGCGGTGACCTGGCGGCGCAGTGGATCATTGGCGTCCAGCAACCATGGCGTCTCGCAGAAGCGAATGCCATTCATGTCGTTGTACTGGTTGACGTCACCGCTGGCGCTGAACACGTGGGAGGTGGCGTAGACCGGAACATCGCCTGCGTACTGGAAGTTCAGGGTCGGTTTGATCTGCTGGGCCTGTTGCGGTGTTGCGGCGAGGAAAATGAACTCGATGTCCTGGCGGCGCGATGGTTGGGCAGCGACTTGCGAGCCAACCGTGCTTTGCAGGCTCTTGGCGCGACCTTCGCTCTGACGCAGCTGGAACATGTCGGCAATCTGCTGGGCCAACTGGACCGGCTGATCGACGCGTTCGGTGGCGACGATGGTGCCGCCATTGGCTTGCCAATCCTGGCTGAATGCCTTGAGCACGCGGTCGCCCCATTCACCTTTCGGCACCATGATGGCTGCGCGATGCAGGCCGTCGGCGCGAGCGCGGCGCGACACTTCGCGGGCTTCGTCTTCAGCGGCAAGACCGAACTGGAACAGCTGCGCCGGGCCTTGATCGCCCTCGCTGTAATTCAGTGCCAGGGTGGTGATCGGCAATTGCGGGCGAGAGCTCAGCTGTTTGACCAGCGGCTTCTCCAGCGGGCCGACGACCAGTTGCACGCCATCGGCCTGGGCCTTGCGGTAGAACTCGTCCATGGAAGTCAGGCGCGAGCTGTCATAGAACTCGATGGCGGGTGGTTTCTGCCCGGCCTGTTGGGCCTGGTAGTGAGCGGCCATAAAGCCGTCGCGCAGTGCTTTGCCGACCGAGGCCAGCGGGCCGTCCTGAGGCAGAAGCAGGGCGATCTTGTTCAGGGGCTGGCTGGCCAGTTCCTTGAGTTGGGTCAGAGGCTGCGGCAATTGGATGGCTGCCGGGTGTTTTGGATTCCGCGCGCGCCAGTTTTCAATGGCAGCTTGTTGCTGCTCCAGGGTGCCGGCGGATTTCACGGCCAGCGCCAGGGCCATCCAGCCGCCGAGATCGTCGTTGGTGTTTGGCTGCAATTGATCGGTTGGCAGCGAAGCGATCAGGACCCAGATGGCTTCGTGGTTTTTGCTCGCGGCCTCACCTTTTAGCATCGGGGCGATGAAAATGCGCTCGCGAGCGGCGGCGAGGGTCTGGCCATCGGCTTCAAGTGCGCGGGCGTGAACGGTGCCGGTGCGGACCTGTTGTTCGACGGGCAGTTCGCTCAAGCGTTGCAGGCTCGGATGGCTCAAGGCAGCCAGCGCGGCCTTGGGCTGATTGCGGGTCATGGCCAGCTCCGCCGCCAGAGTACTGGCGAAAACTTGTGGGCCCGGCTTGAGCTGTTCGATCGGAACCTGTTGCAGGATTTGCGCGGACTGGCCGGCATTGCCCTGGCGATAGGCCAGGTCGGCAGCGCTCAGGCGCAGCAGGGCGGCATCTTCCGGTGATTTGCTTTGGGAGGCCTTCTCAAGCAGTTGCTCGATACTGGCGTCCGGTGTCCGTGGAAGTTCGCCAAGGCTGGAGGAGGGCGAGCTGGCGCAAGCCGCCAGCAAGGCAGCGAGGCAGAGGGCAGATAACAGCCGCAGGCAAGCGATCATGTAAGCGTTCCTGATACTCGATCAAATTAGCGTGGAATTGTACCCAAGCACTGGCCGGGGCGCGATGTTACTGGCGTGAATCGATCAATTTAGCTGGTGTAAATGTTGCGCCAGTGCACAAACGGTCACCGATACCTCGTTTGCTTGCGGGTATCGTGAGCTTCGCTACGCGCTACAATGGCGACTTTTACCGATCATGAGGTGTGCGCTTTGACTGCTCCAGGTGCTTTGAATTCCGCTGCTGGCTCGCTTTATGTGGTGGCGACGCCCATCGGCAACCTGGATGACATCAGTGCGCGGGCGCTGAAGATTCTGCGTGAAGTGGCCTTGATTGCCGCGGAAGACACCCGCCATTCCCAGCGCTTGATGCAACACTTCGGCATTTCAACGCCATTGGCGGCCTGCCATGAGCACAACGAGCGGGATGAAGGTAGTCGCTTTATCACTCGTCTGCTTGCCGGTGACAACGTGGCGTTGATCTCCGACGCCGGGACGCCGCTGATTTCCGATCCGGGTTATCACCTGGTGCGGCAAGCCCGGGCGGCGGGCATCAATGTAGTGCCGGTTCCGGGCGCCTGCGCGTTGATTGCAGCGTTGTCGGCGGCAGGGCTGCCTTCCGACCGTTTCATTTTCGAAGGTTTTCTGCCGGCCAAGGCGGTGGGGCGGCGTGCGCGTCTCGAGCAGGTAAAGGAAGAACCTCGCACATTGATCTTCTATGAGGCCCCGCATCGGATCCTTGAATGCCTGCAGGACATGGAGCTGGTGTTCGGTCCCGAGCGCCCGGCGCTGCTTGCCCGTGAGCTGACCAAGACGTTTGAAACGCTCAAGGGGCTGCCGCTGTCTGAGCTGCGCGAGTTTGTCGAGTCGGACAGCAATCAGCAGCGCGGCGAGTGCGTGGTGCTGGTGGCGGGCTGGTCCGCGCCCGAAGAGGAAGGTGCCGTCAGCAGCGAGGCGATGCGCATCCTCAACCTGTTGCTCGAAGAAATGCCGCTCAAGCGTGCGGCGGCTTTGGCGGCGCAAATCACCGGCGAGCGAAAGAATGTGCTGTACCAGATCGCGCTGGATCAGCAGAAGGGCGAGTAAAACCCGATGCGCAGGCATGCTCAATGGCGCTTGGTGCTTGTTCTTCGGGCGCTGTGCCGGTAACCTTCGCGGCGGAGAGTCGATCGGACAGTCGCTGCCCTCTATGAAAATTAGGGGGGGGAGGAAAGTCCGGGCTCCATAGGGCGAAGTGCCAGGTAATGCCTGGGAGGCGTGAGCCTACGGAAAGTGCCACAGAAAATAACCGCCTAAGCGCTTCGGCGCCGGTAAGGGTGAAAAGGTGCGGTAAGAGCGCACCGCACGTCTGGCAACAGTTCGTGGCTAGGTAAACCCCACTTGGAGCAAGACCAAATAGGGTCCCAAGGCGTGGCCCGCGCTGGGACCGGGTAGGTTGCTAAAGATGTCCAGTGATGGCCATCGTAGACGAATGACTGTTCAAGACAGAACCCGGCTTACAGATCGACTCTCCACCTTTTTCTCCTCTCTGCTTAATTTATTGGGCAGAGTGTGTCGGTGGTAGCAATTTTCCTCCTTGCACAATCGTCAGAAGGAGCAGTTTTGTGATATCGATTAGCCCGCGCTTGTAGTGATCGCATAAACTCCACGCAGCACCGGTTTTCTTCGTTACACGGTCGTCAGCAGAAGCGGTTTTGTGATATCGATTAGCCCGCGCTTGTAGTGATCGCATAAACTCCACGCAGCACCGGTTTCCCTCCTTACACAATCGTCCGCAGAACCACTTTTGTAATACCAAAAAAATCTTACTCTTAATAAATTACTTTAACTTCCGAACGCAGCCTCCTGTGCTGATTCAAGTTATTGGTCAGTTTCATCTGCCGGATCCTCATTGCTCCTCCTTTAATGCTCCTAAATCTCAGTTCTGTAAGGGTTTTCCTTTAATCCGCGCCTTGACGGTGTGGTGGGCGCATTCCTATAGTGTGCGTAAGTGGCGGAAAGTGGCATGAAGTGGGTTTTTTGAACTCAAAACGCTAGAATTTGGAGAAGCGCTGACGTGTTTCGCGGAGCCAACGCTATCAGTCTCGATGCAAAGGGCCGTCTCGCAATGCCGAGCCGGTACCGTGACGAGCTCGATTCGCGCAGCTCCGGTCAATTGATCGTGACAATTGATGCCGTTGATCCTTGTTTGTGTGTTTACCCCCTCGATGAGTGGGAAATTATTGAAACCAAACTGCGCGCACTGCCTTCGCTTCGCGAAGAGAACCGCCGCTTGCAACGTTTACTGATTGGTAATGCCGTCGACCTCGAGCTCGATGGCAGTGGTCGTTTTCTGGTTCCGCCGCGTCTTCGTGAATATGCCAAGTTGGATAAGCGCGCGATGTTGGTAGGCCAACTGAACAAGTTCCAATTGTGGGACGAGGATGCCTGGAACGCGGTTTCTGCCGCTGACCTGGCTGCCATTCAACAACCGGGCGCGATGCCTGATGAACTGCGTGATTTGATCCTGTGACTATTGATAGCGGCTTTAACCACATCACCGTACTGCTTGACGAAGCCGTCGAGGCTCTCGCCGTACGTCCTGATGGCTGCTATCTGGACGGCACGTTCGGGCGCGGCGGACACAGCCGGTTGATCCTCAGCCAGCTCGGTCCCGATGGTCGGTTGCTCGGATTCGATAAAGATCCACAAGCGATTGCCACCGGGCAAACGCTAGCGGCCGAAGACGGCCGCTTTGTCGTTGTGCAGCGCAGCTTTGCCGAGCTCGGTTCGGAAGTCGCCGAACGCGGGATGAACGGCAAGGTCAGCGGCGTTCTGCTGGATCTGGGCGTATCTTCGCCGCAGCTCGACGATCCTGAGCGCGGCTTCAGCTTCCTCAACGACGGTCCGCTGGACATGCGCATGGATCCGTCCCGTGGCATCAGCGCCGCCGAATTCGTCAACACCGCGCCTGTGGAAGAAATCGCCCGGGTGTTCAAGGAATACGGCGAAGAGCGTTTCTCCGGCCGCATGGCCCGTGCCGTGGCCGAGCGCCGCGACATCAAGCCATTCGAGCGCACCGGTGACCTGGCAGAAGTCCTGAAGGTCGCCAACCCGGCGTGGGAAAAGGGCAAAAACCCTGCAACCCGCGCCTTCCAGGGGTTGCGTATTCACGTCAACAACGAACTGGGTGATCTGGAAACCGGCCTTGAAGCCGCGCTGGAATGCCTGGAAGTGGGCGGTCGCCTGGTGGTGATCAGCTTCCATTCGCTGGAAGACCGTATCGTCAAGCTGTTCATGCGCAAGCTGGTGAAAGGCGAAGCCGACAACCTGCCGCGCAACCTGCCGGTTCGGCATGTCGCCTTCGAACCGAAAATCAAAGTCCATGGCAAAGCGCAGACGGCCTCCGACGCCGAACTCAAAGCCAACCCACGTTCCCGTAGTGCTGTCATGCGTGTGGCGGAGAAGCTGCGGTGAGCAAGCTTTTCGCCAAGCCTTTGCCCGGCGGAAGCTTCTTCATGCTGCTGCTGTTTGTCGGCGTGCTGGTGTCGGCCATCGGCGTGTCTTACAGCGCCCACTGGAATCGCCAGTTGCTGAACACGCTGTACAACGAATTGAGCGTGCGCGACAAGGCGCAAGCCGAGTGGGGCCGGTTGATTCTGGAGCAGAGCACCTGGACCGCCCACAGCCGTATCGAAGTGCTGGCCACCGAACAATTGAAAATGCACATCCCCGGTGCCGCTGACGTGAAGATGGTGGCGCCATGATGAAACTCGAAGGTGCACTCTTTCCTTGGCGGTTCCGCGTGGTGCTGGGTTTGCTTGGCGTCATGGTGGCCGCGATTGCCTGGCGCATTATTGACCTGCAAGTGGTCGATCGTGCCTTCCTTAAAGGTCAGGGCGATGCGCGCAGCGTTCGTCATATTCCGATTCCGGCTCACCGTGGTCTGATCACCGACCGTAACGGCGAGCCTTTGGCCGTCAGTACCCCGGTGACCACTCTGTGGGCCAACGCCAAGGAAATGCAGCTGGAAAAAGACAAGTGGCCAGCACTGGCCGCAGCGCTGGGACAGGATCCCAAAGCCCTGACCGAGCGTCTTGAAGCCCAGGCCAACAAAGAATTCATTTACCTGGTGCGCGGGCTGACGCCTGAGCAGGGTCAGGCCGTGCTCGACCTGAAGGTGCCGGGTGTCTATGGCATCGAAGAGTTTCGGCGGTTTTATCCTGCCGGCGAAGTCACTGCTCATATGGTTGGGTTTACCGACATCGACGATCACGGTCGTGAAGGCGTCGAACTGGCCTACGACGAATGGCTGGCCGGGGTCCCTGGCAAGCGTCAGGTGATCAAGGACCGGCGCGGCCGGCTGATCAAGGATGTCCAGGTCACCAAAAACGCCAAGGCCGGTAAGCCCTTGGCGTTGTCCATTGACCTGCGCCTGCAATACCTGGCCAACCGCGAATTGCGCAACGCGATCATCGAGAACGGCGCCAAGGCCGGCAGCCTGGTGATCATGGACGTGAAGACCGGCGAGATTCTCGCAATGGTCAACCAGCCGACCTACAACCCGAACAACCGTCGCAACCTGCAGCCGGCGATGATGCGTAACCGCGCGATGATCGACGTGTTCGAGCCAGGCTCGACCATGAAAGCGATCTCGATGAGCGCCGCGATCGAAACCGGCCGCTGGAAACCGAGCGACACCGTCGAGGTGTATCCGGGCTCCTTGCAGATTGGTAAGTACACCATCAAGGACGTATCGAAGACCGAAGGTCCGGTACTCGACCTGACCGGGATCCTGATCAACTCCAGTAACGTCGGCATGAGCAAGGTCGCATTCGATATCGGCGGCGAAACCATTTTCCGTCTGGCGCAGAAAGTCGGCCTCGGCCAGGACACCGGCCTGGGCTTCCCGGGCGAGCGCGTCGGCAACCTGCCGAACTACCGTGAATGGCGCAAGGCAGAAACCGCCACACTGTCCTACGGCTACGGTATCTCCGTGACCGCGATCCAGTTGGTCCACGCCTTCTCGGCCCTGGCCAACAACGGTCGCCTCGCACCGCTGACCCTGATCAAGACAGACAAGGCACCGCAAACCACCCAGGTGCTGCCGGAGGCGGTCGCGAAAACCATGCAAGGCATGCTGCAACAAGTGATCGAAGCCCCGCGCGGTGTATTCCGTGCGCAGGTGCCGGCGTATCACGTGGGCGGCAAGTCGGGTACTGCGCGTAAAACCTCGGTTGGCACCAAGGGTTACGCCGAGAACTCCTACCGTTCGTTGTTCGCCGGTTTCGGCCCGATGAGCGATCCGCGTTACGCCATCGTGGTGGTAATCGACGAGCCGACCAAGGCCGGTTACTTCGGTGGCCTGGTTTCCGCGCCGGTGTTCAGCCGAGTGATGTCGGGCACCCTGCGCCTGATGAACATTACGCCGGACAACCTGCCACCTACTCAACAAGCGAACGCAACACCGGTCGTTCCGCTGAAAGCCAATGGAGGGCGCGGCTGATGTCTCTGAGCCTGAACAAGATTTTCCCTCACGCCGGCCACGATCTGCTGATTCGCGAACTCGCCCTGGACAGCCGCAATGTGCGCGCGGGTGATCTGTTCCTCGCCGTGCCGGGCGGGAAATTCGATGGGCGCGCGCATATTGCCGACGCCTTGCAGCGCGGTGCTGCTGCGGTGGCCTATGAAGTAGAAGGCGCCACGATCCTGCCGATCACTGAAGTGCCGCTGATTCCGGTCAAAGGCCTGGCGGCTCAACTGTCGGACATCGCCGGGCGTTTTTATGGCGAACCTAGCCATCACCTGAACTTGGTGGGCGTAACCGGCACCAACGGCAAGACCAGCGTGACGCAATTGGTCGCCCAGGCACTGGACCTGCTCGGCCAGCACTGCGGCCTGGTCGGCACGCTCGGTTCCGGTTTCTACGGTGCGCTGGAAAGCGGCCTGCACACCACGCCGAATCCGATTGCCGTGCAAGCGACCCTGGCGGACCTGAAGAAGGCCGGGGCCAAAGCCGTCGCCATGGAAGTTTCTTCCCATGGCCTGGACCAGGGTCGCGTGACCGCATTGGCCTTCGATGTGGCAGTGATGACCAACCTGTCCCGCGATCACCTGGATTACCACGGCACCATGCAGGCTTACGGCGAAGCCAAGTCCAGGCTGTTTGCCTGGAATGATTTGAAATGCCGCGTGGTCAACCTCGACGACAAGTTTGGTCGGCAACTGGCTGCCGACAAGTGCGAATCGCGGCTGATCACCTATAGCCTGGAAAATTCCAGCGCTTACCTGTATTGCCGCCAGGCGCAATTCGACGACGAAGGCGTGCGCGCCACACTGGTCACGCCGCAGGGCGAACACCTCTTGCGCAGCACCTTGCTCGGTCGCTTCAACCTGAGCAATGTCCTGGCCGCGGTCGGCGCGTTGCTCGGTCTTGATTACGCCCTGGACGAAATCCTCAAGGTGCTGCCGCAGCTTGAAGGCCCTGCCGGTCGCATGCAGCGTCTGGGCGGTGGTTCGCAGCCGCTGGTGGTGGTCGATTACGCCCACACCCCGGATGCCCTGGAAAAAGTATTGCTGGCCCTGCGTCCACACGCCAAGGGCCGGTTGCTGTGCCTGTTCGGCTGTGGCGGCGACCGCGATCGCGGCAAGCGTCCGTTGATGGCCGAAGTGGTCGAGCGCCTGGCCGATGGCGTGCTGGTGACCGATGACAATCCGCGTACGGAAGATCCATCGGTGATTTTCGACGACATCCGCGCCGGTTTCACGGCTGTGGATAAAGTGGAGTTCGTTGCCGGTCGTGGCCAGGCGATTGCCCAACTGATCGCCAGCGCTTCGGTGGACGACGTGATTGTCCTGGCCGGTAAAGGTCACGAGGACTATCAGGAAATCAACGGCGAGCGTCATGCCTTTTCCGATCTGGTCGAGGCCGATCATGCCTTGACCGCGTGGGAGGTGGCCCATGCTTAAGGCCTTGAAACTGAGTGAACTGACCGCTGCACTGAATGCTCGCCTGGTGTCCGCCGATGCCAGTTTCGACGGTGTCAGCATCGACAGCCGCGCAATCAAGCCCGGTCAACTGTTTATCGCGTTGGCCGGTCCGCGCTTCGATGGTCATGATTATCTCAATGAAGTCGCCGCCAAGGGCGCCGTGGCTGCGCTGGTCGAGCGTGAAGTCGCCGACAGCACGCTGCCGCAGTTACTAGTCAGCGACACTCGGCAGGCCTTGGGCCAGTTGGGTGCGCTGAATCGCGCCGCCTACACTAATCCGGTCGCAGCCGTCACCGGTTCCAGCGGCAAGACCACGGTCAAGGAGATGCTTGCGAGCATCCTGCGTACGCGCGGTGCAGTGCTGGCGACCCGTGGCAACCTGAACAACGACCTCGGCGTGCCGCTGACCTTGCTTGAACTGGCACCGGAACACACCGCTGCCGTGATCGAACTGGGCGCGTCGCGCCTGGGTGAAATTGCCTACACCGTCGACCTGACCAAGCCGCACGTGGCCATTCTCAATAACGCCGGGACCGCCCACGTCGGCGAGTTCGGCGGTCCGGAAAAAATCGTCGAAGCCAAGGGCGAGATCATTGAAGGGCTGGATGCCGATGGCGTCGCCGTTCTCAATCTCGACGACAAGGCATTCGGTATCTGGAAGGCGCGCGCCGGTGACCGCAAAGTGCTGACGTTTGCGTTGAGCAACTCCAGCGCCGATTTCTACGCCAGTGACCTGGCCACCGATGCGCGCGGCTGCCCGGCGTTCAACCTGCACAGCCCTGAAGGCTCGGAGCGCGTTCAACTGAACCTGCTCGGCACCCATAACGTCGCCAATGCCATGGCAGCCGCCGCTGCCGCCCATGCCCTGGGTGTGTCGCTGTTCGGTATCGCCGCTGGCCTTGGCGCGGTGCAACCGGTCAAGGGTCGCACCGTTGCGCAATTGGCCAGCAATGGCATGCGCGTGATCGATGACACTTACAACGCCAATCCCACCTCAATGTGCGCTGCCGTTGATATACTGGCCGGCTTTTCCGGTCGCACCGTCCTGGTGCTCGGGGATATCGGCGAGTTGGGCGAATGGGCGGAGCAGGGGCACCGCGACGTGGGCGAGTACGCCCGTGGCAAGGTTTCTGCGCTGTACGCCGTCGGGCCAATGATGGCTCACGCCGTGAACGCATTCGGTCCACAGGCTTTTCACTTCAGCACGCAGGCTGAGCTGATCAAGGCCCTGGGCGCCGAGCAAGACACAAACACCACCATTTTGATCAAGGGGTCGCGCAGCGCTGCGATGGAAAACGTCGTCGCCGCCTTGTGCGGGTCCAGTCTGGAGAAACATTAATGCTGCTGCTGCTAGCGGAGTATCTGCAACAGTTCTACAAAGGCTTCGCGGTCTTCCAGTACCTGACCCTGCGCGGGATTCTCGGTGTACTGACCGCGCTGGTCCTGTCGCTGTGCTATGGCCCATGGATGATCCGCACGTTGCAGAACCGTCAGATCGGTCAATCCGTTCGCAACGACGGCCCGCAGTCGCACCTGTCCAAGTCGGGTACACCGACCATGGGTGGCGCGCTGATTCTGTCATCCATCGGCGTCAGTACCCTGCTTTGGGCTGACCTGACCAACCGTTACGTCTGGGTCGTACTGTTGGTGACCCTGCTGTTCGGCGCCATCGGCTGGGTCGACGACTACCGCAAGGTCATCGAGAAGAACTCCCGGGGGCTGCCAAGTCGCTGGAAGTATTTCTGGCAGTCGGTATTCGGTCTGGGCGCGGCGATCTTTCTGTATGTGACCGCCGCCACGCCGGTGGAAACCACGCTGATCCTGCCGATGCTCAAGGACTACAGCATTCCTCTGGGCGCCGGTTTCATCGTCCTGACCTACTTTGTGATCGTCGGTTCGAGCAACGCGGTCAACCTGACCGACGGCCTCGACGGCCTGGCGATCATGCCGACCGTGATGGTCGGCGGTGGCCTGGGCATTTTCTGCTACCTGTCGGGTAACGTGAAGTTCGCCGAATACCTGCTGATTCCTTACGTACCGGGCGCAGGCGAGTTGATCGTGTTCTGTGGCGCGTTGATCGGAGCTGGCCTGGGCTTTCTCTGGTTCAACACCTATCCGGCACAAGTCTTCATGGGTGACGTCGGCGCACTGGCGCTGGGCGCGGCCCTGGGCACCATCGCGGTGATCGTCCGTCAGGAAATCGTCCTGTTCATCATGGGCGGCGTGTTCGTGATGGAAACCCTGTCCGTCGTCATTCAGGTCGCCTCTTTTAAACTGACCGGTCGCCGCGTATTCCGCATGGCACCGATTCATCACCACTTTGAACTCAAGGGCTGGCCCGAGCCGCGCGTGATCGTCCGTTTCTGGATCATCACCGTGATTCTTGTGCTGGTCGGCCTTGCCACCCTGAAGCTGAGGTAGAAACTCGTGTCTCTGATCGCTTCTGACCACTTCCGCATCGTTGTCGGCCTCGGCAAGAGCGGCATGTCCCTGATTCGCTTCCTGGCGAACCGGGGCGTGGCGTTTGCCGTGGCCGATACGCGGGAAAATCCACCGGAACTGGCCACGCTCAAGCGTGACTATCCGCACGTGGAAGTGCGTTGTGGCGAGCTGGACGTCGAGTTCCTGTGCCGTGCCGACGAGCTCTACGTGAGCCCCGGCCTGGCGCTGGCGACCCCGGCCCTGCAGGCCGCCGCCGCCCGTGGCGTGAAATTGTCCGGTGACATCGAGCTGTTCGCGCGTAACGCGAAGGCGCCGATCGTGGCCATCAGCGGCTCCAACGCGAAAAGTACCGTGACCACTCTGGTCGGCGAGATGGCGGCTGCGGCCGGCAAACGTGTTGCCGTCGGTGGCAATCTCGGTACCCCGGCGTTGGACTTGCTCAGCGACGACGTCGAGTTGTACGTGATGGAATTGTCGAGTTTCCAGCTGGAAACCACCGACCAACTCAACGCCGAAGTGGCGACCGTGCTCAACGTCAGCGAAGACCACATGGACCGTTACAGCGGTCTGCCGGCCTACCACCTGGCCAAGCACCGGATCTTCCGCGGTGCCAGACAGTTCGTGGTCAATCGTCAGGATGCCCTGAGTCGTCCGTTGATGGGCGAAGGGCAGCCATGCTGGACCTTCGGCCTGAGCAAACCCGATTTCAAGGCGTTTGGTATCCGTGAAGAAGACGGCGAGAAATACCTGGCCTTCGAATTCCAGAATCTGATGCCAGTGCGCGAATTGAAGATTCGTGGCGCCCACAACCAGTCCAACGCCCTGGCAGCACTGGCCCTAGGGCATGCGGTCGGCCTGCCGTTCGATGCCATGCTGTCGAGCCTGCGCACCTTCGCCGGTCTCGAGCATCGTTGCCAATGGGTCCGCGACCTCGACGGCGTGGGCTACTACAACGATTCCAAGGCCACCAACGTCGGTGCTGCACTGGCGGCCATCGAAGGCCTGGGCGCAGACATCGACGGCAAAGTCGTGCTGATCGCCGGTGGCGACGGCAAGGGGGCCGAGTTCAAGGACCTACGCGATCCGGTGGCGGCCAACTGCCGCGCCGTGGTCCTGATGGGCCGCGACTCCGACAAGATCGGCGAGGCCATCGGCGATGCCGTACCGCTGATCCGCGCCGGTTCCCTGGTCGAGGCTGTCGAGCAATGCCGCGCCGCAGCCCAGCCGGGCGACGTGGTGCTGCTGTCGCCAGCCTGCGCCAGTTTCGACATGTTCAAGAACTACGAAGACCGTGGTCACCAGTTCGTCCAAGCCGTGGAGGATCTGGCATGAGCCTGAAAGGCATCATCAAGCCGTATCCATCGCCGCTTATCACCGGGCGCGGTATCGACCTCGACTTCCCGATGCTCGCCGGTTGCCTGACGCTGCTCGGCCTGGGGCTGATCATGATTGCCTCGGCATCGACCGAAGTGGCGGCCGTGCAGTCGGGCAGCGCCCTGTATTACATGATTCGCCACCTCATTTACGTGGTGCTGGGCCTGGGTGCCTGCATCGTCACCATGATGATCCCGATCGCTACCTGGCAACGCTTGGGCTGGCTGATGCTGCTGGGGGCGTTCGGCTTGCTGGTGATGGTGATCATTCCGGGGATCGGCCGTGAGGTTAACGGCTCGATGCGCTGGATCGGCTTCAGTTTCTTCAACGTCCAGCCTTCCGAGATCGCCAAGGTGTTCGTGGTGATCTACCTCGCCGGTTATCTGGTGCGTCGCCAGAAAGAAGTGCGTGAAAGCTGGATGGGCTTCTTCAAGCCGTTCATCGTGCTGCTGCCGATGGCGGGCCTGCTGCTGATGGAGCCGGACTTCGGTGCCACCGTCGTGATGATGGGCGCTGCGGCGGCGATGCTGTTCCTGGGCGGCGTTGGGCTGTTCCGTTTTTCCCTGATGGTGGTCCTGGCCGTCGGCGCGGTGGTGTTGTTGATTCAAATGCAGCCGTATCGAATGGCGCGTCTGACCAACTTTGCCGACCCATGGGCCGACCAGTTCGGTGCTGGCTATCAGCTGTCCCAGGCGTTGATCGCCTTCGGTCGCGGCGAATGGCTGGGCGTCGGCCTGGGCAACAGCGTGCAGAAACAGTTCTACCTTCCGGAAGCCCACACTGACTTCGTGTTTTCGGTCCTCGCCGAGGAGCTGGGTGCGGTGGGTTCGTTGTGCACCGTGGCACTGTTCGTCTTCGTGTGTATTCGCGGCATGTACATCGGTTTGTGGGCCGAGAAGGCCAAGCAGTTTTTCGCGGCTTACGTGGCATACGGTCTGTCGTTCCTGTGGATCGGTCAATTCCTGATCAACATCGGCGTAAACGTCGGTCTGCTGCCGACCAAGGGTCTGACCCTGCCGTTCCTCAGTTATGGCGGTAGTTCGTTGGTCATTTGCTGTGCCTGTCTCGGCTTGTTGCTGCGCATCGAGTGGGAAAGTCGAACCCACCTGGGCAGTGAAGAGATGGAGTTCCATGAGAGCGACTTCGCCGAGGAGCCGAACCATGGGCGCTAACGTCATGATCATGGCTGGCGGCACCGGTGGCCACGTGTTCCCTGCGCTGGCCTGTGCCCGAGAATTCCAGGCGCGCGGCTATACCGTGCACTGGCTCGGCACTCCGCGTGGGATCGAGAACGATCTGGTGCCGGCGGCCGGTATCGAGCTGCATCGGATCAACGCCAGCGGTCTGCGCGGCAAGGGCAAATTGTCCCTGCTCAAGGCACCGTTCATGTTGTTCAAGTCGGTCTGGCAGGCGCGGGCGATCATTCGCCGTCTGCAACCGGTCTGTGTCGTGGGTTTTGGTGGTTTTGTGACCGGCCCTGGCGGTGTCGCGGCCAAACTGGCCGGCGTGCCGGTGATCGTTCACGAACAGAACGCCGTGGCCGGTACCGCCAATCGGTTGCTGGTGCCGTTGGCCGCCCGAGTCTGTGAAGCGTTCCCCGACACCTTTACCCTGTCGGACAGCCGCCGGACCACCGGTAATCCGGTGCGCACCGAGCTGTTCCTCGAGACATCGCGACCTGCCCTGGCCGGTCGCAAGGCGCGTTTGCTGATCCTGGGCGGAAGCCTGGGCGCAGAACCGTTGAACAAGTTGCTGCCTGAAGCCCTGTCGCAAGTCGCTGCCGATTTGCGTCCGGAAGTGTTCCATCAGGCCGGCAAAAACCACGATGAAGTGACTGCAGAGCGCTATCGCGCGGCTGGCGTCGAGGCGCAGGTGCAGCCCTTCATCAAAGACATGGCCCAAGCTTACAGCTGGGCCGACCTGGTGGTATGTCGCGCAGGCGCGCTGACCATCAGTGAACTGGCCGCTGCCGGTCTGCCATCGATGCTGGTGCCCTTGCCTCACGCCATCGACGATCACCAGACCCGCAACGCCGAATATTTGGCCCGAGAAGGCGCAGCCTTCCTGATGCCACAAAGAACGACTGGCGCAGCGGATCTTGCCGCTCGCCTGACAGAGGTCCTGATGCAACCACAACGACTCAACGAAATGGCTACCGCGGCACGCCGCCTGGCCAAACCCGATGCCACCCGTAACGTGGTCGATAGCTGCCTGGAGGTGGCCCATGGTTGAGAGTCAGAAAGCCATGCCACAACCGGAAATGCGCCGTATCCGTCGCATCCACTTCGTCGGTATCGGCGGTGTGGGCATGTGCGGGATTGCTGAAGTGTTGTTGAACCTGGGCTATGAAGTGTCCGGTTCCGACCTGAAGGCTTCGCCGGTGACCGAGCGTCTGGAGTCCTTCGGGGCGCAGATCTTCATCGGCCACCGCGCCGAGAACGCCGCCGCTGCCGATGTGCTGGTGGTGTCGAGCGCCGTGAACCCGTCCAACCCGGAAGTTGCAACCGCACTGGAACGCCGTATTCCGGTGGTGCCGCGTGCAGAGATGCTGGCTGAGCTGATGCGTTATCGCCACGGTATCGCCGTTGCCGGTACCCACGGCAAAACCACCACCACCAGCCTGATCGCTTCGGTGTTCGCCGCCGGTGGCCTGGACCCGACATTCGTCATTGGTGGACGCCTGAATGCCGCGGGCACCAATGCCCAGCTTGGCACCAGCCGCTACCTGATCGCCGAGGCCGACGAGAGCGACGCCAGCTTCCTGCACTTGCAGCCGCTGGTGGCCGTGGTCACCAACATCGATGCCGATCACATGGCGACCTACGACGGTGACTTCAACAAACTGAAGAAAACCTTCGTCGAATTCCTCCACAACCTGCCGTTCTATGGTCTGGCGGTGGTGTGCCTGGACGATCCGGTGGTGCGTGAAATCCTCCCGCAGGTCAAACGCCCGACGGTCACCTATGGCTTCGGCGAAGACTGCGACGTGCGCGCCATCAACGTGCGCCAGCAAGGCATGCAGACCTTCTTCACCGTGCTGCGCCCTGACCGTGAGCCGCTGGATGTTTCGGTGAACATGCCGGGCAACCACAACGTATTGAACGCACTGGCGACCATCTGCATCGCTACCGACGAAGGCGTCAGCGATGAAGCCATCGTCCAGGGCCTGTCCGGGTTCCAGGGTGTCGGCCGACGCTTCCAGGTCTACGGCGAACTGCCGGTGGACGGCGGCAATGTGATGCTGGTCGATGACTACGGTCACCACCCGACGGAAGTCGCGGCCGTGATCAAGGCCGTACGCGGTGGCTGGCCGGAGCGCCGCCTGGTGATGGTCTACCAGCCGCACCGTTACAGCCGCACCCGTGACCTGTACGACGATTTCGTCAATGTGCTGGCCGACGCCAACGTACTGCTGCTGATGGAAGTCTATCCGGCCGGCGAAGAGCCGATTCCGGGTGCCGACAGCCGCAAGTTGTGCAACAGCATCCGTCAGCGTGGCCAGCTTGACCCGATCTACATCGAGCGTGGTGTCGACCTCGCGCCAGTGGTCAAGCCGCTGCTGCGCGCCGGCGACATCCTGCTGTGCCAGGGCGCCGGCGATATCGGCGGTCTCGCACCAAAACTGTTGAAAAGCGAGTTGTTCGCCGGTGCCGTTGCCGCGCCGGAGAAGGGGAAGTTGAAATGACTGCTGCCTACGCCAACCTGGTCTCCACGATCGCGCCGAAAGACTTCGGCCGCGTCGCCGTGCTGTTCGGCGGCAAGAGTGCCGAGCGTGAAGTGTCCCTGAAGTCGGGTAACGCCGTTCTCGACGCACTGCAAAGCGCCGGTGTGGACGCGTTCGGCCTCGACGTGGGCGATGACCTGCTGCAGCGACTGCTCAACGAAAAGATCGACCGCGCTTTCATCATCCTCCACGGTCGTGGCGGTGAAGACGGCAGCATGCAGGGTCTGCTCGAATGCCTGGGCATTCCGTACACCGGCAGCGGCATCCTGGCTTCGGCCCTGGCCATGGACAAACTGCGCACCAAGCAGGTCTGGCACAGCCTGGGCATTCCGACGCCACGTCACGCGGTACTCGGCAGCGAAGCCGATTGTATTTCGGCAGCGACGGAACTGGGCTTCCCTTTGATCGTCAAACCGGCCCATGAAGGTTCAAGTATCGGTATGGCCAAAGTGAGTTCCGCGTCCGAATTGATCGACGCATGGAAAGCGGCCAGTACCTACGATTCGCAAGTGCTGGTCGAGCAATGGATTCACGGTCCGGAGTTCACCATCGCCACCCTGCGTGACCAGGTGTTGCCACCGATTGCCCTGGGCACGACGCACAGCTTCTACGACTACGACGCCAAGTACATCGCCAACGATACCCAGTACCGCATTCCGTGCGGGCTGGATAGCGCAAAGGAACAGGAACTCATGGACCTCACGGCTAAGGCCTGTGAAGCGCTGGGTATCGCCGGTTGGGGCAGGGCAGACGTGATGCAGGACGCCGAAGGGCAGTTCTGGTTCCTGGAAGTCAACACCGCACCGGGCATGACCGATCACAGCCTGGTGCCGATGGCGGCCCGTGCTGCCGGTCTGAATTTCCAGCAACTGGTTCTGGCCATTCTGGCCCAGAGCGTTGCCGGCAATGCTGCCGGTAACCAAGAGTCGACGAGAGGTTAAGGCCATGCAAGGCGCTCAGCTCAGACATCAGCCTCCCGCACCCGGCCGCAAGCCGGTGCCACGGGGTGCCAGCCGAATGGTGGCCAAAGAGCCGATGTCCGCGCGCCTGCCGAAAGCCAATTTCGGCTTTCTGAAAAGCCTGTTCTGGCCGGTAGTGCTGGTGGCTTTGGGGTTCGGTACTTACGAAGGCGCGACACGGCTGTTGCCGTATGCCGACCGGCCGATCACCAAGATCAACGTGCAGGGCGACTTGAGTTACATCAGCCAGCAAGCGGTGCAGCAGCGGATCGCCCCGTACGTGGCGTCGAGCTTCTTCACCATCGACCTGGCGAGCATGCGCACCGAGCTGGAAACGATGCCATGGATTGCCCACGCCGAAGTGCGCCGGGTGTGGCCGGATCAAGTGGTGATCCGCCTGGAAGAACAACTGCCGGTGGCCCGTTGGGGCGACGAGTCGCTGTTGAACAACCAGGGTCAGGCCTTCACCCCGCGCGAGCTGGCGAACTACGAACACTTGCCTCAGCTGTTCGGCCCGCAGCGGGCTCAACAGCAAGTGATGCAGCAATACCAGGTGCTGAGCCAGATGCTCAGGCCGCTGGGCTTCTCGATAGCACGTCTGGAACTGCGTGATCGCGGCAGCTGGTTCCTGACCACCGGCCCCGGCAGCGCGGGTCCCGGGATCGAACTGCTGCTGGGACGCGGCAACCAGGTGGAAAAGATGCGCCGTTTCATCGCCATCTATGACAAGACGCTCAAAGAACAGATTACGAACATTGCGCGCATCGATCTGCGCTACGCCAACGGCCTCGCTGTTGGCTGGCGGGAACCTGTAGCGCCCACGGCAGCCCAACCCGCTGTCGCGAAGAATTAAGAAGAGGCAGGACCCATGGCAAACGTGCAAAGCGGCAAAATGATCGTCGGTCTCGATATCGGCACCTCCAAGGTGGTGGCGCTGGTGGGCGAGGTCGCGGACGACGGCACGCTGGAAATCGTCGGGATCGGTACCCATCCGTCCCGTGGCCTGAAAAAAGGCGTGGTGGTGAACATTGAATCCACCGTGCAATCGATCCAGCGCGCCATCGAAGAAGCGCAGCTGATGGCTGGTTGCCGCATTCACTCGGCGTTCGTCGGCGTGGCCGGCAATCACATCCGCAGCCTGAATTCCCACGGCATTGTGGCGATTCGTGATCGCGAAGTCAGCTCGGCGGACCTTGAGCGTGTGCTCGACGCTGCCCAGGCCGTGGCGATCCCGGCTGACCAGCGCGTGCTGCACACCCTGCCGCAGGATTACGTGATCGATAACCAGGAAGGCGTCCGCGAGCCGCTGGGCATGTCCGGCGTGCGTCTGGAAGCCAAGGTCCACGTGGTCACCTGCGCCGTCAACGCCGCACAGAACATTGAAAAATGCGTGCGCCGCTGCGGTCTGGAAATCGACGACATCATTCTCGAGCAACTGGCTTCCGCGTACTCGGTACTGACCGATGACGAGAAAGAGCTGGGCGTGTGCCTGGTGGACATCGGTGGCGGTACTACCGATATCGCGATCTTCACCGAAGGCGCGATCCGTCACACCGCGGTGATCCCGATTGCCGGTGACCAGGTGACCAACGACATCGCCATGGCGTTGCGCACTCCGACCCAGTACGCCGAAGAAATCAAGATTCGCTACGCCTGCGCCCTGGCCAAACTGGCCGGTGCCGGCGAAACCATCAAGGTACCAAGCGTCGGCGACCGTCCGCCGCGCGAACTGTCCCGCCAGGCCCTGGCCGAAGTGGTCGAGCCGCGCTACGACGAACTGTTCACGCTGATCCAGGCCGAACTGCGCCGCAGCGGCTACGAAGACCTGATCCCGGCCGGTATCGTGCTGACCGGCGGTACCGCGAAGATGGAAGGCGCCACTGAACTGGCCGAGGAAATCTTCCACATGCCGGTCCGCCTGGGCGTGCCTCACGGCGTCAAAGGTCTGGATGACGTGGTGCGCAACCCGATCTATTCCACTGGCGTTGGCCTGTTGATGTACGGCCTGCAGAAGCAGTCCGACGGCATCTCGTTCTCGGGCATCGGCAGCCGCGACAGCTACAGCAACGAAGAGCCACAGGCTCCGTTGCTGGACCGACTGAAGAAGTGGGTCCAGGGCAATTTCTAAAGCTTTACCGTAATACCGTTTCACCGAAGCACGCAGTAGGCGAAAAAACTAGAGAATGTAAGGAGAGGGAAAATGTTCGAACTCGTAGACAACATCCCCGCAAGCCCGGTAATCAAAGTTATCGGTGTCGGCGGTGGCGGCGGCAACGCTGTCAACCACATGGTCAAGAGCAACATCGAAGGCGTTGAGTTCATCTGCGCCAACACTGATGCCCAGGCGCTGAAATCCATCGGCGCGCGGACCATCCTGCAACTGGGTACCGGTGTGACCAAGGGCCTGGGCGCTGGCGCCAACCCTGAAGTAGGTCGTCAGGCTGCTCTGGAAGACCGTGAGCGCATTGCCGAAGTCCTGCAGGGCACCAACATGGTGTTCATCACCACTGGCATGGGCGGCGGTACCGGTACCGGTGCTGCGCCGATCATCGCCGAAGTGGCCAAGGAAATGGGCATCCTGACCGTTGCGGTCGTGACTCGTCCGTTCCCGTTCGAAGGCCGCAAGCGTATGCAGATCGCCGACGAAGGCATCCGTCTGCTGTCTGAAAGCGTCGACTCGTTGATCACCATTCCCAACGAGAAGCTGCTGACCATCCTCGGTAAAGACGCAAGCCTGCTGTCGGCTTTCGCCAAGGCCGACGATGTACTGGCCGGTGCCGTTCGCGGTATCTCCGACATCATCAAACGTCCGGGCATGATCAACGTCGACTTCGCCGACGTGCGTACCGTGATGAGCGAAATGGGCATGGCGATGATGGGCACTGGCTGCGCCAGCGGTCCGAACCGTGCACGTGAAGCGACCGAAGCGGCCATCCGCAACCCGCTGCTCGAAGACGTGAACCTGCAAGGCGCACGTGGCATCCTGGTGAACATCACTGCCGGTCCTGACCTGTCCCTGGGTGAGTACTCCGACGTGGGTAGCATCATCGAAGCCTTCGCTTCCGAGCACGCGATGGTCAAGGTCGGTACCGTTATCGATCCGGACATGCGCGACGAGCTGCACGTGACTGTCGTTGCCACAGGTCTGGGCGCTAAAATCGAGAAGCCTGTGAAGATCATCGACAACACTGTTCACACTTCGATGTCTGCACAGCCACAACAACAGGCCCCTGTTCGTCAGGAAGCTCCAGCGGTGAACTACCGTGATCTGGACCGTCCGACCGTCATGCGCAACCAGGCTCAGGCCGGTGCTGCGACTGCCGCGAAGATGAATCCGCAAGATGACCTGGACTACCTGGACATCCCGGCTTTCCTGCGTCGTCAGGCCGATTGATGGAATGTATCAGGGCTATGAAGGTGATTGGTGTTCAGCAAAGGCTCGGTCTGCTATCATCGCCAGCCTTTGTTGATACCAGTTCGCAATTTGCGCTGAAGCGGCCCAAGCCATGATTAAACAACGCACACTGAAAAATATTATCCGTGCCACAGGTGTAGGCCTGCACTCCGGGGAGAAGGTCTACCTGACCCTCAAGCCTGCGCCTGTCGACACTGGCATTGTGTTTTGTCGCGCTGACCTCGACCCTGTGGTGCAGATTCCTGCCCGCGCGGAAAACGTCGGTGAAACCACTATGTCGACCACGCTGATCAATGGCGACGTCAAAGTGGACACGGTAGAGCACTTGCTCTCGGCCATGGCTGGCCTGGGCATCGATAACGCCTACGTCGAGCTCTCCGCGTCCGAAGTCCCGATCATGGATGGCAGCGCTGGACCCTTCGTATTCCTGATTCAATCGGCTGGCCTGGAAGAACAGGACGCCGCCAAGAAATTCATCCGCATCCTGCGTGAAGTGACAGTGGAAGACGGCGACAAGCGCGCCACTTTCGTCCCTTTCGAAGGGTTCAAGGTGAGCTTCGAGATCGATTTCGATCACCCGGTTTTCCGGGACCGCACCCAAAGTGCAAGCGTGGATTTTTCCAGCACTTCGTTCGTAAAAGAAGTCAGCCGCGCCCGTACTTTCGGTTTCATGAGTGACATCGAGTACCTGCGCAAGCACAACCTCGCACTCGGCGGCAGCGTTGAAAACGCTATTGTGGTCGACGCCGATGGCGTACTGAACGAAGACGGCCTTCGTTATGAAGACGAATTCGTGAAGCACAAGATTCTCGATGCAATTGGTGACCTCTACCTGCTGGGCAATAGCCTGATTGGTGAGTTCAAGGGCTTCAAGTCCGGCCACGCACTGAACAACCAGCTGCTGCGCAAGTTGATTGAGCAGACAGATGCCTGGGAAGTCGTGACGTTCGAAGACGCCAGCACTGCACCGATCTCTTACATGCGTCCGGTTGCGGCCGTGTGAGCAAAAAATCTCTCTAGTTTTTTAAAGGCTACCTTCGGGTGGCCTTTTTTTATGGTGCGCCCAGCATGGGCGCAATCTTGTGGGTGAAAGTCCCGCCGTAAGCTGACCACAGCGAACGAAGCGAAGCGCAACTGCATGAGGGCGACCGAGTGTGGGGAGGAAGCGTGGAGCGAAACCGC
>NZ_JAHBCX010000045.1:0-46670 GCF_019955895.1 Pseudomonas sp. GL-B-12
CGTGGTTTGACAGGCTGGGACTGGTGCGCCTCTCATAACCTCAATCTCTCGAACCGCCCGGTGCGGACCCGCATGCCGGGTGGTGTGGCAGGGGTACGGCCTATGAAGGCCGTCCCCTATGCCGATTGTGTTTGTCAGTCGGAAATATGTTGCCTGCGCCGGCCTCTTCGTCGGATCGCCGCCCGGACCAAGCCCGCTCCCACAGTTCTATCGCATAATGGCTGGCCCTGGCGGTGTGTCAGGGATTCTTGGAGATGCGGGATTTGTTCAAATGGCGGCTGCATGGCCTTGGGGCTCTGATCATCATGCTGTCCGCCTGCGGCAACGGCGACACTCTGGAAAGCTTTGGCGGCCCGACCATGGGCAGCGCTTATTCGACCAAGTATGTGCGCCATGCCGGCCTTCCGGCGCCGGATGAAGTCCGTGTCCAGGTCGAGCAGATTCTCGCTGACATTGATCGGCAAATGTCGACCTACCGCAGCGACTCGGACATCGAGCGCTTCAATGTATTACCGGCCAACGGCTGTCAGGCAATGCCGGCGTCGATCCTCGAACTGGTCCGCGTGGGCGAGCAACTGTCGGTGCAAAGCGACGGTTCTTACGATCTGACGGTGGAGCCGTTGCTCAATCTCTGGGGATTTGGTCCGCAGGCCCGCGGGGGAAAAGTCCCGACCGCCGACGCGCTCGCCGAAGCCCGCAAGCGCGTCGGCCATGAACACTTGCGCATCGATGGCGACCAGTTGTGCAAGGACGCCGCCGTCGAGGTCGACTTCAACAGCATCGCCGCCGGTTATGCGGTGGACACGATTGCCGCAAGACTCGAGGCGATGGGCATCCATGACTACCTCGCCGAGGCCACGGGTGAGCTCAAGGCGTCCGGCAGGAAGGCCGACGGCTCGCCATGGCGCATCGCCCTGGAAGAGCCGCGGGATGATCGGCAGGTGGCCGAGCGCGTCATTGTTGTCGACGGCTATGGTCTGTCCACCTCCGGCGACTATCGTAATTACTTCGAGCAGGACGGCCAGCGTTTTTCCCACACCTTCGATGCCCGCACCGGTGCGCCGGTCTCACACAACCTGGCATCGGTGACGGTGATTCATCCTTCAGCGTTGATGGCCGATGGCTTATCGACGCTGTTGCTGATTCTCGGCCCGGAGCGTGCTTGGGACTACGCAGAAAAACACGATATCGGCGCATTTTTTGTGATTCGTGCCGATACAGGTTTCGTCACACGCAGCAGTCACGCTTTTGAACGCCTCAGTGGCCAAAAAACCGAGTGATTGTGGCGATTTGAGCATTGAAAACTGGCGTTGTAGCGCAGGCAAAAGTAGCCTACGACGCGACCAAGGGTTAATGTGCGCGGCGTTGACGCTTCTATAGACTGTGTCCGGGTTCTGCACTGGCCCCAAATTGTTCCTTCATGCCACGCATTGGCGTGATTTAGCCGCAGGTGCCGAGGGTGCCGCGGCCTGTTCTGAGGAGTACGCATGGCTGTCTACAACTACGACGTGGTGGTGTTGGGTTCCGGCCCGGCGGGGGAAGGCGCGGCAATGAACGCCGCCAAGGCAGGGCGCAAGGTGGCGATGGTCGATAGCCGTCGCCAGGTCGGCGGCAACTGCACTCACTTGGGCACCATCCCGTCCAAGGCACTGCGTCACTCGGTGCGGCAGATCATGCAATTCAACACCAACCCGATGTTCCGGGCCATTGGTGAGCCACGCTGGTTCTCCTTCCCGGATGTGTTGAAAAGCGCCGAGAAAGTCATCTCCAAACAAGTCGCTTCGCGTACCGGCTACTACGCCCGTAACCGCGTCGACGTGTTCTTCGGCACCGGCAGCTTCGCCGACGAGCAAACCATCGAAGTGGTCTGCGCCAACGGCGTGGTCGAGAAGCTGGTGGCCAAGCACATCATCATCGCCACCGGTTCGCGTCCTTATCGCCCGGCCGACATCGATTTCCACCACCCGCGTATCTACGATAGCGACACCATCCTCAGCCTCGGCCACACCCCGCGCAAACTCATCGTTTACGGCGCCGGCGTGATCGGTTGCGAATACGCCTCGATCTTCAGTGGCCTGGGTGTGCTGGTTGAACTGGTGGACAACCGTGGGCAACTGCTGAGCTTCCTCGACTCGGAAATCTCCCAGGCGTTGAGTTATCACTTCAGCAACAACAACATCACGGTTCGCCACAACGAAGACTACGACCGCGTCGAAGGCGTGGACAACGGCGTGATCCTGCACCTCAAGTCCGGCAAGAAGATCAAGGCCGACGCCTTGCTCTGGTGCAACGGTCGTACCGGCAACACCGATCAGTTGGGTCTGGAAAACATCGGCGTGAAGGTCAACAGCCGTGGCCAGATCGAAATCGACGAGGCGTACCGCACCTGCGTGCCGAATATCTACGGCGCCGGTGACGTGATCGGCTGGCCGAGCCTGGCCAGTGCCGCCCACGACCAGGGCCGTTCGGCCGCCGGCAGCATTGTTGATAACGGTAGCTGGCGCTTTGTGAATGACGTGCCGACTGGCATCTACACCATTCCGGAGATCAGCTCGATCGGCAAGAACGAGCAGGAGCTGACCCAGGCCAAGGTGCCGTACGAAGTGGGCAAGGCCTTCTTCAAGAGCATGGCGCGGGCGCAGATCGCCGGCGAGCCGCAAGGCATGCTGAAGATCCTGTTCCACCGTGAAACCCTGGAAGTCCTGGGTGTTCACTGCTTCGGTTATCAGGCGTCGGAGATCGTGCACATCGGTCAGGCGATCATGAACCAGCCGGGCGAACAGAACACGTTGAAGTACTTCGTCAACACCACGTTCAACTACCCGACCATGGCCGAAGCCTATCGGGTAGCCGCGTACGACGGCCTCAACCGGCTTTTTTGACGGGCTCCGGCCGGTGGCCTGAGCCGGCCGGGGAGACCGATTTCAGCAATTCTCGAGCGTGGCAGTGGCCAAACCGGGAAAGTCTGTAATCAGGCTGTCAACGCCGAAGTCGGCGAGTCTGCGCATCAGCGCAGGCTCGTTGACGGTCCACACCGACACATGCAGCCCCTGACGCTGCGCCCTTTGCAGGCGTTCCGGCGTGCACAGGGTCCAGTTCAGCGCCAGGATCTCACAGCCATAGCTGGCCGCGACCTTCAGCGGGTCGAGCCAGGCATACTCGGCCACCAGTCCGCGGGACACGTCCGGCACCAACTCCAGCGCAGCCTTCAATACTTCGCGTGAACTCGAGGTGATGGTCACCTTGTCCATCAGCCCGTGACGCTGCACCATTTCACGAATCGCCAGCACGGTGGTCGCGGCACGCATCCTCGATGCGCTTTTGACTTCCAACTGCCAGTGATCGAAGTCGCATTTCTCGAACAGATTTTCCAGCGTCGGAATCGGGCACGGCTTGATCCAGCCCGGGCCACCCTTGCGTGCGTCGTAAGTCACAAGCTCAACCGCCGTGTGTTCGACGACCTTGCCGCGACGGTCCGTGGTGCGCTTGAGGGTCGGGTCGTGGATGACCATCAACTCGCCGTCCATGGACAGGTGCAGGTCCAGTTCGCAGCGACGCACGCCGTGCTTGAGACATTCCTGAAAGCTGGTCAGGGTGTTTTCCGGTGCTTCGCCCTTGGCGCCGCGATGGCCGTAGATGAGGGTCACGGTTCTTCCTTAAATTAATTGCCTGATTCGAGTTGGTCGCGGGCCAGACGTCGTTCCTGGGCCTGCTTTTGCAAGATGTGGCGGGCCAGCAGTTGGCGCTGGGCGTCGGTCAGGTGTTCGAACTCGGTGCCAACGTCATACCCGTCGCCCTTGCGGTCGCAATGGGTGACGCGAGCGCGCAGCAGCAGGCCCAGGGCTTGCGGCATCAACACCAGCTTGACCGACAGGCGTGCGCCAGCGGCGATGGGCGTTGGATGCTGAAAGTCGATGCCGCCTTCGGAGATGATCACCGGCTGCGGTTCGCCGATCTGCCCGAGCACTGTCAGAGCGACGACCTGACTCAGCAAATCGATGCGTTTGTTCTGGGATTTGAGGAATGCGGCGGTCGTGCGGTCGCGTTCGCTGATCTGGCGCAACAGGTGTTGCGACTCGAATTCGCTCAGGTGCAGTTCGCTGAGCAAGTTGAAGAGAGGGGACGCATCCTGCAACACTTCCTGGCCGGCGGCTTCGGGAGCGGACAGGGGCCGAATTTCCAGTGCGATCGTATCCTCGATACGGTAGTATTCGCGGCGATCTTCTTCATCTAATGTCGACATGGCGAACCCATGGTAGCGGCGGTGGTCTGAGTGTAAAGCTGGTTATCGACCCCCGCCACAAGGACGTTCCTTTTCCCTCCGAACAAGCCCCGACATGTTCAGACCTCTCTTCGTATTTATCGGCACGCGTTACACCCGTGCAAAGCGTCGCAATCATTTTGTGTCATTCATTTCCCTGACATCGATGATCGGGCTCGCCCTTGGCGTGGTCGTGATGATCGTGGTGCTGTCGGTGATGAACGGCTTCGATCATGAGATGCGCACCCGCGTGCTGGGCATGGTGCCCCACGCGACCATCGAGTCCGGCGAGCCGATCAGCGATTGGCAAAGCCTGGCCGCCAAGGTCAAGCAGAACCCGCAGGTGACGGCCGTGGCGCCGTTTACGCAAATGCAGGGTTTGCTGACCAACAACGGCAAGGTCTCGAAAGTCCTGCTCAATGCCATCGACCCGGCACAAGAACGCCAGGTGTCGATCATCGATCACTTCATGACCCAGGGAAAACTCGACGACCTGGTGCCGGGTGAGTTCGGCATCGTCATCGGCGACAAGGCCGCGGCCAAGCTCGGTGCCGCGATTGGCGACAAGCTGACCTTTGTGGCGCCCGAAGTCACCGTGACCCCGGCCGGAATGTTCCCGCGCATGAAGCGCTTTACCGTGGTCGGCATCTTCCATGTCGGCGCCGGTGAGCTCGATGGCTATCTTGGCGTCACCAACCTGCAGGATCTGGCCCGGCTGCACCGCTGGAAACCGGATCAGGTCCAGGGCCTGCGCCTGAAGTTCGACGATCTGTTCCAGGCACCGCGCACCGCGTGGAGCATCGCCCGCGATCTCGGTGAAGACCGTTACTACGCCCGCGACTGGACCCGCACCCACGGCAACCTGTACCAGGCGATCCGCATGGAAAAAGCCATGATCGGCCTGTTGTTGCTGCTGATTGTCGCGGTCGCGGCGTTCAACATCATTTCCACGCTGGTGATGGTGGTGAACGACAAGAAGGGCGACATCGCGATCCTGCGTACACTGGGCGCCACGCCGGGCACGATCATGCGCACGTTCATGGTGCAAGGCACGGTGATTGGCGTGGTCGGCACGGCCATTGGCGCCGTGGTCGGCATCTTCGCCGCGCTGAACGTCAGCGCCGCGATCTCGGCCCTCGAAGGCCTGATCGGCCACAAGTTCCTCAACGCCGACGTGTACTTCATCGATTACCTGCCGTCGCAAGTGCAGAGCCAGGACGTGGTGATGGTCTGTTCTGCGGCGTTGGTCCTGAGTTTCCTCGCCACCCTGTATCCAGCTTGGCGTGCCGCGCGCACCCAGCCTGCGGAGGCGCTACGTTATGAGTGAGCCGGGCATGAGTGATAAAGCAATCTTGAGCTGCCGCAGCCTGGGCAAATCCTACGAGGAAGGCCCGGAATCGGTGGAAGTGTTGGCCGGCCTGCAACTGGAGTTGCACCCGGGAGAGCGTGTGGCGATTGTCGGCAAGTCGGGCTCGGGCAAAAGTACCTTGCTCAATCTGCTGGGTGGCCTCGATACACCGACCAAGGGCAGCGTCTGGCTCGACGGCGAAGAACTGTCGGCGCTGAGCGAGAAAAAACGCGGCCTGCTGCGTAATCGCGCCCTCGGCTTCGTGTACCAGTTCCACCACCTGCTGCCGGAATTCACCGCCCTGGAAAACGTCTGCATGCCGCTGCTGATCGGCAAGACCGCGATCCCCGAAGCGCGCCAGCGTGCCACGGCGTTGCTGGAGAGGGTAGGGCTGGGCCATCGCCTGGAGCACAAGCCGGCCGAATTGTCCGGTGGTGAGCGTCAGCGCGTGGCCATCGCCCGCGCCCTGGTGAACAATCCGGGCCTGGTGATGCTCGACGAGCCGACCGGCAACCTCGATTCCCACACCGCCCAGGGGATCCAGGACTTGATGCTGGAACTCAGCACCTCGATGCGCACGGCGTTCCTGGTGGTGACCCACGACATGAACCTGGCCCGCCAGATGGATCGCGTCCTGCATTTGCAGGAAGGCTGCCTCACTCCTATCTGATTGGCTGAAACCCGATGTCTGAAAAGGCGTCGGGTCTTTTATTTCCATACGGTGCCCCAGCGAATGTTCAGACCGTTATCGATCTTTATCGGCATGCGCTATACCCGCGCCAAGCGCCGCAATCGCTTTGTTTCCTTCATCTCGATGACCTCGATGATCGGCCTCGCCCTCGGCGTACTGGCGATGATCGTGGTGTTGTCGGTGATGAACGGCTTCCAGCGCGAAATGAGCTCGCGCATCCTTGGCATGGTGCCCCACGCCACCATCGTCGGCGTCAATCCGATTGATGACTGGAAGCCCGTGGCAGCGGCGGCGATGAAAAACCCGGAAGTGACGGCGGCGGTGCCGTTCACCGAGATGGAAGGCATGCTGTCCTACAAGGGCACGATGCAGCCAATCCAGGTCAGCGGTGTCGACCCGGCGCTGGAAGGCCAGGTGTCGATCGTCGCCAAGCACATCGTTCAGGGCAGCCTCGAAGCCCTGAAAACGGGCGAATTCGGCGTGGTGATCGGTGAAATCACGGCGCGCCGCTTCCGCTTGAACGTCGGCGACAAGATCACTCTGATCGTGCCGGAAGTCAGCAATGCGCCGGGCGGCATCACCCCGCGCATGCAACGGCTGAATGTGGTCGGCGTGTTCAAGGTCGGTGCCGAATTGGATGGCACCATGGCGCTGATCCACATGGCCGATGCCGCGCAGATGCAGCACTGGGAGCCGAATCAGGTGCAGAGCGTGCGCCTGGCGGTGAAGGACCTGTATGCCGCGCCGCAAGTGTCGAGCGACATCGCCACGGGGCTGGGCGCCGCCTACAAGGCTGACGACTGGACCCACACCCAGGGCAGCCTGTTCAGCGCAATGAAAATGGAAAAAACCATGATCGGCCTGCTGTTGCTGATGATCGTCGCGGTGGCGGCGTTCAACATCATCGCAACCCTGATCATGGTGGTGAACGACAAGGGCGCGGACATCGCGATCCTGCGCACCATCGGCGCCACGCCACGGGAGATCATGGCGATCTTCATGGTGCAGGGCACGGTGATCGGGATTGTCGGCACCCTGATTGGCGGTGTGTTGGGGGTGATTGCCGCCCTGAACGTCAGCCAGATCGTGGGCTGGATCGAGCGGGTCAGCGGGCAGCACATCTTCAGTTCCGACGTGTATTTCGTCAGCAACCTGCCGTCTGAGCTGCAAGGCGGGGATGTGGCGCTGATCTGCACGGCGGGCTTCGTCATGAGCTTCCTGGCCACGGTTTACCCGGCATGGCGGGCGGCGAAGATCGAGCCGGCTGACGCTCTTCGGTATTCGTAAGCCGCTACACCGCCTTCGCGAGCAAGCCCGCTCCCACAGGGATCTGCGTGTACACAGATTATGTGAACGCCACAAAACACTGTGGGAGCGGGCTTGCTCGCGAAGGGGCCGGAACTGCCGGCCTCATTCCCCCCTTGGCAACTCGATCACAAACCGCGTCCACCCCTTCTCCGATTCGCAACGAATCTGCCCGCCATGGGCCCGGATGATCGACTGGGTGATCGCCAGTCCCAGTCCCGCATGTTCGCTACTGCCTTCACGACGAGCAGGATCGGCCCGGTAAAACCGGTCAAAAAGGCGCGGCAATAGATCTTCGGAAATCTGTTGGCCCGTATTTTCAACGGTCAGCCGCAATTCTTTTGGTAGATCGACGATTCGCACCCGAACCTCGCCATCGACCGGCGTGAACCGCAGTGCGTTGTCCAGCAGGTTCGAAAGCGCTCGCCGCAACATGCTGCGGTCACCTTCGATGCGGGCATTGCCGTCACGACTCAGTTTTACCTGCGCGTCTTCCGCCAATGGCGCAAAGAACTCCAGCAGCAGATCCGCTTCCTCCGCCAGTTCCAGTGGCTCGCATTTGGGCATTAACAAGCCGTGATCGGCTTTCGCCAGATAGAGCATGTCATTGACCAGTTGCGCCATCCATTGCAGCTCTTCGAGGTTGCTGTGCAGGGCTTCGCGGTAGTCCTCGATGGGGCGAGGGCGGGTGAGGGTGACCTGGGTGTGGGTCAGCAGGTTCGACAATGGTGTGCGCAGTTCATGGGCAATGTCGGCGGAGAACGCCGACAGGCGCTGAAACGAGTCGTCGAGACGTCCGAGCATGGCGTTGAAGTTGTGGGCCATTTCCGCCAGTTCCGGCGGCATGTTTTCTTCAGGCAACCGCGAGTTCAGCGATTGCGCGGAAACACCACTGGCCACCGCACTGATCCGCCGCAACGGGCGCAAGCCGCTGCGTGCCGCCCAGGCGCCCAGCAGTGCGGTGGCCAGGGCTGACAGACCGACGGTCAGCCAGATCAAATGCTGCATGCGTTGCAAAAAGTGCTGGTGGTGGGTGATGTCCAGCAGCAAGGTCAGTTGCGGTGAATCGGGTTTGCCCGCGAAAAGCGGCGCATTCAGGACGCGGTAATCCATGCCTTCATGGCTCACCGTCGACAATCCGGGCTGGCGCGGCAATGCCTGGGGAATGTTGGTCGAGCTGTCATACCAGCGCTGGCCGTCGCTGCCGGTGATTCGCAGGGACAGGTCAGCCTGCCGGCTCAATTCCTCCGCCAGCTTCGTTTCGCTGTCACTCGACTGAAGGTCGTGCAAGGCCCGACGCAAGCCAATCAGCTTGCCGTCCAGCAGTTGCTGGTCGAGCTCAACGAAGTGCGCCTCACTGGCACGGCTGAACAGCACCCCGGCGAACAACGACACCACCGCTGTGCATGCCGCAAACAGCAGTGCCAGGCGGCTGCTCAAGGACAGCTGGCGCATCAGACAGGGCGCTCTTCAAGGACGTAACCCATGCCGCGCACGGTGTGAATCAGCTTGTTGGGGAATTCATCGTCGATCTTCAGGCGCAGGCGACGGATCGCCACCTCGATAACATTGGTGTCGCTGTCGAAATTCATGTCCCAGACCTGGGACGCAATCAGCGACTTGGGCAAGACTTCGCCCTGGCGGCGCAGGAGCATTTCCAGCAGGGCGAACTCCTTGGCGGTCAGGTCGATACGCTGGCCGCTGCGTTCGACCCGGCGCCGGATCAGGTCCAGGCGTAAATCGGCCAGTTGCAGGCTGGTTTCCTGGGGCGTGGCGCTGCCGCGACGCAACAGGCTGCGGACCCGGGCCAGCAGTTCGGAGAAGGCAAACGGCTTGACCAGATAGTCATCGGCGCCCAGTTCGAGGCCGTGAACCCTGTCTTCCACGGCGTCACGCGCGGTCAGAAAAAGTACCGGCGTGTCCAGACCGGCGCTGCGCACCGCTTGAAGAATCTGCCAGCCATCACGACCCGGCAGCATTACATCGAGAATCAGCAGGGCATATTCGCCGCTGAGGGCCAATTGCTGGCCGGTGTTGCCGTCGGCCACCAGTTCGGTGTTGAACCCGGCCTCGGCTAGGCCCTGGCGCAGGTAATGGCCGGTTTTCGGTTGGTCTTCGACAATCAGCAGTTTCATGGGCGACTCATGGCAAATGGAACGAAGGCTTTATACCGTGGGCAGCATTCGCACAGGGCAACCTGACAAAGTTGTAATCTGGCTGTCAGGTTACGGGCAGTGGCAGCAGTTTAGAGTTTTGCCCATGCTGAGCCTTATCTTGTTGGAGTATGACGATGTTTTTACGCAATACCGTGGCGAAAATCCTGTGTTTGCTGGCGCTGAGTTCGCCGGTGTGGGCCGACGGCGGGCATACCTATGATTTCGGTCAGCCGGCCCCGGCGGCCAAGGCGACCCGCAGCGTTGAGGTGGTGATGGGTGACATGTCCTTCACGCCGCAGGCCATCGACATCAAGGCCGGAGAAACCGTGCGCTTCGTGCTGGTCAATAATGGCCAGTTGCTGCATGAGTTCAACCTGGGGAATGCGGCGATGCACGCCAAACACCAGCAGGAAATGTTGCAGATGCAACAGAGCGGCATGCTGACGCCCACCGGCATGAAGGCCATGGATCACGGCAACATGGCCAGCATGGATCACAGCAAAATGGACCACGGCATGAAGCATGACGACTCGAACAGCGTGCTGGTGGAGCCGGGCAAGACCGCCGAGCTGACCTGGACCTTCAGCAAGGCCACCAGCCTTGAGTTTGCCTGCAACATCCCCAGTCATTATCAGGCCGGCATGGTCGGCAAATTGACTGTCAGTCAGTAAGCACTCAAAGGCGGGAGCAAAGGCTGATAGAATCCGCTGATTCTTCAGTCAGGTTTCCGCCATGCATCCCGCAGCCGAACACTCGCCGCTGGGCAAGTCCAGCGAATACATCGCCACCTACACGCCGTCCTTGCTGTTCCCGATCCCGCGCACCGCGAAGTGGGCGGAACTGGGCCTGACGGCGCAAACCCTGCCGTATAAAGGCGTGGACTTCTGGAACTGCTTCGAACTGTCCTGGCTGCTGCCGTCGGGCAAGCCGGTGGTGGCGATCGGCGAATTCAGCATTCCGGCGGATTCGCCGAACATCATCGAGTCGAAGTCGTTCAAGCTGTACCTCAACTCCCTGAACCAGACGCCGTTTACCGATACCGCGAGCCTTGAGGCGACGCTGGCCAAGGACTTGTCGGCGGCTGCCGGCAAGCCGGTGGGGGTGCGCATTCGCAGTCTCAAGGATGTCGAGAGCGAAGGCGTCGTGGCCTTGCCGGGTGTGTGCATCGATGAACTGGATATCAGCGTCAGCAACTACGAGCATCCACGGCCGGAACTGCTGCGTTGCGATGATTCGCGCATTGTCGAGGAGAGCGTGCACAGCCATTTGCTCAAGTCCAACTGCCCGGTCACCAGCCAGCCGGACTGGGGCAGCGTGGCGGTGGAGTACCGTGGCGCGGCGCTGGATCACGCGAGCCTGCTCGAGTACATCGTCAGCTTCCGCCAGCACTCGGACTTCCATGAGCAGTGTGTAGAGCGGATCTTCCTCGACCTGCAGCGGTTGCTGAAGCCGGAGAAACTGACGGTGTATGCGCGTTATGTGCGCCGTGGCGGGCTGGATATCAACCCGTATCGCAGCACTGAAGAGGTGCAGCTGCCGAACCATCGCCTGGTCCGTCAATGAAGATCTAATGTGGGAGCGGGCTTGCTCGCGAAGGCGGTGGGTCAGTCAACATCATCGTTGAATGTGAAACCGCCTTCGTCGGAACGCCGCCCGGAGCAAGCCCGCTCCCACAGGGGATTTGCATTGCCAGTCGTAGAAATGAAAAAGCCCTGCTGGCGATAGCAGGGCTTTTTTGCATCAGGAGGGTTCAGATCCCCATGTTGGCCAAGGCCTGCCCGATGTTGCGCAGGGTGCCGGCAAGGGTAGGGTGTTCGAGTTCGAAGCGTTCCACGGCCAGGTTGACGCCATCGGCGAGGCTGGAATCCTGGGTTTTGGTTTCGAGCTCAAGCTTCAACTCGATCTGTTGCATCAGTTCGTGTAGCTCGGCGCGTTCGGCTTCGGACAATGGAGGATTCTGTTCCAATTGCTCGCGCAGGGCATTGAGCTGTTCTTGCAGTTCGCGGGCAGGCATGGCGTTCTTCCTTCTATCGATAGGCACTGGCATAGACCCTGGCGGCACGCCAAGGCAGCGCGCCAAAGATCTATGGCTGACCTTTAGATTAATCCACTCGCGCCCAACGTGCATGATCTCGATCAGGGCTTTTCGCCCTTGAGCCGACGCAAGCTGATATCGGCCAGGCAGGTGTCGAGTTCACCGAGGTGATCGATCACCGAATGCACGCCCAGGCCGAACAGTTGCATCGTCGCCTTGCCGCGTTTGATGTCGCGCTCCTGCGGGGTCAACGCTTGCCATTGCTCGGGCGCCAGCCCGCACAACGAGCCGCAGGACGCCAGGCCGATGGTCCACAACCCGGCATTGAGCCCCGCTTGCAGCAAACGGGGTTCGCCGCTCACCAGTACGCAGCCGTCGAGTCGCTCGACGTTCAGGGTCATCAAGGCTTGCCAGCAGGCATTCGGGGCGGGCCATGGGGTGTTTGTTGCTGGATGTTGCGAAGGTTTGATCCACTCCGGCAGCGCCGCGGCCAGGGATTGGCTGAGGGCAGGGGGCAGTTCATCGAGCCAGGCACAGGGGATTTGCTGGCGCTGCAAGCTGCGCAGGCTATCCAGTGCGCCGGGTGTGGCCTCGGCATGTTCAGCCGAGTGGCTACCATGCCGGTGCGTGTGTGCGCCGAAATCCACCAGGCAGCCACTGAGGCCGAACAGTACGGCGGTCAGGCGGGGTGCGGTTTGGGGCAAGGCTTCGGCGAGCGGCATGTGGACGTCCCTGAAATAGCCTGAAGGCTAGCGGGCGACGGTGACAGTTGAGTGACATGGATGTGAATCGCTCACATTTGGCATGTGTGGATTTCGTGCAAAGTGCCTTAAACGGCGTTTACGTCTTATACTTGCCAACTTATTGCCCGGGCCAGGCGCCCGAGCCAGTACAAACCAAGGAGTTTTTTTCTATGCGCTGGAGCAATCATCTAGCCAGGATTTGTGTATGCGCCAGTGCGATGCTGGTTCCGTTCGTTGCCCAGGCAGCCACGGAAGATGATCCTTGGGAAAGCGTCAACCGCCCGATTTACAAGTTCAACGACGTAATCGACACCTATGCGCTCAAACCCCTGGCCCAGGGCTACCGGTACGTGACGCCGCAGTTTGTCGAAGACGGCGTTCACAACTTCTTCCGCAACATCGGCGATGTGCGCAACCTGGCCAACGATATCCTGCAGGTCAAACCTCGCGCCGCAGGCGTTGATACCGCTCGAATCATTTTCAACACCACCTTCGGCTTGCTGGGCGTCATTGATGTCGGCACCAAAATGGGCCTGCAGCGCAATGACGAAGACTTCGGTCAGACGCTGGGTTACTGGGGTGTCGGCAGCGGCCCTTACGTGATGCTGCCATTCCTGGGGCCAAGCACCTTGCGTGATGCGCCGTCCAAGTACGTCGACAGCTACACCGGCGCTTATCGTTACGTAAACGACATTCCGGTGCGTAACTCGTTCTTCGCGCTGGACGTCGTCGATACCCGTGCCAACCTGCTGTCGAGCGAGAAGCTGATCACCGGCGACAAGTACACCTTCATCCGCAATGCGTACTTGCAGAACCGTGAATTCAAGGTAAAAGACGGTAAGGTTGAAGACGATTTTTAACCTCGAGCGGTAAATTGAGAAGGCGGCCATCAAGGCCGCCTTTTTTGTCTGTGAAGACCTGCAGGCGGATAAAATCGCGCTTTTCGCTGCAGTCCCGAGCGGTTTGACTCATGGGTTGGAACCTTCCATTGGGTTACGGATTTGCCTGTTCTTATAACTCTCAGTGATTTGACAAATAAAGACGGCAAGCGACCATCGGCGTGAGCTTGAAACGCCCCGCGGATGGGAGTACCGTCTGCGCCTTAGAAGGGCACCTCTGGCGTACATGTGTGTAGGGCAAATGCCCGAAAGCGGTGCGACAGAGAGGCTAGAAAGCGAATCCAGTAGTCAGTGCCGGGCCAAAGTCCCCGCCTGCTACGCCAACCTAATTCTGGCGCCGTTTGCCCACATGCCAAAAACCAGTGCCACGCTGCTGATAATCGATGATGACGAAGTAGTGCGCGCGAGCCTCGCCGCCTATTTGGAAGACAGTGGTTTCAGCGTCTTGCAGGCCAGCAATGGTCAGCAGGGTCTTCAGGTATTCGAGCAAGACAAGCCCGACTTGGTCATCTGCGATCTGCGCATGCCGCAGATGGGCGGACTCGAACTCATTCGCCAGGTGACCGAACGTTCGCCGCAAACGCCGGTGATCGTGGTGTCGGGTGCGGGCGTGATGAACGACGCGGTCGAAGCCCTGCGCCTGGGCGCAGCGGACTACCTGATCAAGCCTCTCGAAGATCTGGCCGTGCTCGAGCACTCCGTGCGCCGGGCCCTGGATCGTGCGCGCCTGCTGCTGGAGAACCAGCGCTACCGCGAGAAGCTGGAGAAGGCCAACCGCGAGCTCGAAGCCAGCCTGAACCTGCTCCAGGAGGACCAGAACGCCGGTCGCCAGGTGCAGATGAACATGCTGCCGGTCAGCCCCTGGACCATCGACGAGTTCAAATTCGCTCACCAGATCATCCCGTCGCTGTACCTGTCGGGTGATTTCGTCGACTACTTCCGGGTCGACGAGCGCCGGGTCGCCTTTTACCTGGCGGACGTTTCCGGTCACGGCGCCTCTTCAGCCTTCGTCACCGTGCTGTTGAAGTTCATGACCACGCGCTTGCTGTTCGAATCCAAGCGCAGCGGCACATTGCCGGAGTTCAAGCCTTCAGAGGTGCTTGGTCATATCAACCGGGGCCTGATCAGTTGTAAGCTGGGTAAACACGTCACAATGGTCGGTGGAGTCATCGACGAGGAGACCGGTTTGTTGACCTATAGCATCGGCGGTCATCTGCCGTTGCCAGTGTTGTACACGCCAGACAGTGTTCGTTATCTGGAAGGGCGTGGTCTGCCGGTGGGCCTCTTCAACGAAGCCACCTACGAAGACCACGTGCTGGAACTGCCACCGACGTTCAGCCTGACGCTGATGTCTGACGGTATTCTGGACCTTTTGCCAGAACCCACACTCAAAGAAAAAGAGGCGGCGTTGCCCCAACGGGTCAAGGCTGCGGGCGGCACCCTGGATGGGCTGCGGCAGGTTTTTGGATTGGCCACGCTAGGGGAGATGCCGGATGATATCGCCCTGTTGGTGTTGAGCAGGAATCTTTGATGAGTACCGGTAGAATCCAGTTCGCCGAGCAGGATGGCACCTTCGTCCTGAAGTTCGTCGGTGAAGTTCGCCTGACCCTGTGTTCGGCGTTGGATGCGACTATTGAGCGGATCTTCAGCGCGTTGAATTTCAACACGATCGTGATCGATCTGACCGAAACCCGCAGCATCGACAGCACCACGCTTGGCCTGCTGGCCAAGCTGTCGATCCTGTCGCGGCAGAAAGTCGGCCTGTTGCCGACCGTCGTCACCACCCACGAAGACATCACCCGTCTGCTGCAGTCCATGGGCTTCGAGCAGGTGTTCAACATCGTTGACCAGCCAGTGCCGTGCCCGGAATGCCTGGACGACCTGCCAGACCAGGATCAGTCCGAAGAAGTGGTGCGGATCAAAGTGCTCGAAGCGCACAAGATACTCATGGGCCTGAACGACACCAATCGTGAAGCCTTCCATGACCTGGTGAATGCGCTCGAACGCCATTGATTGAGATATACCTGTGGCGAGGGGGCTTGCCCCCGTTGGGCTGCGAAGCGGCCCCAAGGCCATTCACCTCATAGTGTCAGTAGCATCCGATCAGCAAGATTTGCGGCTGCTGCGCAGCCGAACGGGGGCAAGCCCCCTCGCCACAAATGATCATTTTCTCTAAACCATCATCTGGCACATAATCGAGCGACACAAAAAAGGGCGAACCTGTGAGGATTCGCCCTTTTTGCATTACACCAACTCAGATCACAGCTTGGCCTGCAACAACGCCTCGAGCTTCTCCTGATCCCGCGCGAACTGACGAATGCCTTCAGCCAGTTTCTCGGTCGCCATCGCATCTTCGTTGGACTGCCAGCGGAACTGCGATTCGTTGAGGCTCAGGCGCGCTTCACCGGCATGCCCTGGCGCCAGTTTGCGCTCCAGCTTGCCGGTATCCGCGGCCAGCTTGTCGATCAGGTCCGGGCTGATGGTCAGGCGGTCGCAGCCGGCCAGTTGTTCGATCTGCCCCAGATTGCGGAAGCTCGCGCCCATGACCACGGTCTTGTAGTCATTGGCCTTGTAGTAGTTGTAGATGCGCGTCACCGACTGCACGCCCGGATCATCCGCGCCGGTGTAGTCGTTGCCGTTGGCCTTCTTGTACCAGTCGTAGATACGGCCCACGAACGGCGAAATCAGGAACACCCCGGCGTCGGCACAGGCGGCTGCCTGGGCGAAGGAGAACAGCAGGGTCAGGTTGGTCTGGATGCCTTCCTTTTCCAGGATCTCGGCAGCGCGGATGCCTTCCCAGGTGGACGCGATCTTGATCAGCACGCGGTCGCGGCCAATACCGGCCTTGTCGTACAGCTCGATCAGGCGATGCGCACGCTTCAACATGGCATCCGTGTCGAACGACAGGCGCGCATCCACTTCGGTGGAAATACGGCCCGGGATCACTTTGAGGATTTCTTGCCCCACGGCCACGCCAAAACGGTCGCTGGCCAGGCCCACATCGCCCTTGCAGTCATTGACGCTGGCGTTCAGCAGCCCGGCATACGCAGGAATGGCCGCGGCCTTGAGCAGCAGGGAAGGGTTGGTGGTGGCGTCCACGGGTTTAACGCGAGCGATAGCTTCGAAGTCGCCGGTGTCGGCAACCACGGTGGTCATTTGCTTAAGTTGTTCCAGCTTGGAAGTCATGGGCGTGCTCTGTCCTATGGGTCTGATGACATTACCCGAGCGCTGACAGCCACTCAAGGGCGTGTACGTGTATCGATGGTCCCTGCGGCAACAACCTGAAAACAGGTGTTTGAAAGGTCGGGCGCCGTATAGAGGAATAGGATGCCAGGCGGGCTCACAGGTTCAACTGACCTGACGGTTAGCGCCTGGCAATCGGATCATCCGACTCCCGAGTCCCCTGATAACTCTCGCGGCGCCTTACGTGTAATTACCGATATCGTTGAAGTCTATATAGTTCGGTTGCGGGCTCAATAATTGTTATAAAAGGTCAATTAATACCCCGACAAAGTTATCTCCCTGTTAACAAGTGTAATGTTATTTGGAAGAGGTTTTGATCGTTAGAATACGTCCAGTACATATATGGAATAAAGTGTAATGTGATAGTGAGAATGTGTGTTTGTAGAAATAACTTCACAACGTGAAGAGGTATATGTTTTTGGATGCGTTTGATGATCTGATGCTTGGCTACGCACTAAAAAAGTTGACCGGCGTGTTTGAAGAAATCGTGGAGGTTTCGAAAAACACCGCTTCGGACAAGGCAACGGGCGTGCTGGGTATCAGGCCATCCAAAACCGCAAAAAAAATTCCCGTCTGGCTGGGACGTCTGAGGGGCAACACCCCTTATCAAGTGACCCATGTGCTGATCGATCAGATGCACGCCTCTCGAAAACTCAACCTCGACCTGCGCTTCGCCGCACAAGCTGCTTTGCTGGATGCGCTGGTAGAGGACGGACTGGCAATGCACATCGCCAGTTATTCGGTGGCTGTCGTAGAGAATCGTCTGAAGTGCTTTGTTGATCGATGAACGTTGTACCTACTGAACACACGCCCAGTATTCATTACACTGGGAAATTGCATGAGACGTGAGTAAGTAGATTGGTGTCAAAACTGTACATCGCACAATACGCCGGAATCACCGTCATGCTTCCAGCGGCCATGGTCGTCGCCGGTTGGTTATGGTGCATGGCATCCAGAAAACTCGCCCTCTTATGGCTAGGCGTACTGTTCGCAGCCTATTGCGTCGTCGGTCTCAGTAAAGTGCTGTTCAAGGGCTGGGGAATCGGCCTGGAAAGCCTGGATATTGCGGTCATCAGCGGCCACGCGATGAACGCCTGCCTGGTGTCGACCGTTGTCCTGAGTTTGCTGTTGCGCCAACTGGATCATCGGCTTCGATGGCTGGCACTGGGTGCGGGGCTACTGTCGACCTGGTGGTTCAGCGTCCAGTATGTCGGCCAGACGATTCATCCTCTGCCGGAAGCGATTGCCGGGGCAGTTGTGGGCTCAGCCGCGGCGTGTGTATTTCTTTTCAGGCTGGAGAGAAAGGAAATCCGCAAAATTCCCCGCACGGCCTTGGCGCTGGGTCTGGCGGTAATTCTACTGAGTACGAGCATTCCCAAGTACACCGCTGAGGGGGTCTTGAACTCGCTGGCGGTGACTCTGTCGGGGGCGGAAAAGGCTTTTATGCAGCCTCATTGGCGCACTTCTAACGGGCCGTCACGGTTATAGAGATTGGCTTGATTTTGAGTCCTGACAAGAGGGCGGGGCTAGGACTCAATACTGCTTTTCTCATCAATCCGGGCCAGCAGCTCTGCTGTTTTCAACTGCATCAGTGCAACATCACCACGACTCTCAACGTTCAACACGATTTCGGGCTCGGTCTGCGAGAGGTGGATCTTGAAGCGCCATTCGGCGAACGTCAGGCTTAGGCCATCGCTCTCGTCTACATCCAGCGCTTTACTGGCATACAACGACCGAAGATGCGCCAGTACGGCAATCGGATTACCGACTGCACATCGAATGTCCCCGGAGGAGGGGAAAAGCCCGATGCGTTCCACCAGCAACCTGGGTTGAGTGGCAGACGAGGGGGGTGCGCTTTCGTATGTCCGCAACCAGGCCATCAACCCACTGTTGCCCTCGGTGAACTTCTGCCCCAAAACCATATTGCCCGGTGCAAAAGGGTCCAGCGATTTATAGACAGAGTCGATCGGTGATCTGGAAGCGTTCATGGTTGGTCTGCCTTGCAAAAGGTTTATGGCCGCTCAAAAAACGCGGCGCCCAAGAGCTAAGAATTACCGTTTACAGGCCTTTCTTATACAAGTTTTCATAACAGAAATTGGTCGCGTCGATATAACCTTCCGCGCCGCCGCAGTCAAAGCGGTGACCTTCGAACTTGTATGCCAATACACAGCCGCTTTGTGCCTGCTTCATCAACGCATCAGTGATCTGGATTTCACCGCCCTTGCCAGGCTCGGTATCAGCAATCAAGTCAAAGATATCGGCCGTCAGAATGTAACGACCAATAATGGCCAGATTGGACGGAGCATCTTCCGGTTTAGGCTTTTCAACCATGTTGGTGACCCGGTAAACACCTTCGCGAATCTGCTCGCCAGCGATGATGCCGTACTTGTGTGTCTGGTCGTTGGGTACTTCCTGGATGGCCACGATCGAGCAACGGAACTGCTTATAGAGCGCGATCATCTGCGACAGCACACCATCGCCTTCCAGGTTCAAACACAGGTCGTCAGCCAACACCACTGCAAAGGGTTCGTCACCGATCAACGGCTGGCCAGAGAGAATGGCGTGTCCAAGCCCCTTCATTTCTACCTGGCGGGTGTAAGAGAACGTGCATGTCTCCATCAGCTCCCGAGTGCCCAACAGGAACTTCTCTTTTTCGGTACCGCGAATCTGATGTTCCAGCTCGTAGCTGATATCGAAGTGGTCTTCCAGGGCCCGCTTGCCTCGACCGGTAACGATCGCCATATGCTGAAGACCTGCATCCCGCGCTTCCTCTACGCCGTACTGGATCAGAGGTTTATTCACAACCGGCAGCATTTCCTTGGGCATGGCCTTTGTGGCAGGCAGAAAGCGCGTGCCATAGCCGGCAGCAGGGAACAGACATTTACGGATCATAGAAGCGTCCTTTATTCCAATGTATAAGAGAAACCGTCATTTACTGCGGACAGCACTAAGATGCCCCCGCCAATAGGCAGAGCCCCCCAACTCTCGCTATGCGCACGAACGAAGCCATGGTCTTAAGTGCCTGGGAACCCGGCGGACTGTTTGACGGGCTGCACCCAACGCCACGCAATCAAGCCGATCAACACACCGACGGCATTGGCCAAGGCGTCGTAAGGTGATGCCGTGCGCAGCGGCATCAGTGCTTGTGCATATTCGATCAGGATCCCCGTCAGCAGACAGCCCAAGGCGATCCAGTGCGCCTTGACCCGCAGGAAGGCCAGCCGGCAACTAAAAGACAACGCGAAAAAACCAACCAGGTGATGCAGCTTGTCTTCCTGGGCAAAGGCTTCGGGAATCGGTTGCGCTCGCAAAGCGGCTGTCAGCAAAACCAGACTAACGCTGATGAAAAACAGCGTGCGTATCCATTGGGAAAGTTGTGTGACACCCAGGAATAACGAACTCATTCGGTGATTTTCTCAAAGTTCTTATAGAACGCATCTTTGTCGCGGCCATTGGTCATTGTGTACAGCGAATATTGGCGGTTAAGACGCGCGCCACCATCGCGGGTCAGCGGAGCCCAGACCAGGTTGGCGCGACGCATCGTGGAAACGCTCATCAACTCGTCGAAGGGGACCGAGATATAGATACCTTTGTCGAAGCTACCCTCGCCGAACTCTTCTGTGGAGGCCGTGGTGCGGGTGACCCAGCCACCGAACTTCACGCCGTTAGTGAACTCATGCGACAGATCGAACGTGGCACCCCAATCGCGCGCCAGGTAACGTCCGACACTGACCGCCGCCTGCAATTCGAAAGGCAGTTCGGTATAGGTGGTGATGTGACCGGTCGCGGTCTTGTAATCGCGCAGACCAAAACCCTGGTCAAAGTCACGCTGGCGTACATAGTTCAAATCAGCACCCAAGGCCCAGCGCTCGCCCATGGGGCGGTACAGCAATTCACCGCCGACCCCGGCGAACATTGACTCCAGATAACCGCCATACACCATGCCAAACAAGTCTTGATCCAGTTGCTTGGCATGATTGAGCTGAAATGTCGGCATTGTTACGTCAGAGGTGATGACGTACTTGCGCAAATCGGTCCGCACTCGGGGCAGATTGCTCGGCGCGTCGTACGTGAACTTGTCAAAGTTGTTCAGCAGATTGGTGCTGATGACCCCGCTCGTCCACGTATTGCGGGTAAAGCGGTATTCTGCGTCCACATCAGCAGTCAGTTGGTACAGCAAGCCGTCGGGGCCGCCAATGTTTTGCTTGTAACCCAAGCCGATACCATAGGTGAAACGCTCGAGGGCCTGGGAGTACAGCGTGTTTTCAATGTGTGGCGTGGCCCGGTTCAATTCGGTGGTGCGGTGCAGGTCTGTAAGGTCTTGTTGGTTGTTCACCACGGCCCGGAAGGTGTCGCGCGGCACACTGACTTCATCCACAGGCATGTCGTAACGCTTGTTCACCATCGTGAACCAGTCGATGTCGTCATTCGCGCTGTTGTCCAGAATCCGGCTGGCCCGGCCCACGCCTTTGGCGGAGTAGAAATAGCGCGACTGCTCGCCATACACAATCAGCTCGGAATCGCGCTGAGCAATACGCTCGACCTTATAACCTGCGTTGTTTTCCAGCCGTTTGGAAACCCCCGCCCAGTCGACCTGATCGAGCGGCGTAGTTGGCGCGTGTGCCGGCAGCGCTTCGGCAGCGGGGTCGTAGCGCTTGGCCGGCGCCTTGCGGCTGGCGAAATTGGTATGAAAAGTGATGCCGAACAACGCGGTGTTGCCGCGCTCCCAACCGGCGGTCAAATCGACAGAGTCAGTTAGCTTGAAGACCGCCCCGATGTTGATGGGCGAGTCCTGCTCCTGGTTATTGTTTTGCGGCTCGTGCTTGTAGTCGTTACCGTCGAACTCGAGTTTCAAGCTCAAGGGCGCCCAGGGCGTCTGATAGGCCACACCGCCAAACAACGCGGGCGAGCCTCGAAAATACGAGCCGGTATTGACGTCGCCCGCGGTCGTGCCTCCCGGGCGTGTATCAAAGCGCTCATCGAGGTACCCCAGCGGGTTCTCGAAATCCCCGCGGTTACCGATGTAGCCCCAAGCAACGCCCAGGCTGAGATCCAGATCGTAGTAACGTTTGTTCGCCACAAAGTATTCGCTGGAAAACAGGCCGGTGCCCCCGACATCCCGAAAACCGAGCGCGACCTCGGGCAACCAGTGGCTTTCTTGCCAGAGGCGGGCTTTGACATCGACAGCTTTGTCTTTATAGCTCTGGCCGCCACTGAATGATTCGGGCCCGTATTTACGGTTGCTGATAGAGGTATAACGAAAACTGCCTTCCAGCCAATCAAGGGGCTGTATTGAAATGCTATAGCGCGAATATGGGTCTGTCCGGTTGGCGTTCAGGCTGAATTCGCCGGCGGGTGCCATCCGTGCGGTGGGGGTTTGCAACAAACCCACGCCACCGAAATCATTCTGGGTAAAACGCGGCTCAGCATGAGCCAAGCTGTAGGGCAACAACACTACGGCGGCGAAACGTAACTTCAAGGGGCCACCTCGGGCAGCGGTTGGGTGGCGAGAAACTGGGCAAGCTGCTCGTTCAAGTCGGGTGTGGGCAGGTCCGGATCATCGTTGCGCACGGGCACCAGAATTGTGCTGCCTGCGGCGGCAAACACCCCGTCTTCGCGGTTCCAGGCGGCGTTGCCGACTCGCTTGACCTGGCCATCGGGCTGAATCAACCACAGGTAATCGGCATCTGCGTCGGTCACCGGCAGACAGCTGTTGAGGTATTCCTGGACTGGCTGCAGGGCGCGATAAGGCAGCGTGCAGGGCTGTTCAACTGCGCCCAGGACAGTGACCGTAGTCGGGCGTAGAGGGTAAATCAGTCGGTCGCCGTCACTGAGCGAGTAATTGCGGGCGAACGCAACCTCCAGCGCCACGGGGTCGAGCACCGCGACTTTCCGGCCGGTAACGGGTAGTCGGCTGACCTCTTCAAACAGGCGCGCAGCCAAGGCCGCAAGGCTGCTTTTTTCTTCAAGCAAGGCCCCACGTTGCAGCAATTTCAGATCGAACAGCACACCGGCTTTAAGGCGGACTTGCTGCTCCAACAGTGGCTGGTGCAGCCAGGCGGCGGCCAGCCAGTAACTTTCGGCGTTCGGGCGTCCCTGGCTGACGGCATCAAGCAAGCGTGCACCTGGCACGAACGCGAAGGATCCGGCGTTTTTTACATCACCCGTGACCGTGACAGCGGCCTGAGTCATCGCAGAACTTGCCAGCAACAGGCAAGCCGACAGCGTTTTCGAATATCTCACCGAGCCGTCTCCCGGTCAGGGCGCAATTGCACAATCTTCAAGAAAAGTTCCGGCGTAAGGTGTTGTTCGCTCTGCAGGATCAAGCCATCGTCAGGCCTGACCCAAAAACGGTTGGTGGCCTTGAATCCCAGCTCGGGTATGTCGACGCGTTCGTCTATACGCAGCAGCGCATAGTCCTTGTCCAGGATGGTGACGGTTTCGATGGCCTTGCGACTGAAACGACTGTTAACAACCATTCCGACCCGCGGCCCCTGATAGACATCTATCCAGCGGGTACTGCTGTAACCATCGGGCAATCGCTGCAAGCCAAGCTTGAACGGCGACTCGCCGTCGAAGCGCGTGCCATCGAGATTGATGCCCAGGCCGACGCTGCGCACGACCAGACCGTCGCGCATCAACAACACCTGTTTGCCGGAGGCGACCCAGAACTCCAGGTCGCCCTGCTGGCGTAGCTTCGCCAATACACCTTCGCTGGCGTCGGTGGTGACCTTGATCTGCGCATAGGGCACGGCCTCCACTTGCGCCGCAGTCACTTCCAGCGGCTGGGTGCCCAGTGTGGCGGCTTTAAAGGTATCCAGGGACGCCTGCATCAACGGATTACAGCCACACAGCAGTAATCCCACCGCCAGGCATGAGCTGTTACGCAAAGTTTTCAAAGCGGCTCAAACCTTATCGACTGCTGGCTTCACTGAGATTGTTTGTGGCCGCTGCTCCGGTACCCAGGATAACGGCCGAAGGTAGCAACTGGCTGATCAAGCGGTTCCAGCGGGTCACGCCTGCAGGGCCGACGTAGACAATGTCCTGGGGTTGCAGATCGAAGCGGCTGGCGATAGCAAACGCGGTAGGCGATTCGGCGTCCAGTTGAAAGACTTTTGCCGGCTCGGTTTCAAGGTTCTCGGCACCTCGAATGACATACAGCGCATTGCCATTGGATGTGGCCTGGTTCAGTCCACCGACCGTTCCGATCGCATCCGCCAGATTCATCCGATTGATTTTGAACGTGAGCGCCCGAGGCTGGCTGACCTCACCCATGACGTAGATCTTTTTCCGGTCGTTGTAGGGTAGGTACAACTGATCGCCGTCTTTCAAATAGACGTTATGCAACTGCGAGCCTTTGCTGTTCAGCGAGTCCAGGTCGAGCGGATACTCACGTCCGTCCCGGGTCAGTGTCAGGCCGGCAAGGTCGGCATTGAATGGATCGATAGTGGCAGTACTGATGGCTTCGACGACACTGAGCGGCGAAGTGGTAATGGGCTGTTGACCGGCTTTCAAAATAGCACCGGAAACAACGACTTTTTGACTGGCAAACCGCAACACACTCAAGTCAACCTGGGGGCTGTCGACGTATTGTGTCAGGCGCTCGGCAATAAAACCGCGCAGCTCCTCGATGGTTTTACCGGCGGCCTGAATATTGCCGATATAGGGGTAAAACATGGTGCCGTCCGGGCGTACCAGGCGACCGTTCGCATCAATTTGCTGTTGTGGACCCGATGGTGCGGTCAACTCCGGATGGTCCCACACGGTGATGTACAACACATCATTGGCGCCAATCCGGTAAGCCCCCGGCTTGTACGCCAACAACTCGGCGGGCACCGAGGCTTGCACTTTTGTCGCCGCGTTCTGGGCAATCAGTTTGGGCGTTATCGGAATCAACTCGATCCGACTGCTTTCCGGTGAGCCATCACGGCCGATCTGGCTGGTATCCAGGTGTTGACCGGGTGAGAACATACAGCCTTGCAGGGCAACACCTGCAAGCACAGCGAGCGACAAACTACGAATCATGATTGAGGACACTTGTGGAGGGAACACATCAAAACCACCCCCCCGGATTACTCCGGGGGGGTGAGGGCGATCGATCTGGCAGTGGGCTTAGCGGGTGGTGCCGGTGGTCCCGGTAGTGCCAGTAGTGCCAGTAGTGCCGCCGTCATTGTTGCTTCCGCCACCACTGGATGACAGCGCAGCGGCTCCGGCTATAACCGCAGCGCCGATGCCGAGAGCAGTCCCTGTGGTCAGACTGCCCACGAGAGGGGTGTTCAGATTCAATGGAGCGTTTTCTGCGGGTTTTGCAGGTTTGCCTGGAGCAGAAGACGCTGCGGGAGGCTCAGCGGCTAAAACGGAGGCACTTAAAGAAAGCATTAGCGCGGAAACAAATAATTTGCTCATGGGAAATTCCTTTTGATAGATCGTCTGTATCGGCGGTAAAACTCGAGCGCGTAAGTGGGAGGTTACGAACGTTGAGCATTCGGCATGAAGCACCGTGATGAAGCAGGGCGCACCGAGCGTGACACTCCAGTGATCACTTTATCGGCATTCATCTTTGCAATATCACTTTTAGAATACCTGCGCAGGGCACCTGAAGTTGCCGACGTTTTCTAACATCTCCACTGACCTGCTGTGGTTATTGGTTATGTAGTGCAGATCTCATGATTCGCTTGATCTTTCACCCAGGGAGTGATCAATAGAATTATTGGCTATAACCTTGCGGATTGCCTGCCTGCCAGCGCCAAAATTGAAGCTTAGGTCACGTCTTTTTTTTGCAATATGTATTGCAGCGAGAACTGTTTGAATAGAGCTGTACCAGCGCCATTCGAATGTTCACAGCGTTTCCACCTCATGGAAATCACCCATGCAGTAATGGCTTCACGCCCTGCCATATTTGTCTTCAAAACGCACGATATCGTCTTCACCGAGGTAGGAGCCGGATTGCACCTCAATCAGTTCCAGGGGGATGACGCCTGGATTTTCCAAGGCGTGGACCTGGCCAATGGGGATGTAGGTGGACTGGTTTTCCGAGACCAGATAGGTCTTGTCGCCATTGGTCACTTTGGCAGTACCGCTGACAACGATCCAGTGCTCGGCACGATGGTGATGCATCTGTACCGACAGTTTGGCGCCCGGTTTTACGGTGATACGTTTGACCTGATAGCGATGGCCGTTGTCCACGGAGTCATAGACGCCCCATGGACGATAGACCTCGCGATGGTTGATATGTTCAGTGCGCGAGCCGCTTTTCAATTGCTCAACGATCTTCTTCACATCCTGTACATGGTCCTTGTGAGCGACCAGTACCGCATCCTTGGTTTCTACAATCACCAGATCATCCAGGCCGACAGTGGCAACCAGGCGGCTGTCCGCATGCACATAGGTGTTGCGTGTCTGCTGGTTGAGCACATCACCCTTGAACACATTGCCTCGTTGGTCCTTGTCACTCACATCCCAGAGTGCAGTCCAGGAGCCGATATCGCTCCAGCCTGCATCCAGTGGCACCATCACCGCATCGGCGGTCTTTTCCATCACGGCGTAGTCCACCGAGTCATCCGGGCAAGCGGCAAAGGCGGCTTCGTCGACACGGGTAAAGTGCATATCCTGCGAGCCACCGGCCAGCGCGGCACGGCAAGCGGCCAGAATATCCGGGCGATAACTTTCCAGTTCTTCCAGGTAGCGACTGGCACGGAACATAAACATGCCGCTGTTCCAGAAGTAACTGCCGCTGGCCAGATACTCTTGTGCTGTTACCAGATCGGGTTTTTCAACAAAACGGTTTACCCTGAAACCGCCAATACCCACGTCGGCGCCTTGCTCGATATAGCCGTAGCCTGTTTCCGCATGGGTCGGAACAATACCGAAGGTCACCAGCTTGCCGTCTTGCGCCAAAGGCAAGGCAGTCTGGATACAGGCCTGGAAAGCGCCCACGTCCTTGATCAGGTGATCAGCCGCGAGTACCAGCAGGATCGGATCCTGGGCTTCGTTGCAGGCCTGCAAGGCTGCCAGAGCAATGGCTGGTGCTGTATTGCGGCCGACCGGCTCCAGCAAAATGCCGGCTTTCTCGAGCCCCAACAGGCGCAGTTGCTCGGCAGCGAGAAAACGGTGTTGTTCATTGCAGATCAGCCGCGGCAATTCGGCGCCCAGCCCGTCAAGGCGCTGAATAGTGGCCTGAAGCATTGAAAAATCAGCATCGGCCAGCGGCAGAAACTGTTTGGGATTGAGCTGTCGCGACAGCGGCCACAAACGGGAGCCGGAACCACCCGCCATGATGATCGGAAAGAGCATGTTCATATTCCTTTGTATGCTTTAAAAGTTATCGCAGTGCATCGAGATAAGCACGTGTGTTGGCATGTACTTGCTCACAGGTCTGCATCTCGGCCTGAGACCACCAGCGATAGGCATCATGCTGAGCGTAAGGGGGGTGCAATATGTCGTCTGCACCCAGAACCAACTGGTAAGCGAGTACTACGTAGTGGGTGTCCGGACCTTGCCCGGACGCCGCAAACACGCTGTCAGCGTAAAAGTGTTCATATACCCCCAACAAGCGGGCGTCGATACGCTGACTGGCCTTGCCCAACTCTTCCAGGGTCAGCCTGTTGAAGGCCGCATCCAGGGTTTCATTTTTAAGGATGCGTCCGCCGGGTACAAACCAGTTGCCCTGGGCTGGCCGATTAAGCCGTTGCCCCAACAGGCATTCGCCTTTGCTGTTTAGAACCACCAGATCGATGGAGATCAAGGGTGTTGAATCGACAACGCTGCGAAACAGTTCGTTGCTGAGCCACATGATTTAAATCTCGGTCAGGAAACGGTTCAATATCTGGTCTTTATCCAGAAACTCGCAGGCATAGCCAGTAGCAATCACATTGGGTGTCGGCATGGCTAAAACGGTCTCGATACCCTTGATCAAGGCTTCGACCGATTCAGGCTCCACCAGGGTGGCGATACCCGGGTACTCCGAGCACAGCAACCCCAGGCTGGTGTCAGGATCAGCGGTAATCAAGGCATTGCCACCTACCGCCAGGATATTGGTGAGCTTGGACGGTAATACGGCATCCGCTGCCCCGCGTTTCTGGATCACCAGATGACAGTCGGCCGAAGCCAGCAAGGCAGGCAGATCGTCATAGGGCTGAAGGGGCGCAAACACAATATTGTGCAGGTTGTACTGCTGGCTTAGCTCCAGTAATCGGGCTTTACCTGCACCTTCCCCCACCACCAAAAACACCAGGTCGGCTCGCGCTGACATGCGTTGTGCCGCTTCGATCACGCATTCAAGGCCTTGCTTTTCACCAATGTTGCCGGAGTAAAGCAGTACGCGCTTGTCAGGATCGACGCCAAGCCTGCGTAGCAGTGCTGCATCACGTGGCACATTGCGGAAACGGGCGGTTTCGGACCAGTTGGGAAAGAACCTCAACCGCTCTTTGGCAACGCCTTTTTCTGCCGCCCGCTGCAACATGCCACTGGAGATGGTCGACACGCGATCAAATGCCCGTAGCGCCGCCCGCTCAACAGCAAACGCCCAGCGCTTGAGGCGCTCGCCCTTGGCAATGGATAGCCCGAACAGGGCATCCACTTCGTAATCCTGAATATGCAGCACCGAAGTGGCGCCCGTCAGCTTGGCCAGCGCCAGTGCCTGGGGGGCGCAAAACAGCGTTGGCACGACCAGGATCACCAATTCAGGCTTCCAGCGTAACTGGGCCAGCATGGCTAAGGTCGACGACAGCGAAAAACTGGCCAAATGCAGCAAGCGTTTAATAGCTGTCGGCTTGGCCGGAACATACAGCGGGCAACGAATGACGGTGACACCAGCCTCCTGGCGTTTGTTAAAACGCCAGGAGCTGAAGCCCTGCCAGACCTTCCAGTCCGGGTAGTAAGGTGGGGCTGTAACGACCCGCACCTCGTGGCCCTGAGCTGCCAGCCAGGCAGCCATTTCACCGCTGTATTTGCCGATACCGGTCAGCTCGGGGCTGTAGTTGATGCCGTAGAGCAGGATCTTCATCAGTGTGTCCGCGCCTGTTGCACGTTAGTGACATACCAGTCATAGGCATCTTTGAGCCCGTCTTCCAGACTGATGCTGGCCTGCCAGCCCAGTGACTTGAGGCGTGACACATCCATCAGCTTGCGTGGAGCGCCATCCGGTTTACTGGTATCGAAGGTCAGCTTGCCAGTAAAACCGGTGACCTCGGCAATGGTTTTAGCCAGTTGACCAATAGTGCAGTCAACCCCGGTGCCAACGTTGATATGCGACAGCATCGGCTGGGTATTGGCCTGATAAGTGGCATCGTCCAGTTCCATCACATGGATGCTGGCCGCGGCCATATCGTCCACATGCAAGAACTCGCGCATCGGTTTACCAGTACCCCAGATCACCAGCTCTTCGTCGCCGCGCTGTACCGCTTCGTGGAAGCGGCGCAGCAGGGCAGGGATCACGTGGCTGTTCTGCGGGTGGTAGTTATCATGCGGGCCATACAGGTTGGTCGGCATTACGCTGCGGTAATCACGGCCATGCTGACGGTTATAGCTTTCACACAGCTTGATCCCGGCGATCTTGGCAATCGCATAGGGCTCATTGGTGGGCTCCAGCGTACCGGTGAGCAAGGCCTCTTCGCGCATCGGCTGCTCGGCATGCTTGGGATAAATGCATGACGAACCGAGGAACAACAGCTTGTGTACATCGTTCAGGTGCGCTGCCTGAATGATATTGGCCTGGATCATCAGGTTTTCGTAGATGAAATCAGCCGGGTAGGTGTTATTCGCCTGAATACCGCCAACTTTTGCCGCCGCCAGATACACCTGATCGATCTTGTGCTCCTGGAAAAAGGCCTGCACCGCCTGTTGATCCAGCAGATTCAGGGTGTCGCGCCCGGCAGCAACAATACGGGTATAACCCAGTGCCTGCAGGCGGCGGACGATGGCCGAGCCGACCATCCCGCGATGGCCGGCGACAAAGATATTCTGGTTCAACTCACGGGCCATACTCAGTTCTCCGTAGCCACCGGCAAGTCATGGCCGTGCTCTTTGAGCAGGGCATGGCGCTGCGCGACCTTGAGGTCTTCGCGAACCATTTCTGCGCACATTTCCTGCACGGTGATTTCCGGGGTCCAGCCCAGCTTTTGCTTGGCCTTGGTCGGGTCGCCCAGCAAGGTTTCAACTTCGGCAGGGCGGAAGTAGCGCGGGTCTACTTTGACAATAATGTCGCCAACCTTGAGCGCCGGAGCCTTGTCGCCCTCGATGCTGGCAATAATCGCGTGCTCATCCACACCTTCGCCGACGAATTCCAGGTTGATGCCCAGCTCTGCGGCGGACCAGCGTACGAAGTCACGTACCGAATACTGCACGCCGGTGGCAATCACAAAGTCTTCCGGCTCGTCCTGTTGCAGCATCATCCACTGCATGCGCACGTAGTCTTTGGCATGGCCCCAGTCACGCAGTGCATCCATATTGCCGAGGAACAGGCACTGCTCCAGGCCTTGACCGATATTGGCCAGGGCGCGAGTGATCTTGCGGGTTACAAAGGTCTCGCCACGGCGCGGCGACTCGTGGTTAAACAGGATGCCGTTGCAAGCGTACATACCGTAGGCTTCGCGGTAGTTAACGGTAATCCAGTAAGCGTACATTTTGGCTACGGCATAGGGCGAACGCGGGTGAAAAGGTGTTGTTTCCTTTTGCGGCGTTTCCTGCACCAGGCCGTACAGTTCGGAAGTCGAGGCCTGGTAGAAGCGGGTTTTCTTTTCCAGACCCAGCAAGCGGATTGCTTCCAGAATACGCAATGTACCCATGGCATCCACATCTGCGGTGTATTCCGGCGACTCGAAACTGACGGCTACATGGGATTGCGCACCAAGGTTGTAAACCTCGTCCGGCTGTACTTCCTGGATGATGCGGGTCAGGTTGGAAGAGTCAGTCAAATCGCCATAGTGCAGAACGAAGTTACGGTTATTGACATGCGGGTCTTGATAGATATGGTCTACGCGCTGGGTGTTGAATGAGGAAGCGCGGCGTTTGATACCGTGAACTTCATAACCCTTTTCCAGCAGAAGCTCTGCAAGGTAGGAGCCGTCCTGGCCTGTGATACCGGTGATTAGAGCGCGCTTTTTCATAGTGACATATCCTGTGTGTTCAATAATTTGGAAATGGTGCGGAAAGAGTTCATTACAATGCTTAAATCGGTTGCTCTGGAATTAACGAATGACCAGTTAATCGAGAGAGTTCTTCAGTAATTGCTTGTTTGTTTGTTAAGTGAGAGATGGCGCGTTCCAGTTCCATCACTTTTGCACCTACTAGGAATCGATACCAATACCCCTGGAGGAAGTGGTATATAAGACCTGAACGGCCATCAAGAAATCCTAGTTGGAAAATATATCGCCATACAAAGTACATCAAGGCACTGATGGTAAAAGGTATGTGATTGTATATGTGTTCTTTAATAAAAAATTTTGCCGCTGTTTGTAATGATGTGCTCTCTGTTGTCACTGAATGATCGCGAGGGTAAAAGTTCAAACGTTGATTCAGGATTTCAATAGCTTCACGCGTGGCATATTTATTGTGTTTGTCAGTAAAAAAAGTCAAATCATTGAGGTTGTGATCTGCAAAGCCACCCTCGAAGGTCACGGTCCGTCCGCCCCAGATAACAATATGCTCATCCATCCAGCGATTCTCAATACGACCGTGCCCTTTACGCCAAATACGCAACATGACCAAGGGGTAGCGGCCACCATGCTTGACCCAGCGATCCATAAATATATGTTTGCGCTTGAGATTAATGCCGACAACATCCGGGGCGAGTGCTGGAAGCTTTTGTACTATCTCGGCTGCCAGATCAGATTCGATTATCTCGTCTGCATCCAGACGTAGTATCCATTCACCTGAAATCGGTGCGTTATCCAGCGCCCACTGGAATTGTTTAGCCTGATTGATGAATTTATTTTGCAGTACAATTGCACCATGGGCGCGAGCAATCTCGGTCGTGCGATCAGTAGAAAACGAGTCGATAACAAAAATTTCTTTAGTAAGTCCGCTAATTGATGCTAAAGCACGTTCAAGATGCAGTTCTTCATTGAATGTCAGAATGATTGCAGATAGGTCCGGGTATTGTCGATGTTCAGATTCCGCTTTCATTACTTATTCCTTGTGCGCTGGCCAATTTGCTTGGCTGGGTGACCCGCACAAACGGTCCACGGTTCTAGAATACTTTTGGTTACTAGAGAGCGGGCTCCTACAACTACGCCATCCGGGATGTTGACGCCCAGTGAGACGAACGCTTCAGCGCAAATCCAGACATGCTCACCTAAAGTGATAGGCTTGGCATAAAGTTGGAAATTTGGACTGTTGTAGTCGTGAGAACCTCCACACAGGTGTGCGCCTTGCGAAATAACGCTGTAGCTGCCTATGCTTATTGTATCCATGTTATAGATAGTGACACCGTCGGCGATGCCTACATGGTCGCCAAGCACTAAATTCCATGGCGCCCATATTCGTGTAGCTGGGTACACATGTACATTTTTGCCTATGTGCGCACCGAATATTTTCAGTAAAAAAGCTCTCCATTTATGGAGGGGTCTAGGGCTTGGGCGAAATAGCATTAGCCAAGTATAATTCCATATTTGTCGTCGCACACGATTTGACAACGAAAACGATGCGGATGTATACGGGTTATTATTTTTGATTATCATCTCAATTGGCTCGCTTAATTAGTTTTAAGCTTGTCAGGGTAGTTGGAAGAGTGAATGCCTGATTCAAGAAATGATAAATGTGTTTCTTCATCAGTTAGCGCGTTAAACCTCTTTTTAATAAAGTGTGCTGGCACTCCTCCTGCGATACTAAAAGCCCCGATGTCTTTTGTGACAACTGAACCTGCCGCGACTATTGCACCGTCATGAATCTTAACCCCTGAAAGTATTATAGCCCCTGCTCCAATCCATACATCGCGTCCAATCAAGGTATGCTTAAAGGGAGGCCGGCCACTGAATATCACTGGAGTGCCGGGGACGTTGAACACATGATCATTCCCGATGATTTTCACGTTAGGACCTATCATTGTGTAGGCACCTAATTCTACGCCTGGACCGATTTCACACCCAGGGCCAATATATGTATAAGCACCGGCAATTAAATCCGTAGATATTTTTGAGTGGCCTCCGGCAAGAAATGTACGATCAACCTTTTTAAGGCGTAATCTGATACGCCAATACATTCTGCGAAATGAGCGAATATACTCACGGATACTCATGCTGGCACCTATTTGAAAAGACTTAAAACGTTTTTACCCTCGAGAGCATCGTTCCCTTCAATCGCCATTTTTAAAATATGGGCTTGGTTGGAGGGGTTGTAGATTTTATCAATCATTAAAAAGCACTCCTCGCGAGTTTTTTTTCTATCGAGGTATTTAGATTTAAAAATAAGTAGTGCATCAGCAAGGCTAGAGATACTTCCATTACAGAAAACTTCGCCTGTATGGCCGGTAACGATGGCCTCGACTTCAGGCATCTGGCTTACATAGTCATCATTACTGATTACAGGTGTTCCGTACATTAGACTGTGCATGGCCGTAAGGCCGATTTTTCCAGGCGAAATTGTGACATCTGCTGATGATATATATCTTGCGATTATTTTTTCGTCGTAGAGTTCACCAACGAAATCGGTTTCTATTTTTAAATCGCATGCAATTTTTTCCAAATGCGCGCGCTCAGGGCCGTCACCGATAAGTGTTACTGAAATAACCATATTTGGATTTATGGTTTTTGCAAGCTCAATTGCTTGGAATAGCATGTCGTACCGGCATGCATATGTAAGTCGGGAAATACATATTATATTAAGTGTTTCACTATCGCTCGGTTCGCTTGCAACTAAAGTGTTCCTGACTTTTAGTTGAGTGTTGTAATCAAGTGAATTATAGCCAACATGAATATTTTTGCTCGAAAAGCCTAAGTTGACAGCGTTATCTTTGGCGCGCCAACCGTAAGTGTAGAAAGAATTGGCAAGTTTAAAAAAAATCTTTCTTATAAAGTTGGACTTTGTCTTTTTGTCAGATTTGAAACCGTGTCCCCAGAAAACAACGTTTTTGAAACGCAATCTGCAAATGATAGCTGCAAGCCAGGTTGATATATGATTTGGGTTGGCTAAAAACACATAGCTAGTATATTTTCCGGTAAGTGCTACCCATATAACTTTTGGTTGCACCATTATTTTACCTATATAAAAGCACGAGCTCTGGATGAATGTATCATCGGCGCTGAATTCGTACGCTTTTATGCCTTCAACCCCTCGGTTATCCCCTAGGAATGTGGGCGAAATTTGTCGGGCCAGTTCCTCTATGATGCCTTTTCTGTAGTGGGGAAAGAAGTGGTAACAAATAATTGATGAATGAGATGTTTTAGGCAGGTCATGCTCTGTATTCATAATAAAGTTATTTACGTATTAGCAGAGGAGTTAATATGCCATCCATAATTCATATGGAAAAGAGTTTAATAAATCATCTTGGTGCTTTTTCAAATCTGGAATTGGTGGTGTATGGTTTAGGGCTGAGTTGAAGTCTTTGCAGATTAATACATTGTCGCGCCCAGTTCCTAGAAAGTAATCATTGTATTTGAATAGTGTCTCGCCTGAATTATTTTCTACTAAGACCGCAGGAATACCATATGATTCGGCAATTATTATCCCATGAAGAGAAGTAGATATTACTTTTGATGCCTTTTGTATTTCATTTATGAATAACTCCAGCTTCATGAGGGGGGAGATTACTTTGAAACGGCTCGATATGTTCGTATCTACTACCTCCCTCATGTGTGGGATGTAGATGGTTTCACCTGAAGTGTTGTCAGACTTTGGCCAGAACCTAGATGTTAGAATGCCGGGGTCGCCATATACATCAGGCGTTTTAATGTTTTTCGAGTTTAAAAAATGTGCCGTAAGAGGGCCTCTTAAAGCTTTTATATTTAAATTGGTGAACTTATGTAGGTTTGGGTCTACTTTTCCGTTGACTCCTGTACCCCAGATCGTGTCGCCATTACGAGCAAAATGCAGTACTGAGCCGATTGAAATTAAGCGGTTGTTTGTTTGAATTTTTTTAGCATCGAGCCTGGACCTTTCCAAAATCCGATGAACCAAATGAGGACCTAGCAGGTCGCCTGCATTTTCTTTACGGAGGAAATTTAATCCCAGCGGTGATCGAGGGCTCCACCAAAAAGTATGTTCTTTATTGAGTTTTGGTTGCATTTTTTTTTGTCCATTTGTAGGTGATTCTGAAATTTATTAAAGCGGTAATTTTTATTACAAACGCAGGTCGAGTCTTTGCAAAAAGAGCGTCAATTATTAAGGACGTGACAATGTAGGAAATAAGAGTTGCCCACGCAGCACCCAGTAATCCGTAGTGAGGTATGAGCGTATAATTTAGTGCTATGTTCAAGCACAGGCCTAAAATATTCCGAATCAATGCGTATATTTCTAACCCGTTATTAACGTACCAAAAACCACTTACGCTCCCTAAGAAAATGAATGGTAGGGAATATAACATTACGTTGAATAATTGAATGGACGCTGAATACTCTGGGCCATAAAGCTTCGATATGATATAGCTTGAAAAAGGAAGCGTAGCAAAGCAGATAAGTGTTGCGCCCCAGAAAACTACAAAATAATAGTTACGGTATAGATTGTTTAATTTCGAACCTGATTTCTCTCGACCTAAAATTGGATTAATTACGGTATTTAAAACGACTACAATAAATACCAGGTAGTCAAGAAGCTTCATTGCGGCTGAATATATCCCTACACTTGAATCGTCCATCAAGTCTTTTATGATGAATATATCAACTCGGTGATACAATTGTAAAAAAACCATCGAGAGGGTAAGTGGTAATGCCCTTTTTAGGATTTTTAGAGTATAAGGTAAATCGATATTGTAATTTTTAACTCTTATGCCAGTGCTATATATAAGTATTCCTTTGATGGCATATTCTAACCCGTAAGAAATTATTATGAAGTATGGGGGTAAACCTATGTAAATCATCAAGAATCTAAAAAGGTTAGATAGGATGCCTGAGATTAGTCTTGTGCGAGCTGCCTGCGTTTGTTTAAGCTCGCTTAGTTGTATGGACTCGAAGATGTCTGCGAAAGTGAAAATCAAACAAATGCAGATTACTATGTAATATCCCGATGTGTCTTGTGCGCCATAGGCTATAAAGTACAGCAGTAACATTGCGGATATCAGCAATGCGGCAGCGAATTTTATTGCTATATAGGTTGATACTAAGATGTCTTTGTTTGAGTGAGAGTATTCGCTGATAAAAATATTTCTTACGCCACAATCGGAGACTTGAAATAAAATAGTTGCAAGAACTATATAGATGCTTAATACCCCATATTGTTCTGGCCCCAACATTCTAATAATATAAATGTTAACAGGGAGAGCTACGAGTAATAAAATTATCTTTTCTAGGGCAACAGCGGATAAAGATTTTGCAAGATAATTAAGCACGACAATAGCTTCTCTTTGAAGTTTAGGGTGGGCGGCTAGGTTGCAAATACTTTCATTTAGTATGGAGGTGTATTTTATCGATAAGGCCCTGAAAAATAATAGAGTCAGAGTACTTGTTGGCCGCGTAGTGCTTGCGTCGCTCCAAATCGTTCTCTAATGTGCCATTCTCAGACATCTCATAAAGGGTTTTTATATTTTGGTTGTCCAGTCTCTTGGTTAGGCTCGGCTCAGCCAAATTGCTTAACAAATTTTCGTCTCTAACGAGAGTTAAAGCCCCTAGGCTATAAGCCAAGTATGCGGCACCTGAGACTATACAACTATTGTTTGTGTGTGGAAGTATCACTGCTATGCAGTTTTTAATTGTGGCCTCTAATTCAAGGTCGGAAAGTTCTTTCGCTAAAACGGTTGCGTTTAGTTGCTTAAGTTTTATTTTTTGCTCAAGCTCGGCAATTAACTCTAGGTCGTTGCAAGGTCCTGTTATCAGAAGAGGATAGGCTTTCGGCCAGTAGTCTAGAAGCTCGATGTAGCCTTTGTATCTACTTATCATGCCGAAGCATAGAAAATACTTATCCCCAGCTTTAGCTGGTTGGTCCATAATCTTATAGAGGGGATGTGGAATGTACGTGTAATTGTTTTTCTCCGACACTCTTTCGGAGTGAACAAAAATCTCTGAAGAGTTTTTTTCGACTAAACGTTGGCAGAATGTATGGAACTTTGAGTGTTTGCTGTCAAGGTTGTGTTTTGTAAAGTTGTGTTTGATGTAGAAAATGGTTCCAAAAATTTTTGCGTAGAACAAAATACAAGTGAAGAATATTAATTTTAACGGCTTCACACGACCCTTTGTGTCAAAGGGGTAGTCTTCAAACCAATTTAAAATGAATATGTTCTTTCTGCCAGAGAATGCACCTAAAATAAAATTTGGTTTGAAGATTGAATTTAGTCCTCTGGGAGCGCTCCCTGATTGACGGACTATTTCCTGTATGCGGGTATTGTAAGGATTATAGTTCTTGTTGGCTGGGAAATAAATGATATTGAATTTTTTCATTGAATAGATTCGTCATTGTTAGTAAGTGAGTAAGTAAGCGCTAAATACTATAGCCTGGCAGTAGGGCGTTTGTAAGTACTTGCGATAACGGCTAACAATGTCCAATAAAGGCCTTGGATTGCGTCCAGTCGCCATGACCAACCTAGGAAACCAGACAGGCATATAACGGATAAGCCTATAACTCCAATTAGTGCAAACTCTTTGTTTATTTGTTCGTCTGCTTTTTTTCTTCTTAATGTGATAATTCCCGTCTTGAAGAAAATATAGAGTTTAATGATAAAGACTGTGATTCCTATTAGTCCTAGTTCGGAGGCAACTAATAAGTATATGTTGTGTACGGGGTGTCTCCAGTAACTTGACATCATTGTATCATCGTATTTATCCATTACTTGGGTGAAAGAATTTAATCCTACGCCCAAAATAGGATTTTCCGACATCATATTTAGTGCAATTTTTGATAAGAGGATTCTGACTGTTCCGCTATCCGTTGAAGCATTTTCGAAACGGCTCAGTATTGAATCAAAATTAAACGATATTATAGCTACGAAGCCTACAAGCACACTTAAGTAGGTAATGAACTTTTTTGATAGATTCTTAGTTTGTTCGACGTGCGGGAAAAGAAATAGCGTTAAGAAAAGTGTGGCTAGTTGTATCGCGAGTGCTGTCCTAGAGTATGTAAGAATTACTGCAAGTGTCCCCGCTATGTAAATTGTGGCATAAAGTTTCTTGGGTACTCCTTTTGCAACTAATGCCTTGACTAATATTGCGATCAAAATGATATTTAGATATTGTGCCAATAGGCCGGGATGGCCGAATGTTCCCACGGTTCTAACAATGCCGCCTGCAATTTTATTTAACTCAACCTCTTCATTGTTCATGCCTGATGTTGTTGTACCGGTTATTACCTGCAGGTAAACAAAAAATAGCTGAGTTAAAACGGCAAAGCATGAAGATATATATAATAATCTTTTTCCCTCAGATGTTGTGAAAAGCGATCTTAGCCATAGGTAAATTATAAAAAACTTTAGCTGTCTTATGATTTCGTATATGGAGAATTCGATGTCACTTGAAGTGAACACGGAAATGATATTTGTTAGTATGTATAGTGCTGCTATGCAGTTTAGTTTGTCTTTGGCAATACTGAATGAGTTTGTTGAAATTTTTACACAAATGATCAGAAAAATTATAAGAAATGCTATGTCAAAAGGCGCAATAGCAAACTCAGCGCCTCCAAAATGGAAGCTTTCTGAATTATCAAGTCGGAACCTGGCTTTTGTCATAAGCAGCGTAAAAAATGCTAAAAAAGCGACAGCGTCAAAATGATACATTCTGATTTTTTGCATTGTTTTTTTTGAAAAGCTCTTTGATTATTGGTGCGTTATATACAGCCATACGTTCCAGGGTTTTTTAACAGCATATGGTGGATATGCTAATACATGAAATGTAATGGCTGTTAATATTTAGGCTGTTTTTTATCTTCCAACAGAGGAATAGGTGATTCCCTTTTTTGAAAGTCTTGCAGGATGATAAAGATTTCTACCGTCAAATATGACTGGTGTGGTTAGTTTTTCGATTATCAAGTCGAAGTCGGGGGCTTTAAATGCTTGCCATTCGGTGACTATGATAAGAGCATCGGCGTGTTTAAGTGCTGACTCTTTGGTGCCGCACAGGTTTAGATCATCCCGGCTACCATAAATACGCTGAGTTTCCTCCATTGCTTCTGGATCAAAAGCCTGGACCTTGGCTCCAGCTTTCCACAGTGCTTCCATCAACACCCGGCTTGGAGCCTCGCGCATATCGTCGGTATTGGGCTTAAAACTAAGACCCCATAATGCGAAAGTTTTGCCGCTCAACTCGCCATTAAAGTGCTTAGAGATTTTTTTGAATAGCACTGATTTTTGTTCATCGTTGCGATGTTCCACTGCCTTGAGCACTTTAGCGTCAAAGTCGATGCTGTCAGCAGTACGGATAAGTGCCTGTACATCTTTCGGGAAGCACGAGCCGCCGTAGCCAACACCTGCATATAAAAACTGGTAGCCGATACGTGGGTCGGAGCCAATACCCTGGCGAACCATTTCAATATCGGCTCCGAGCATTTCTGCCAAGTTGGCCATCTCGTTCATAAAGCTGATTTTTGTAGCCAGCATGCAATTGGCGGCGTATTTGGTCAGCTCGGCGCTGCGCACGTCCATCACGATGATTTTTTCGTGATTGCGGTTGAAGGGGGCGTACAGCTCGCGCATGACATCTTCAGCAGTTTTGCTATTGCTACCGATGACGATACGGTCCGGGCGCATGCAGTCAGCGACGGCGGAACCTTCCTTGAGAAACTCAGGATTGGACACCACATCAAAGCCCAGGTCTTCACGTTGACGCGCCGCCAGAACTTGCGAAATTTTGGCACTAACCTTATCGGCGGTACCTACGGGCACTGTGGACTTGTCGATAATGATCTGATGGCCTTCCATATGCTGGGCAATAGTTTCGGCAACGGCCAGTACATATTTAAGGTCAGCGGAACCGTCTTCGTCAGGTGGTGTGCCCACAGCGATAAATTGAACTTCGCCATGCTTCACGCCTGCTGCTGCGTCGGTGGTGAAGTTCAGGCGGCCAGCGGCATGGTTTTCTTTTACCAGTGCTTCCAGGCCAGGTTCGTAGATGGGGATATGGCCCTGCTTCAGGCGTTCGACCTTGTTGGCATCGATATCAATACAGACTACGTCGTGGCCTACCTCAGCGAGTACGGCGCCTTGCACCAGACCAACGTAACCGATGCCAAAAACTGTGACTTTCATGTCGATTCCCTTTGAGCGTGTGGCGTGTGGTGAAAAGTAAATAGGTCTAAGTTAATTGCCGGACGGTGTCTAAATGCAAGGCAGAACGTCTGCGCTACATGCTGGAACACGCTCTCAGGCTTTAATGGCCGCATCGACCAAGCGCAGGGCCAATCGGGCATACCGGTCCCGCCAGCTAACCGTTTCCGTTTTTTGCCGCAGGTGCGGCAACTGACGCGGCGCAGAACTACTTTCAACTGCGTGGGTTGACCTGGAATTGGCACATCGAGGATGTGCTCTTGTGTCGTGCATGGCATCAGCAGTCACTGAGTTGGCCCACGAATAGGTGAGCCATTCAACTTATACATTAGCCAGGGTGGTGATCAGGCATGCTACCGCCCCAGGATTACATGCAAGTCCCTGAAAGCAGCTTGATTTATTCAGATGTTCACATTCTATGTTGCAGATGCAGTAAATGAGCGCCCTTAGAGTCTCAGACGCGCTCGGCTATCATTAAAAATGGTGTGCAAATTAAACGCTGTCCGACTTATATTCGTAGTTGTAATAACCATAGTCGCCATAGCCGTATTTGGCGGAGGCGCGTTTTTCGACGCCATTGAAAATGGCGCCTTTCAAATCAATGCCATTTTGAGCAAAGCGACGCATGGTCAATTCAATTTCACGAACCGGGTTAAGCGCAAAACGCGTCACAATCAAGCTGGTGCCCGACTGGCGGCCGACAATGGCCGCATCCGTCACCGCCAGCAACGGCGGGGTATCCAGAATCACCAGGTCGTATTGAGCGCTGACTTGCTCCAGAAAGGCACTGAAGTTCGCGTGCATTAGCAGTTCTGAAGGATTGGGCGGTATTTGGCCGCGGCCGATAACGTCAAGGTTCTGGATTTCAGTTTTATTAATCGCGGTTGCAAGGTCGCAGCGCTTAACCAGTAAATCAGAAAGCCCGTTCTCAGCGGGGACTCCGAATACTTTATGCAGATACCCTTTGCGCATATCCACGTCGATGAGCAATACACGCTGGCCGGTCTGAGCGACGACTGCGGCGAGGTTGGCGGAAATGAACGTTTTACCTACCTTGGGGCTCGGGCCGGAGATCATCAGGCGATTATTGCTGGCTTCGAGCATGGCGAAGTGCAGGCTGGTGCGCAGGCTGCGCAATCCTTCTATGGCCAGGTCGGTGGGGTGACTACTGGCCAGTATGGGAGCGACTTTGTTGGCGCGGCCCCGGCTACTACGGGGGATTTTGTTTTCTTCACCTTTCTGCAGCGTGCTGAAAGGAATGGTTGCATACACCGGCAACCCCAACTGTTCAATTTGATCCGGACTTTCCACGCCGCGGTTAAGGGCTTTGCGAAAAAGCACCACTGCAATCGCCAGCAGAGCCCCGAACAGGGTGGCAATGAGTACGATGAGGGCCTTCTTGGGCTTAACGGGCTTGCGCAGATCCACGTCGGCGGTATCGATCAAGCGCACATTGCCCACGGTGCCGGCACGCATCACATCCAGTTCCTGGGATTTATTCAGGAGCTGGGTATAAATTTCGGTGCTGACTTTTACATCGCGGGTGAGGCTAAGCAGTTCTTGCTGCGTTGACGGCAGGCCCTCGACTTTTTTGGCCAAGCCATCCTGCTTGGCTGTCAGCTCGCCTAATTGGCTGAGCAAGGCCCGATAGGCGGGGTGCTGACGGGTAAACTTGCGATCCATTTCCGCTTGCTGCATTTTCAGTGCGGAGATGCTGGTATCAAGCGCCACGATCTGATCGAGAATGGCTTTGGCTTCCAGGCTGATATCGATGGATTTACTACGAATTTGATACTTGTTCAGGGCGTTTTCGGCTTTTTCCAGGTCTTTACGGACCTGAGGTAGCTGATCTTTTAGAAACTCCAGACTTTGAGCGGCTTCGGCCGACGTCCGCTCGACATTTTGCCGTACATAGAGCTTGGCGATTTCATTGAGGATTTGAATGGCTTCGGCCGGTTTCTCGCTTTCAAGAGCCAGTCCGATCATGCCGGATTCTTTACCGCGCTCCGATACATCAAGTACCTTTTGGTACTTCAAAATACTGGTCAGGCGTGGGTCACGCACAATGCTGAACGTTGTACCCGGATTCGCCCGCAACACTTCGACCTGCAGTTGAATGCCGTCTTGGTCATAGGCTTGTCCCACTTGGCTTTGGACCAGAACATTGTCGTCTTCATCCAGCAACGTAAAATGATCGTTTTCACCGGTGACCAACGTGAGCGTCTTACTCAGGAGCTCTTGTGGGAGTTTGAGCTGAAATATTTTCAGGGTTTCGCCACCCCAGGCAAAACTGTTCATGCCAAACCATGGCGTCGCGACCGTATTAACAGCGTCTGGCTTGAACCGACGAGCAATAAAGTCGCCGATCACCGGAAAACGGTTCGGCTCGACAGTGATATCGAGCGATAGATTGTCGACAACCTTGCCGATGATGGCGCGCGACTTGATTAATTCAATTTCTGTGGCTGAAGGCGACTCTTTACCCAGCATGCTGTTGATATCGGAGAAGCCGAGCATGTCATTTTTTTTGGCCTCCACCTGTATCAAGGCAGTTGCCTGGTAAACAGGAGTGGCCAACACCGCATAGGCCGTTCCAACGACCATGGAGGCAGCAGTGATCCCGGCAATCAACCATTTATGATCGACCAGTGTCCCAAGTAGGCCCATCAAGTCGATTTCATCATCGTCATGTGAGGTTAATGCTGGAGTTTGCTGCATAAGTGGGTTCTTTTTTAACAGGTGTTCGAGGAATGGTTTAGCGTGCGAGACGCGTTGCCCAGGCGGCTACTGCTTCTTCAATCAACGCGTATGCATGCACAAAAGCGGGTTTGCCTTGACGGTAGGGGTCGCTGATTTCACGGTTGTTCTGCCACTTGCCCAGCAAGAAGACCTTTCCACGCGCTTCAGGTGCGATCTTGAGAACACGGTCTATGTGCGACTGCTCCATCACCAGGATCAGATCCGATTCGCTGATGGCGGCAGGGGTCAGTTGATTGGCTTTGTGCTCTTTTGGCAGATGGCCATGTTCTTCCAGGACGATCCGGGCGGTGGGCTCGATAGGGTGGTCTTGTAGCGCGCCAAGACCGGCGGAGCTGACTTCGATGTCGGACCGGACCAGTGCTTCTCGCAACAAATGTTCTGCAGTAGGACTTCGGCAAATGTTGCCAATGCAAACGATTAGAATCTTGTTAAACAAGGCAACCTCCCTGGAAATTCCACACTTACGGTGATGGTGCAATTGGAAAGACTGAAATTCTACTTTTCTTCAATGGCACTTTTTTGACGGTTTGCAGCTATTGGGTGTGTGCCTCTTTCCGTGAGGAGTTACCGTACTGGATGAAGCTTTTCACTGCGAAGACTCTGGTCTGCTGGAATCCGGACTGGGAGCGTGCTTAACAGTTGCTATGGTAAAAATCATAACTGGCAACCCACGACAACATCAACCATTAAATGCCATGTGATTATTGAATGCCATACAGCAAAAAAAATATCCACATACAAATCCAGATATTAAATAACATTTCTGTCTGTTATCGGACGATTTATAACGTTTTCGGTTTTTTTGTGTTGTCCTGTATTGGGCTGTGTTAAATATCGCGGGTGTAGTTTGATGATAAGTGTAAGGCGGTTGCGTTGGGTAATGCGTTCCCTGGCATTCGTTTATTGCCAATAAGTTTCGCGTGTTTTTAAAGGGCGAAGTTTCCATGATCGGCCAACTCCGTTTTCCAGGTGCGTTTCCATCCTTGGGAGAATTCCGACGCAAGGTCGGGGAGAAAACCACGGAGCTACTTGACCATATAGGCGCAGAAGGGGCTGATTGTGTCCATCCATAGTGCTTCGGCTGTTCAAACGGCCTTGCCTGAGAGTCTCACCGCCAGTGCATGGTATTTGGTTCAATGCAAGGCGAGCCAGGACGAGCGTGCAGAGATCAATCTGGTTAACCAGGGATATACCTGTTTTCGCCCTACGCACCTGCGCGAGCGTGTTTTACAGGGGCGCAGGAGGGCTGTTCGTGAATCGCTGTTCCCGGGTTATCTGTTTATCCAGCTCGGCTCGGGTGAGAGTTGGGCGCCTTTGCGTTCTACCCGCGGTGTATTGCGAATTGTCAGTTTTGGGGGCAAGCCGCTGCCCGTAGGTGATGACTTGATCGCCCAGCTTTATGAGCGCGATAGCGGAGCCCCTGTAGAGGCTCGGTTTGCCTGTGGAGAGAGGGTGCGTATCAATGAGGGGCCTTTTGTCGATGTGGAAGCGATCTTCCTGGCGATGGTGGGAGAGCAGCGAGTGTTGCTCCTGATGACACTACTGCAGCGTGAGCAAAGAATTAGCGTCCCCTTGGCTGATATCTGTAAGCATTGATACGGCGCATTGCTCACTTGTCATCATCGGGATCTTCCTTGCAGTGTCTTCCAGGATCGATACCATGCCGCTCTGATTCGCCAGGCGCATTTCAGGGTATGGACCTGGCGGTTGTCGTCCGTGCATCCGTCAGGATGTTTGTGGGTGCCCGTCACAATGCGCTCGGCCAGCCAATCAACGAGCAGATACCGTTCTGGCAACAAGGTCAGTTGCCCTCATCTTCGCTTCCCCCCCCCCCAGTAGGCATTGAGCTTTTTTCGCAGCACCTGGAAAGCAGCGGTCTCAGCCAAGGCCGCATCTTTGCGGCGTAGCTGGCGTTCCAACTCGCGAATACGGTTTTTGTCGTGACGCGATTGCCCTGTATCCACTTTTTTAACGACCGACTGCTGCCGTTGTGCCTGCCTGACGCAAGCTTGTTGAGGTGCAAAGGGTTCAGTCTGAAAGTAAGCCCGGGCGTGCCAATATCGCCCTGAATCTGGTCAACAAGCTGTACGGTATATAGCGGGGATTTAAAAGAAGTCGGCGATGAACATCGCCACGAAAGTTGGCAGCAGAACAGTCTGCCGGTGTTGGTGCAGTTGCAGGCGTGGCTGGTGAAGGTCCAGCCACGGGTGACGAGGCTAACGCACTGCGCAAATGGCTTGCGTCCCCTGGTTAGCCTGCAGGCACACCATCAATAAATGTCTTTTGACAGCAAGGTGAACGGCGTCTTCACCAGGATTTTCACGTCCAGCCACAACGACCAGTTATTGATGTACTTGAGGTCGATCTCGACGCGCTTCTGCATCTTGTCGATGGTGTCGGTCTCGCCGCGGCAACCGTTGATTTGAGCCAGCCCGGTGATCCCCGGTTTGATTCGGTGGCGCGCCATGTAGGCAAGAATCTTGCCGGAGTAGTAGTTATTGTGCGCAACGGCATGAGGACGTGGCCCGACCAGCGCCATATGGCCCTGCAAGACGTTGAACAATTGCGGTAGCTCATCGATGGAGGTGCGGCGGATAAAGCGCCCGATCGGGGTGATCCGCGAGTCGTTACGACTGGCTTGCTTGACCTCGTGATCGTCATGCACGCGCATCGAGCGAAACTTCCAGACCTTGATGACCTTCCCGTTCCAGCCATGGCGGTCCTGTTTGAAAAACACTGGGCCATGGGAGGTGAATTTGACGGCCAGGCCAATGATCAGCAGTAACGGGCTTAGGGCGACAATGGCCATCAGCGCCACGCTTTTATCGAACAGGCTTTTACTCAGGGCGGCAGTGGGTTGGCTGGTCAGCGGGCATTCAATCAAATGGATTGCCGGCATGCCATCCACATCACTGACCGAGTGATTGAGCAGCGTCAGGCTGTTCAAGTCCGGGACCCAGACCACATCGACGTTGGCATCCAGCAAGTCGACATACATTTCTTCGATTTGTGCCGCTTCGCTCAGGGGCAGTGTGATGTACAGGCGTCGGATGTCATGGGTCTTGATCAGTTCGAGCAGTTCCTCTTGCGGGCCTACGACAGGTGGCATACCCGTCTCCGGCAAGGGAGTGGTGTCGGAGCTTACCAGGCCGACCAACGGGAAGTGCTCGAGGGCACGAAGCTTGTTAGCCAAGCCCAGTGCCAGCTCGCCAGTACCCACAATCAGCGTTCTACGCTCAATTTGCAGCGCCCGTTGGTAGTACTTCGAAAAACCATGCAGTGGGACGTACAACAACGCCTGCCCGATGTAGCTGCAGAAAGCCCATACCAGGATGATTTGACGAGAAAACAGTTCGTTGGCCTTACAGAGGAAGGCGACAATAGCTAGCGCTGCCAGTGTCATTGACCAACCCATCAGAAGTCTCAGCAAGCCCTCCAGGTAATTGTCCTTCTTTGCATAGGCGCCGCACCAGGTATAGGCTGGAACCGATGCTAGTACAGTAAGCGTTGCACACACTCGATAATAGAACTCTACCGTACCCGTCTGGTAGTAAACCAATATTAATAACAGGGCAACAACAAAGCCTTGGCCAAGTGCCCACTGTCCCCAGAAGGTCAGTCCTTTGAGGGTGGTATTTCGATTGATACGAAGATTGTTAACCATGCGATATCCCCAAAATACGTCCATTCGCGTTTCGACAGACAACAGCCAAAGTTGATGAAGCAAGAGTTATTGTTTTTATAAGATGGCGTTGCATTGACGAGCGAAACGCCAACGAGCGGCGCTCTCATCAGTGAATAGAATAATTTATTGACGCGAGTGCTGTCTGACGACTTTTAACGAGAGGTTGGTGTAACTGCTGTCTCTTATACACATCTCCGAGCCCACGAGAC
>NZ_JAHBCX010000046.1:0-44246 GCF_019955895.1 Pseudomonas sp. GL-B-12
GGGTAGTCGCAGGCAAAAGCTCAGGAACGAGAAAACGTAAAGCAGAACGAGTGGCGGCGCGAAAGCCGGGACCTGTAGATATCGTGCACACCATACTGACATCGGCAGTACCGCCACTTGCAGTTAGCAGAACAATTTAGCGGACGCCCAGAGGAGTTTCGGGATCAGACTAGATCGATATCGCGCGTTTGCGCGCGGCATCGATCTAGTAATCGCTATACCTCATCAGTGTCTTTAGCTGACCAGGCGAGCCGAGTGGGGATCGTAGACCACATCGGTAACCGACCCATCCCGAATGCGCTCAACCGCTTCGTCAATTACATGGAGAGGTACTAAAAACCACTCCCTTGGCTTGACCGGATGGCCGAAGCGATCTTCGATGGTCAAGTCGAGCTGAGCCCCACCGAACAGACGGTGGAAGATGTTTTCTAGCCTAGTGCGGTTCAGGTTATGCAGCTTGTAGGTGGCGACAACCTCAACGTCGGCCAGCAGATAGGTCGCATCTTTTTGCGCGTTAGCAATGCGCGTCTCCACTTTGCCGCCGGTCACGCCGATCTTGTGGATCAGCTCGCGGTGCTCGGCGACAAATGGGTGGCTAGACAGGCTCCGCAGCACATAAATTGTCCCGTTTTCAATATCGTCGGGCTCTGAAGCATTGCCAAACAACGGTCCCATGTCCGGATCGGTTACTCGCCGACCGGTTTCATCTTTGTAAAGCGCCCGTTGGAGCGAACGACGCAACAAGTTGCTTTCCGTTCCGTTGGCGTAGATGACACGCAGGCGTGCATCGCTTTCGCCATTGGGCGCCTTGATGGTTTCGCCGATTTCCGCCACGTAGGCCAACTGCCCGCCGACAATGAAGTAGTTCCCCGATTCAATGCTGGCATCGCGACCAAAGCGCAAGGTTTTGCGAACTTCATATTTCAGATCCCTTTCAGCCAGCTCGAACAGTGGTTGAAACCTGTCAAAATCCGCACATGGCGTACGATCGGCGATTTCCTCAGCTGCACGTTTTTCAGTGCTGGAGCGTACGTGACGAAGCACGGTGATGTCGTCCTGGTCTGCGGGTTCACCGCCAATACCCAGCTCGGCCAGCAAGGCGTCCTCATCTAGGTCATTCACATCCAGCGTTACGGTCCCGGTCAGTAGATCGGGGCCATCCAGCTCAGCCAGTAGTATTTGCGCTTCCGGTAATTTGCGCAGCTGATCCAGGCGTACGGCGTACAAACGCTCGAAAACATCACGGTCTTCACCATGCAGTGGCGCGCGACCGTGGGTCTGATAAAAGCGCAGAATGTCCTCGAAACCAGCGATGATGCGTTCTTCACGAGCGGTTCGAGTGACTGTTTTGAGAGAGGGAACCTCTACCCCTAGAGCATCCAGTAGGTCGTCATCATTCATGTTAGCGCTCCATCTTTAGCGGCTTCTTTTGTGGTGCCGAACGATTTGGAGGGTTCATACTCTTCAGGGTAGTAGCGAGAGAAGTAGTTTGCCGCATCCTGCTCAGCCCGGTCAGCAAACCTAGGGTTCTCCGGAAAAATGCTGGTAGGCATATACTTATTTAAAATATTGCTCTTCTGTTTGTGCAGCAGTGTGCGCTCACTATCTATTTTCTGAGCGTACATGCTTCCGTCCGCAACAGATTGCCACTTATGCTCAGCCTCAATAAATAAAAGCTCAAGATCTTTAAGCATCAACGAAAACGTTTTGAGACGATCCGCGTAGGGGAGTAAAGGGTAGATGACTGAGAGCACCTGTGAGCCTGCGATAATAGCACCCCAGAGCACAGCCAGTTCTTTCCAGACAACCCAAGCACCGATACTTGCGCTAGAAGTTATTGCTATGACTGCTTTAATGAGGCGCTCTTTTGCCTCAGCTTCAAGCAAGAGCCGCTGAACGAAACCAATATTGAACTTCAATTCATGAAGTTCTTTCCAAAATCGCTCTTGCGCCATCCTTTACATCCCCGACACCGACATTAATAAAACCAATCAAGCTAAAACAAGTCGCTAATAAGCTTTTCTGCTCGGCTATTTTTCCGTCTTTTTAGGCGCTGCTACTTTTGGCATAGTTGGTGTTTCTTTGGGTATTGGTAGCCCCTTTTGGCCTGCTAATGCCTGAGCACGATAACGTGTTAAAGCAGCTACACCTTCTGCCATGCGCTTTTCCCAGCCATCAGCGGAATTAATGTCTGGCAAGCGTCCACGCTCGTTCTTGAACTGCAACGCACGCTTCGCCAGGTCGCGTGCTTCGTCTTCCGGGATGCTAACCTTCTTGGCAGAAATGCTGGCTTGGACTTGACGCAGTGATCTTTCATCCATCGCTTTCGCCAGCACAGCATAGGCGGCATCGAAGGGATTGATGCGATCGATTAAATCAATGTCCAGCTCGCGCACGTTAACGAACTTACGCACACCATCCAACAGCGCCGTACTGCCCTGCACTGCATCGCCACCGTTTACATCGGCCTGGCCCAAGGCCAACTTGGCCTGCTGAGTAATGTTCATGGCGGCGATGGCGTGCTGGCGGATGGCTTCCTGATCGACGTCGCTCAAGTCTGGGTAACGCTCACGTACGATCTTGCCCATGCGCAACTGGGTCAGCTCTTCGGGCAGGGTATTTTCCTTGTCGAAAAGGCCGCGTTCCAGCACGGTTTTGTCCTGCAGGAAGTTGGTCACCACTTCATTCAAATCTTCCTTGCAGATGCGCGTTGCCTCTGCGCTTTGCGGCGTGATCAGCCCCTTTATCTCGACATGGTACTGGCCTGTGGTTTCATTTACACCCAAGTTGGTGCCGCCTGGTTGATAACCATCAGGCCCATAAGTGAAACCCTCTTTCGGTCCTGTATCTTTCGGGGTGAACTCATAGCGCGGGGCTAACACCTGTTCCATCAGCAAGCTGGCGGAAATGGCCTTGAGCATATCGTTCACCGCCTCAGCAACAGCGGCTTGATCGGCTGCGGGCTCTGCGATCAGGTTGGTGAAGCGTGAGCGCTCCTTACCCTCAGCATCACGCGTTGCACGGCCAATGATCTGCACAATTTCGGTCAGGCTGCTGCGGTAGCCAATGGTCAGTGCATGTTCACACCAGATCCAGTCAAAGCCTTCCTTCGCCATACCCAATGCGATGATCACATCCACGTGGTCGCGGTTGTTCTTCTGCGCCGGGTCTTTCAGCGCGCCGAGCACTTTGGAGCGTCTGGTCGCGTCGCTGTCATCCACCAGGTCGGCCACTTTCAGCGTGCAACCGTCCTTGGTTTTGATGAGGTGGAAGCCGGTCGCCGGGTCGACACCCTGCCAATCGCCCAGCGCACTCATGATTTCGTTGACCTCGCGCTCCTTGTCTTTGAGGCTTTCGCGGGCATTCACATTAGGGATATGGATGATGGTTTTCAGCACTGGGTCCAGCACCTTGGCGACGGCATCCACATACTTACCGGTGTAGAAGAAGTAGCCGATATCCAACGACTTGAGCCAGCGGTAGCCGTTAAGCTGCTCGTAGTAGGTGTAAGTCACCGTCTCAAACCTGGCTTCTTCCGCCGGGGCCAGCACGGCCTCGCTGTCGCCACGAAAATAAGAGCCAGTCATGGCCACCAAATGCACTTTATCGCGGCCGATAAACGCGCTTAGCTGGCCGCCCAACTTGTTGTCCGGGTTGGCTGAAACGTGGTGGAATTCGTCGATGGCAATCAGGCGATTGTCGAAGGCTTCGATACCTAGCTCTTCCACGGCAAAGCGGAAGGTGGCATGGGTGCAGACCAGTGTCTTGTCGGCGCTTTTCAGGAAAGCGCGTACGGATTCCACCTTGGATTTGGCCACACGCGGCTCATCGATGCCAGGAGCATTGCATAGGTTCCACTGTGGAGCCACTTGCCAGTCCCAGTAAAAACCAAACTTGCTCAGCGGCTCATCGGCGAAGCTGCCGCCAATGGAGCGCTCCGGTACCACGACAATTGCCTGTTGCAAGCCCTGGTTATGCAGCTTATCCAGCGCGATAAACATCAGGGCGCGGGACTTGCCTGATGCGGGGGGCGACTTGATCAGTAGGTACTGTTCGCCGCGCTTGGTATAGGCGCGTTCCTGCATGGTACGCATACCCAACTCATTGGCTTTGCTGGAAGCCCCGGTATGCGCCGTGGTGATGGATACCGATGGCACCGTGTAAGAGTTGGTTGGGTTGTGGTTCTGTTCGTTCATTGCGAGTCATCGTCCATGGATGCGTCATCACTTGCCAGTTCGCGCTCGATCTGTTCGATGCTGGGCAGGCTGGTTTGCAGCTCTGCCGGCAGGGACTCCACCAATTGGTATTCGGCCACACCGATGGGGCGGGCGTTATCACGCAGGGCGTATTCGGCCACTACCTTGTTCTTGCTCTTGCACAGCAGCAGACCGATGGTGGGGCCGTCCTGTGGGTGCTTGAGCTGGGCATCCACTGCAGTGAGGTAAAAACTCAACTGGCCCAGGTGCTCGGGCTTGAACTTGCCGGCCTTGAGTTCGATCACCACATAGCAGCGTAGCTTGAGGTGATAGAACAGTAGGTCGATAAAAAACTCGTCACCGCCCACATCCAGCAGCACTTGCTGACCGACGAAGGCAAAGCCTGCACCGAGTTCCAACAGGAACTCGGTGACATGCTTGACTAGAGCGTTTTCGATCTCACGCTCCTGCGCATCAAAGGTCAGGCCAAGGAAGTCGAAGCGGTAAGGATCTTTCAGCGACTCGCGGGCCAAGTCGGACTGCGGTTTGGGCAGATGGCTCTCGAAGTTACTGACTGCCTTGCCACTGCGCTCCAACAGACGAGCCTCGATCTGCATCACCAGAATGTTACGCGACCAGTTGTGCTCTATGGCCTTGGCGGCATACCAGCGGCGGGTTTCCGGGCCGGGCAACTTGTCCAGCAGCACCAAATTGTGACCCCAAGGCAATTGTGCAGCAGCCTGTTGCACAAACTCCGCGTCAGGCCACGCCTCGGCAAAGGCACGCATGTACTTGAGGTTGCGTGGCGAAAACCCATTCATATCGGGAAAGGCTGCGCGCAAATCCTGCGCCAAGCGCTCGATTACCTTGGCACCCCAGCCCTGCTGTGCTTGCCGGGTCAAAATATCGTGACCGATCTGCCAGTAGAGCTGCACCAGTTCGCGGTTCACCGCCAGCGTGGCGCGCTGCTGAGCATTATGGATGCGGCCTTTGAGGTCGGTCAGCCAGTCGCCGTAGCCTTCGGGTGGCATACTCAGGCTAACAGGGGTGTCGCTCATGCCTTTATCCCTCGTGGCTTTTTCGGCGCGGCCTTCGCTGCGTTTGCCGCCATCTTGGTGTAGAGGTCAAACAGCTTTTCCAGCCGCTCGGTGTCGTTCTTGAAGCGACGACCAATATAGATGCGCTCCAGCACTTCATCGTTGCGCTCGTGGGCACGGCGTAGGTTGTCCGGCATGCTGTCGGGGTTGTACAGATCGGCAATGGTGGCGGGGAAGTGCGCCTCTCGGGCCAACAGGATGTTTTCAGCGCAGGCGGTTAAGTCGGCCTTGTTTTGCTCTGTGAGCAGGGGGATCGGGAAGGTATTCCAACCGAGGGTGTTGGAGTAGCGAAAGTCTGTTTTCATTTTGCCACAAACAGTACCAATCCAAACCAGGTGCAAACGGGAAGCGATAAGGGCCATATTCCAAAGAGGTGCATCGTAAAGAGCAAAGGCTAAGTCTGTGACGATTGAGCCTCTGGGAAGTAATCCTACGGGAAGATATTCACGGGACTCCGACGAAACCTTCGGAACAATCGTTACGACTTCATTGCCTACTTGTTTAACCTCTTCAAACTTGTGAGGCCATGCGGCGCCTTTCTTAGTGGCAGCCTTTGGGCTTTTTAATCGAAAAGCAGCAACCGCATTTAATTTGCAACTGATGTCACGATTAGACTTAGCCTCTTGCTCTTGGCTGTCAGAAATCCACAAGCAGAAACGCACTTCACCTCGAATATACTCACTTGCACCATATACGCGCTTAAGAAATTTAACTACATCCACATTACCTTCTACTAGCCTTTGCTTTTCTTCCTCTGCGAAAAGCAAATTCCCACCTTCGACCGGCTTACCACCGGCATCCATCTGGCTTCTTTCATCGGCGGGGTACGTCTGTTTATCGACTATGACGTCTGCGCCGGATACCAAATAAGCATTGATTCTATCGACCTCTTTAACCGCCACCTCTCCATTGCTATTGGTCGAATAAATCCGCCGACTCCTCTCAGGGTCGTTAGAAATACAGACAATTACAACGGTCACACCTGCATTGTGACTTGCAAGATTTGCCCACTTAAATGAGGTGTATGTAAATACGATCTGGTAGTTTTTTGCAAAAATTAACGGCCAGAGAATCGGTACTTGCTGACCCTGACAAATGGAGTTGGTAGATACAAAAGCAGCTTTTGCCTTGGTTTTGACACCATAGTCGGCAGCTTTCATAAACCAGCCCGCCACATAGTCTAGCGATTTCCAGTTTTTTGTGCGGGAGGCAAAGATGGCTTCCAAATCTGCCTTCTGCTCATCAGTCTGCCAAGTTGAACCAAGATAAGGCGGATTACCACATATGTACGTCTCGCCACCTTCGTTCTCGAAATCGATTTCCGCCTGATTTAGTGGCGTGCCAAATAAGTCATCCGCAATTATCTTGACCGCCGTACCCGTAGGCCGGCAGACACTCAACCAATCCATTCGCAGCGCATTGCCACAAACAATCCAGTTCTGCGCATTCAGCGGTAAAAACTCCGCCAGAGCATCCTGCTGGCCGCGATAAAGCACATCGCATTGGAACTCGGCGATGATCAGCGCCAAGCGGGCAATCTCTGCCGGAAAGTCGCGCAACTCAATACCGCGAAAGTTGGTCAACGGAATTTCAGACCTGTTGTTGGCCTCGCCTCGGCGGCGATTGATCTCTGCCTCGATCTCGCGCATCTGCTTATAGGCGATGACTAAGAAGTTCCCGGAGCCGCAGGCTGGGTCAAATACGCGGATACGCGCCATACGTTTGCGGAGGTTGAGCAGCTTGGCTTTGTTGTCTCCTGCCACATCGAGCTGAGCACGCAAATCATCAAGGAACAGCGGATTCAGCACCTTGAGGATGTTGGGTACGCTGGTGTAGTGCATGCCCAGTGAGCCGCGCTCCTCATCATCGGCTACGGCTTGGATCATGCTGCCGAATATGTCTGGGTTGATTTTTTTCCAGTTCAGTTTGCCGGCGTGAAACAAGTAAGTGCGTGCCATGCGTGTGAAGCGCGGTGCCTCGGTACTGCCTGAAAACAGGCCGCCATTCACGTAGGGGAAGCTGTTGGCCCAGTTGGGCAAGCGAGGCTGAACAGTGGCTCGCTCGGCCAGCTTGATGTTCATAGCGCGGAAAATTTCAGACAGCACCTGATGGGTATTGGAGCCATCGCGTTCGCTGTACTGCTCAACCGTTTTGGTAAACAGGCCATCGCCATTAAAAATGTCGGTATCTTCAGCAAAAAAGCAGAACACCAGCCGCGCCATAAAATGGTTCATGTCGGCACGGCGTTCGTCTTTGGCCCAGTCAGGGTTCTCGTTCAGCAACTCGACGTATAGCTTGTTCAGGCGGCTGGTAGCGCGCACGTCGATGGGGTTGTCCTTGATCTCCTTAATGGTGGAGATACCGGCCAAGGGCAACAGGAAGCCGAAATGGTTGGGAAAGTCCGGGTAGTCGCAGGCGATGGTTTCACCCGTAATGAGCTCTTCGGACTCCAGCGTTTGCCCGTCTGTGGCAAGGATGAACTTTGCTTTGGCCTTTGTGGTAGCCGGGCTGGCGCGCAATGCCTTGAGCGTTTCGCCCACGCTACCAGATTCGCATGCGGCGATATGAATGTTATTGCGCAGTAGCACGCCGCCAGGCACGTCGGAAGCGTTGTTGTTGCCGGCACGCAAGCGTTTGAGGGCTGTTTCCTTATTGCCAAAAGCGGCCAGGAAGACAAACGGAAATTCCACCGCGTCAAAGGGCTCAAGGGCCAGGTCCGAAATAGCGGACTCAATTTCTACTGCATTCATGATTTACCACTGTCCAGATCGCGTATGAACGAGTACGGCGAATTAAGCCGTTAATTTTGCGGATGATGACTAGGCCACTTGAGTGCTTCAACCTTCGTGCCGGCCACGGCCTGACATGATAACCCCGATAGCCTCGAACAAGGTCGTATCGCGTATGGCGACAGCGGAACTACTAGAGCGGCGATGACCGCATTGCAGCTGGATCACAGCAGTGACAGAAGAAAAACCCATTTCTGAAATTTAGTGGGGATAGCACGTTTGGGCTATGCGCAGAGGGCAGTTCACTGCCAATCAGGGTAACGAAGCGTGCTGGTCAGATTGAATGAAAATGGGTGGACAAGTGGAGTGCAGTATTCCAATTGGTATTCCAACCAAAAATAAAAATCGATATTAATCTTATAAATCAATAGCATACTAAGCGGATTCAAATTACCCCGGCCCACCAATCGAGACACCAACGAAGCCCGCCCAGTGCGGGCTTTCTTGTTTCTGGCTATATCGCAAGTCCTCCAACAGTCTGAAGCAGGGACAGCCAAGGCACGGCGACTCAGTGAGTTTCGATGATCCCCGTCCAGGCTGAAACAGAACCCACGCTAACGATCAGTACTTGATGTCCCGAGCTGTGCGACGGGTATCCTGCTTGGTACTGCGCTTGTCCTGGCGACATTCTACGTTGCTCTTGTCATTGCCCTTTCTACAATCATCCTTGGTTTGCCGGGCAGTGGAGCGCCCTTCCTGCCTGGTATCGCGAGCTTCACGCCGTTGTTGACCCTGCTCGGTTGCGTAGACGGGTAGCGTCACCCACTGCACGCCAGCAGCGATGAGCAGCGTCGCCAGGGCTTTCAAGTAGTGCTTGCGAATCATGATTTTTCTCCAATCCCATATCGCTTGGTCGCTTCGTTCGCGCCCCCAGGAATTCAGCGAAAACGTGAGTTACATCGTACGCTCACAACTCACAAAAGCACTTTGTGGTACGTGAATTCTGACGATAGGGTCACATGGGCAGTCGCGCTAGGCTGTTATGTGCATGGTTGCAATATGGGCATCGGTAACGACTAAGCTTTGCAGCTGCCTGCCCGCGAAGAGGCCAGCGAGACCCTCCAGAATATTTTGCATCCACGGTCGCCCCTATCACTGCCATCCCCTCGGAGAAGCCCATGCGCCAAGCCCTCCTGATCATCGACGTACAACCCGGCTTCGCCCCGCCGCAGTGGCTGATCGACGGTATCCAGGCGCTCATCGGCACCCTGCCCAGTGTTGCCACGGTCGAGCGCCATGACGAATCCATAACCCCCTTCGAAAAACAGCTCGGCTGGCACCCCGCGCCGGACGATGACAGCCTGATCCCGGCCGACCGCATCTTTATCAAGCACGGCTATGCGCCCACACCAGAAACCATCGACTACCTGAAAAGCCTCAACGTCGAACGCGTGCTGGTGTGCGGCCTGCAGACCGAAACCTGTTGCCTGGCGGCGGGGTTTGCGCTGTTTGATGCGGGTTTGCAGCCGACGTTGATCACGGATTTGACGGTGGGGTCTTCGCTGGACCGGACGGGCGGGTTGGGGGTCAGGCTTTGGGAGCATCATTTCAAGCACACGGTGAGATCGAGTGACCTGTGATCGGTGCAACGACTTCACCGCGTCCTAGGACATTTCCCGCAAAACGCGTCGCCTTTCATGAACTGGCGGATGCAACTTCTCGACGATAGCCTTCAGGGGTCGCTGCACATCAGCGACCGGCTTTGACAGGCTGAAAACCGGGGCAGCTCCTATAAACAGACCAGGATCTCCATCATGAAAAGACACAGCCCCACCCCGCAAGACTCTTCACCCGATACAACTACCGAAACACCCAACTTATCCAACCTCTCCAAAACCACCGAACCCACCATCAGCGCCCGCCTCCGCAACCCCAATCACCTCGATCCCATCAGCCACGTATTCACCCTCCGCCCAAACATCGACACACCGTCCCTGCTCACCCACGCCAGTGAAACCCTCGCCTCACTCAACGTCATGAGCACTGACCTTGCTTGCGAGCTTGAGAGTTCGCGTCGCAACATCGCCCTGGCGATCCAGCAGTTGGCCGTGCTGGCGCAATTGCTGGTGAACCGGGCACTGGACAACATTGCGCCACTCGACGAAGTGGAGGCTTGAGATGGATCGATACATGCCGATGACCGGCATCGACTGCACCATCGCCTCGCTGCTGATCGACACCGAAGCACCGCTGGATGTGCTGCACGAAACAGCCGCTTATCGCATTCGAACCGCGACGCAATTGCTGGAGAGTTTCGCGGCTGACGAGGGTGCTTACAGCGAACTGGCGCGGGTGCTGGTCACGTCCCTGCGCGATGGTTGCGATTTGCTGGATGTGGTTGGACGGCGGTTGCGGATGCAGGTTTGATCCTTGAAAAATGGACGGTCTCATTGAGGTCGTCCAACTCCAGAGCCGCGATCATCAAGCACGCAGCCGCTTAACCCCAACCCCCACCAATATCCCCAACACAATCGACACCAACGGCACCGCCCCCACCCAGGTCAGCGTCGGAAACACCAACAAAATCTGCGAGTCATTCCCACCCAGCATCATCGATGCACCGGTCCCCATCAACACGCCCGCGAGCAAATGCCTGCCCGCTGTCATCGCTGCAAACCGCTGATAGTTGAACGTGCGGCGATGCAAGGTGTAACAGAGCATGCCCAGCATCAGCATGGCGAACACCGTCACACGCTGGGTGGTCAATGATGTGTCGCCCGGGCTCCAGAACCTTTGCGAGAGATCGTAGAAGAATACGCTGGGCGTCCACAGCGGTTCGAAGGTGTAGAGGGCACTGGTCAAAGCCCCCAGGAGCAGGCTCGACAGCACCAGGTGTCTGTCGCCGTGAATCCGCATCAGGAACAGCAAAATCAGCAACACGATGCCAATGACCAGCCAGTAATGACGGCTGGTGATCATCGGCATTTGCAGCGCCCGGTGTTCGGGCAGCATGTTCAGGTGATGCCACAGTACGATGCCCAGCACCCAGCCGAGGACGGTGAAGACCTTGTTGAGGTTGCCGCTGGCGAGCTTGGTGAGGGTGCCGACGCTGCACCCGTCGTTGAGCACCGAGGCGAGGCCGAACAAGAGCCCGCCACCGACCAGCGACAAGTAGCCGACCTCGGGAATGAACAACGGCTGGCTGACGCCAGACAAGGCGTAGAGCGGTGCGAGCAACAAACCGAACAGACCGCAACTGACCAGCGACACGAACAGGGTCGGCCGGCGTTTGAGCAGCAGCCCCATGGCATTGACCAGGCACATGCCCATGCGCTGGGACACCCAGCCAATGAGGAACGCCAGCAGCAGTGAAACCGGCAATGAAAACACGGGGCTCCTTGTTTCCGGGTGATGGCAGCGAGTCGATGCCTGACAGACAGATTAGTCGCTGGGCAAACACTTCGGATGAACCCGCAAAGCCCTTCTACACTCATTTCGCAATCGCCCTACAACCCCTGTCGAATAGGCCCCCATGACCACCCTCACCGACCGTTTGAAGCAAGGCAAGGATGCGCGCAAGAAGTGTTCCCGCAGTTCGCAAGCAGCCTTGGGCAATGTCGACCGCGACCCAATACCGCTGATCAAGGCGTCGAGTGAAGGACGCGTCAAATCGCTGGTGGAGTTGCGTTACGGACGCATGCTGGTGTCACCTTTCACCTTCTATCGCGGCAATGCGCTGCTGCAGGCCCACGATCTGGCGGGCACCTCGAACATGGGGCTGGTATCGCCGATTTGCGGCGATTGCCACCTGATGAATTTCGGTGGTTTCGCAACGCCTGAACGCAACCTGCTGTTCAGCGTCAACGACTTCGATGAAGCCCATCCCGGGCCGTGGGAGTGGGATTTGAAACGCCTGGTCGCGAGCTTCCTGGTGGCCGCCCGCGACTTGCGCCATGGGGAATCCGTTGAGGAAACGATCTGCCACGAAGTGGTGCACGCCTATCAGCAGACCATGCTGGAGTGCGCCGAACAGAGTGCGCTGGAAACCTGGTACGAATCCATCAGCTATGACGACCTGCTGGCGCAGGCCAACAAAAGCACCCTGGACCATGTGGAACGCGCCATCGCCAAAGCCGAACGTCGCACCCACGCCGAACTGCTGCCAAAAATCAGCGAACGCGACGCCCATGGCCGTCTGATCATTCGCGATGACCTGCCGGAAATTTTCCATCTGCACAAAAACACCACGCTGCTGGACGCCGATGACGACTGGTTACGCCTCTCGGACTGGCGTCCGCTCTACGACACCTTCATGCGCGACTATCGCGGCACCCTGCAAGCGGACCGCCGTGATCTGGTGTCGCGTTTTCACGTTCAGGACATGGCGTTCAAAGTGGTGGGCGTGGGCAGTGTCGGCACCCGTTGCCTGGTGGCGCTGCTGACCGACGATCAGGAGTTCCCGCTATTCCTGCAATTCAAGGAGGCACGACGCTCGGTGCTCGCCGGCTACGTGAAGACCAGGTCGCGGATACGGCATGAGGGGCAACGGGTGGTCGACGGCCAGCGGTTGATGCAATCGGCCAGCGACCTGTTCCTCGGCTGGACCACCGGCCCCAGCGGGCGACATTTCTATGTGCGGCAATTGCGCGACATGAAAATCTCCGCCGAACTCGAGACCTTCGATGGCGACGCATTCGCCGCCTATGGCCGGCTCTGCGGCCGGGCCCTGGCTCGCGCCCATGCCAAGTCTTCCGGGCACGCGGCGGTGATCAGCGGCTACATCGGCAAGAGCGACGCACTGGCCGATGCGCTCTATAAATATGCCCAAGGCTATACCGAGCACAACGAGCGCGATTTCGAGCAGTTCCAGCAAGCCTGCCGCAAGGGCCGCTTGCGTGCCCGGTCGGAAGCCGACTTTGCCGCGGATCATTTGCCGTAGCGGTGTCGCAAGCTCTGGTACGGGGCATTGAGCGAGATGAATTTTTCTTCACCCCACCACCCCGCGCGAGCCTGTACATTTCGCTCGCTCATTCAAGAAACTACGGTTTGCCCGCTCTCCCGCGGGCTTTTTTTTGCCTGCGGGTTTGCGCCCATCACTGTGCCACCTGCGCGACGCTCCCTGGCGATGGCTCGGGTAGCAAACAGCCTTTGGCCATCCACTGGCAGTCTCTGACCCAGCGATAGCCGGACTCCAGATCGCCGCGGTCGTTGTAATACCCCAGCCTGAGTTGAGTGGCACTCAGATCGAGTTTGGCAAAACCAGCCCGCGAGTCAGTAAAGGTGCTATCCGGTGTTGGCGTTTGCAAGGCAGACAGCCTCTTGCCACCCGCCCCGGAAATCACCCAAGCGGGTTCGCCTGCACGCAACAGCAATTGCTGGTTGTGATCATGACCCGACAAAAGCAGATCGACGTGGTTGCGTTGCAACACTGGCAAGAGCCATGTGAGCAGATTCGACTCCTCGTCATGCTTGCCTTGATTGCGCACCGGGTGATGGGACGCGGCTATTCGCCATACCGGTGCCGGTCCGGGTGCCTGGTACGCCTGATCGATCAAGTCGATTTGCTGCTGCAAACTCTCACGTGGCGCCGAGGTGTCGAGGAACACCATCCGCACCAATGGCCGCCCGTCAACGTCACCGAAATCCTTGACGTAGAAATTCGCCGGCATCTGCCAACGGCCCGATCCCTTGTGCTGTTGGCCGTACTCGATCTCGTATTTTTGCGACACCGGGTAATCGTGGTTGCCCAGCACCGCGTAGAACGGCACATGGCTGAGCCAATGGCCCCGATAGACACGCTCGAATCGGGTTTCCCAGTGGAGATCGTGGGTGCTGGTCAATGGCTTGCCATAGAAGTTGTCGCCGAGGAAAACCACCATGTCCAGGCGCCCCTCCCTGGACGCAACCCACTCCATGGCTTGTCCCACCCGCCACTGTTGCAAGTCGCCGCTACCCTGATCGCCCACCGCGATCATCGACACCGATGCAGGGTCCAGACCGCTCAACGGAACGTACGGCGATGGTGGCGTAAACAGCCAGTAACCACCGGTCGCCAATAAAAGAGCGAAGGCAATGCCCGAGCCAAGTACGATCCTTCGGAGCACCAAACGTTTTGCAGAAATCGAGGTGGAATTTGTGCGTTTCACTCAGGGACTCACTGGGCCTGGAAAGCCAGACAGGGTGGCGAAATGAAGATCAATCTACCCCCCCAATAGATCACAGCATTTGTTCACGATTTGTTAAGAAATCGTTCTTTAGACTTTTTCCAGCCTGTTTTTTCGGCCTTCCTTTTCCGGTAGCCAGAAGTCATGTCGTGCACTGTGTTGCCTGCGGCTTTTCAGCGAACCGTTTCTGGAAAAAGTGCCTCTGAGCCTGTGGCTTGATGCTGAGCCTGCTGCACCGTTGATCGCAGTCGCACACAAACCCTGAGCTTTCTGAAGGTTTCCCCGGGCAAAAAAAAACCCGCAGCCCTTTCGGGTTGCGGGTTTTTCAGTTCAACGCCAACTCAATTCACAGGTTGAGTCTGAGTCGCCGGTACCGGTTGTTGCGCTTTGGAGAGCACCGGCTGTTCCAGCCTCGCTCGTCCGTAAAACGCCAGCGCCGTCAGTAAACACGCCAGCCACACGAAGATCCCGGCCCAGAAGGTGTGGGACATGTAGTGCCAGCCTTGCAGCACCCGCGTTGTACCGTAGATGAAGCCGAGGGTCAGCGAGCCGTACATGATCGCTTTCGAATAGCGCCAGCGATAACGGCGAGCCACGAAGTACAACGCCAGCATGGTGAAACCGCCCGATGCGTGTCCGCCCGGCCAGCAGCGACCGTTACCGGCGACTTTCAGCAGGTCGAAATTCTCATACCACTCAACGTGCTCCTTTTTGCCGCCGTACTGGGTGGTCTCGATCGGGCAATACACGCTGGTGTGGCCCTTGAGGTAGTGAATCACCCCGGTGCTGATGGAGAACGCGAACACCACGTAGAGAAAATCGCGACGGTGCCGGGTGGCAAAGCGCAGCACCGGTGCGACTTTGATTTTTTCCAGGAAGGCGATGATTTTCGAGTGCTTTTCAGCCTTCAGGCGCGGCCAGAGAAATGACAGCAAGGCACCGATAATCGCGATCTCGCCCGTCCAGTTCGGGATGATCCGCGCCCATTTATGGGTAATTTTTTCGAACAGATGGACATGGTCCAACGGGAACGTCTGCGTCACCGGATCAAAAAAGTAATTATTGAAGGCGATGTCGATGCTGGTCATGTCGAACATCAGAAACACCACGACCGCGCAGGCCAGCGGAATACCGAAGTTCACCCAGTAAAAGCGGTAGCGAGAAGCGGTCAGCATTGTGAATCCTGATTCAGAAAGATGAAGGAAAAGCTCAACGAGTGGTCACCGAGCTCCAGTCGGAAGCTTCGATGAAGCCAAGCATGCGCGGAGTCTGCGGGGTTTCGGCGGAAATAAACAGTGAGGCGCCGTAACCCAGCGTCGATGCCGGCAACTTGAGGTCTTTTTCCAGTTGCTCCATGCACTCGCTGTGAGTGACAAGAATCAGATTGCGCCCGGCCACTTTGTGCGCCAGGGAGTCGCGCAACATGGTGCCCTTGCAACTGATCAGCCAGTTTTCACCCGTGCCAACCTTGTTGAACATGAAGTTGGCGGTCTGCGCTGTACGCAATATCGGGCTGTTGTAGATATCAGCCTTGTCCAGGCCCAGGTGCTTGAACTGTGCCCCGAGGCTCTCGGCAACACTGCGAGAGCGCTCGGTAATGCCATCGTTGCCGATCAGGCAAGGCGCCGAGGAGTGATCGCAGCGCTCGACGTGACGCACCAGCACGATCATGTCGCCCTTGGCCCATCCCGTCATCAAAGCCTGTGCACCGGCTACATTGCCGTGAGCCAGGTCCGGTGCGGTGGCGGGACGCAACAAAAATACGGTCAGAGGGATGACCAGCAGCGCCGAGGCCAACACCACGGCGGCATTGCGATAGCGAGCATAGCGGTTCAGATCGATCGAGCGTTTTTTCCCGAAAAGACTCAGTCTCAATTCCACATCAAGCCGCCTCACCGGCACACAACACCTCATTAGATCCCGAAAGGCTAAAGAAACGTGCGTTGCCGGCGGGTGAAAGACATGTGAAAAAAAGCTTAAAGCATTGCAAAAACCTTGTTACAGAATCCGCCATACAAAAACCTTTCAGCTCCCGGGATTGCTGCCGATACATCCTGCTTACACAGCTTGGCGGCTTCCAAAAAAAACAATCTTCCAGCCAACCGACGATAAAGAAGTACCAAGTTCCTGGAGGAATGTGATGAATAGCTGGTTCGGCAACATCAGCGTGAACCTGAAACTGGGCCTGGGGTTTGGCCTGGTCCTGGCACTGACCTGCGTCCTCGCCCTGACCGGCTGGACCAGCCTGGGCGGGTTGATTGACCGTAGCAACTGGATGAGCGACATCACCCAGCTCAACGCCGGCCTGGCCAAGCTGCGCGTGGTGCGCCTGCAATACATGCTGACCAACGGCGACGAAACCGCCGCACAGAGCGTGCAGACCACCCTCGACGCCTTCTCGGCCCAGCAGCAAGCCCTGCTGGCGAAGTTCAAGAGCCCGGAAAACCTCAAGCTGCTGCGAGAGCAAGGCGCCGTCATCGACGCCTACAAGACGTCCCTGGGCAAGATGCGCAGCGCCTATCGCGCCGGCAACAGCGCCCGCGACGCCATGAGTGCCAACGCCGAAACCGCCAACACGCTGATCAATGACATCAATACCCGCGTGCAGCAAATGCCGTTGAGCGACCAGCGCTTCGAACAGTTCCAGGCCATCACCGCGGCCAAGGAAGCGTTCCTGTTGTCCCGCTACGAAGTGCGCGGCTACACCGCCAGTACCAATGCCGAGACCGAGCAAAAAGCCGTCAACCAACTGGACGCCGCCATCGCCAGCCTGAAACCGCTGAACGTGCATTTCGCCGATTCCCAACAAGACGCCCTGCGTCAGCTGGAAACTGCGCTGGGCAACTACCGCAACGCCTTGCAGGCCTACAAGGCCGCCAGCAATGACGCGGTGCAATCGCGCAAGGAAATGACCGACCAGGGCGCCGCCATCGTGTCCCAGAGCGATCAGCTGTACCAGATCCAGCTCGACCGCCGTGACGCCGAAAGCGCCCAGGCACGCACCCTGCAAATGATCAGCACCTTGCTGGCGTTGCTGGTGGGCATCATTGCCGCCGTGGTCATCACCCGCCAGATCACCCGCCCCTTGCGCGAAACCCTGGCGGTGGTCGATCGCATCGCCAGCGGTGACCTGTCCCACAATGTGCTGGTCACCCGTCGCGACGAACTCGGCGTGTTGCAGCAAGGCATCGCGCGAATGGGCGTGACCCTGCGCGACTTGATCAGCGGTATCCGCGACGGCGTGACCCAGATCGCCAGCGCCGCTGAAGAGCTGTCGGCCGTGACCGAGCAGACCAGCGCCGGGGTCAACAGCCAGAAAGTCGAGACCGATCAGGTGGCCACCGCCATGCACGAGATGACAGCCACCGTGCAGGAAGTCGCGCGCAACGCCGAAGAAGCCTCGCAAGCCGCTGCGGCGGCGGACGGCGAAGCCCGTGAAGGTGACAAGGTGGTCAACGAAGCCATCGCCCAGATCGAGCGTCTGGCCAGCGAAGTGGTGCGCTCCACCGAGGCCATGAGCGTGCTGCAACAGGAAAGCGACAAGATCGGCAGCGTCATGGATGTGATCAAGTCCGTCGCCGAGCAGACCAACCTGCTGGCGCTCAATGCCGCCATCGAAGCGGCCCGTGCCGGTGAAGCCGGTCGTGGTTTTGCCGTGGTGGCCGACGAGGTCCGCGGCCTGGCCCAGCGCACGCAGAAATCCACCGAGGAAATCGAGGGCCTGGTAGCCGGCCTGCAGAACGGCACGCAACAAGTGTCGGCGGTGATGAACAACAGCCGCGTCCTCACCGACAGCAGCGTGGCCCTGACCCGCAAGGCCGGCGAGTCACTGGAGAACATCACCCGCACGGTGTCCAGCATCCAGTCGATGAACCAGCAGATCGCCGCCGCTGCCGAACAGCAAAGCGCCGTGGCCGAAGAGATCAGCCGCAGCATCATCAACGTGCGCGACGTGTCTGAACAGACTGCTGCTGCGAGTGATGAAACGGCTGCGTCGAGTGTTGAACTGGCGCGGTTGGGCAATCAGTTGCAGATGATGGTGAGTCACTTCAGAGTCTAGGCTGAACACTTCAGCGAGTTGCCAGGAAGCCCTTTGAATAAAGGGCTTCTCTCATTTCAGGCAGTCGAACTGCTTATTTGGCGAAGTTTTCGATCTTTACCTGGCCTTCAGGAAAGGTGGCGATGATTTCCAACTCGCCACCCATCGCACGGATGTAGTTGCGCAATGTGCTGATGTACATATCTGTGCGACGTTCCATTTTCGAGATCGCCGCCTGGTTGACGTGAAGTGCTTTGGCCAGTGTTTCCTGGCTCAACGCTTGCGCCTGACGAAGCTCGTGCAGCGGCATTTCTTCTCTTAGTTTATTGTGCAAGGCCTCGACACGTGCTTGAGACTCGGGAGAGCGACGTGCCACTAAATCAGCAAATTTCTTAGCCATTGTCATAGCCCTCTTTCTTTAATGTTTCCAAGTGCTCGTCGTACAAGCGTTCGGCCAACGGAACATGAACCTGATACCAACGTTCCTGTCCGGTTTTGTCACCGCCTATCAGCAGGATCGCGCAACGCCGTGGATCAAAGGCATACAGCACACGGAGCGGTTTGCCGGCGTGTTGCACTCGTAGCTCACGAAGATTGCCATGCCGCGAGCCTTTGATATCACTCGTGTATGGAAAGCCCAAGTGCGGTCCGTCATCCCCCAACAACATGACCGTGGCCTGCACCGAGTCCTGCTCGGCTTCATTGAGTTGATCCCACCAGGTCTCAAACTCATCCGTGTATTCAACGTCCCACTTCATACAAATATGCCACCCAAGGAATATAACCTCAAGGGAATGACTGTACGAATTTCAGCCGACCTCCGACTACCCTTGAGCCCCCACGCAATTGTTAGTGATGATTGCTGGTGGAACCTGGATATCGTCGAGTTCTAGAGGGGGCGCGAGTGCTGGCGCAACACTGGATGGCGTTGCAGGTGGGTGGCATCAGCCTGGATATGGGCAAGGCCAGTTCCCACGCAATGCGTGGGAATGAATCAATGGCTGGCTAAACCTCAGACACAAATCGCATTGGTAAACACCAACCGATTGCCAAACGGATCACTGATGGTCATATCCTGGCTACCCCATGGCATGGCCTGGATCTGTGGAGGCGCAAACGCATACGACTTGGCCAGCAATTGCTCCTGGAAGGCTTCCAGTTCATCGGTCTCGATGCGCAAGGCCGAACCCGGCGTACTGTCGCCGTTGTGTTCGGACAGGTGCAGCACGCACTCACCCCGCGAGACTTGCAGGTACAACGGGAGGCTGGCTTCGAAACGATGCTGCCAGTCGATCTTGAAACCGAGGAAGTCGACGTAGAACTCCACTGCCTTGGCTTCGTCGAAAATGCGCAGGATCGGAGTGGTTTTGCCGAAGCTCATCGGGTTGCTCCCTGTAGAAGCGAGCCTGCTCGCGATGGTCGTTAACGATAACGCGTTTTGACTGGCTAAACGCGGCGCCTTTGACTCCATCGTCGGATCGCCGCCCGGAGCAGGCTCGCTCCTACATGATTGAACAGCGTTAGGTAGTCGGGTTTGATATCAGTCCTTCGGCGCGAAAATGCCATCCTTTAGCCTCAAAGTGCCATCACTGTGACGCAGTCCTCGAAACTCACTGAAAACCCGTGCGCAAATCCCCTTCCCGGGCCAGGAACCGCCCTTCCCTGCGCCCGTTGGCCTGGCCATCGCGGTAGCTCAACACACCATTGACCCATACGCCCTCGATACCTTGCGCCGCCCGCTGCGGGTCGTTGAAATCGGCGACATCACGGATGGTCGCCGGATCGAACAACACCAGGTCGGCCCAATGGCCTTCGCGTATTTCACCGCGCTCCTTCAAACCGAAGCGTGCCGCCGACAGCCCGGTCATTTTGTGCACGGCGGTGTGCAACGGGAACAGTCCTACATCACGACTGAAATGTCCGAGCACCCGGGGGAATGCGCCCCACAAGCGTGGGTGCGGAAACGGGTCTTCCGGCAAGCCGTCGGAGCCGACCATCGACAGCGGATGCGCGAGGATTCTGCGGACATCCGCCTCATCCATTCCGTAGTACACCGCACCGGCCGGTTGCAGTTGGCGAGCGGCCTCCAGCAACGGCACATTCCATTCGGCGGCAATGTCCATCAGGTCGCGGCCGCCCATCTCCGGGTGCGGCGTCGACCAGGTGATGGTGATGCGATGGGCATCGGTCACCTGCTTGAGGTCCAGGGTCGAAGAGCTCGCGGCGTATGGATAACAGTCGCAACCCACCGGGTGAGTCTTCGCCGCCTCTTCGAGGGATGCCAGCAGCTGCGGACTACGCCCCCAGTTACCGGCGCCGGCGCATTTGAGGTGGGAAATGATCACCGGGCTTTGCGCATGGCGACCGATCTTGAACGCCTCGTCCATGGCCTCCAGCACCGGTTCGAACTCGCTGCGCAAATGGGTGGTGTAGACCGCCCCGAACGCGGTCAACTCTTCAGTCAGCTGCATCACTTCCTCGGTGGACGCCGAGAAGGCGCTGGCATAGGCAAGGCCGGTGGACAGGCCCAAGGCGCCAGCCTCAAGGCTTTCGCGCAATTGCTCACGCATCGCGCTGATTTCGTCCACTGTGGCTGTGCGGAACAGGTCGTCCAGATGATTGCTGCGCAACGCTGTGTGGCCGACCAACGCAGCAACGTTCAGCGTGGTGTTCGCCGCTTCGACGGCCGCGCGGTAGTCGTGGAAGGTCGGATATACGAACGCAGCGGCCGTGCCCAGCAGGTTCATCGGGTCCGGCGGATCGCCGCGCAAAATCACCGGTGACGCACTGATCCCGCAGTTGCCGACGATGACCGTGGTCACGCCCTGGCTGAGCTTGGGCAGCATCTGCGGCTGACGGATCACCACGGTGTCGTCATGGGTGTGCACGTCGATGAAACCCGGCGCCAGCACATGGCCCTGCGCGTCGATTTCCTCGCTGGCGTGGGCATCGCGCAAGTCGCCGATACGCTCGATGCGCCCGTTGAGAATGGCCACGTCGGCGGGGTATCCGGGGCTGTTGCTGCCGTCGATGATCAGGGCGTTGCGGATCAGCGTGTCGTACTGCATGTCAGTCTCCCAGCGGCAAGTGATCGTCGCCGCCGCGGTATTCGTCGAGGGCGAGTTTGATCCGCCGCAGACGTTCTTGATTGTCTTCAGGATTGGCCAGGGCCAGCTCGGTGGCGAGCACGTCGATGGCCAGCAGCATGCCGTAGCGCGCTGCCGTGGGTTTGTAGATGAACGAGGTTTCGGCGCTTTGCAGGGGCAGGACGATGTCGGCCAGTTGCGCCAGCGGCGAGTCTGCCCGGGTGATGGCCAGAATGCGTGCGCCGTAGTTGCGCGCCAGCTCCACCGTTTCAATCAGCTCCGGGGTGATCCCGGTCAGCGAACAGACAATCACCACCTGTTCGGCACTGAGGCTGGCGGCGGTGACGCGCATCATCACCACATCGTGGCACACCGCGATCGGATAGCCGAGGCGCACCAGGCGCACCTGCAGTTCATCGCTGCACAGGGTCGAGCAGCCGCCCATGCCGAAAGCGTGAATCATCCGCGCCTTGCCCAGCAGTTTCACCGCATCGGCGAAACGTGACTCATCGAACGCTGCCAGGTGTTGGCGCAAGGTCGACTCGATGTCGCCCACGATCTGCCCGTAGAACGCCGACTGCTCGGGCGTGCCCGCCGGGTCGAGAAACCGGCTGCCGACGCCGCTGGCCTGGGCCAGTTGCAAGCGCAAGTCACGCAGGTCCTTACAGCCGACCGTGCGGGCGAACCGCGACAGCGTGGCGCTGCTGACCTCCGCCCGCAGCGCCAGTTCATCGAGGCTGGCGGAGGCGGCAAATCCTACGTCGTCGAGCATCAGGCGGGCGATGCGTCCTTCACCGGCGCTGAAGGAATCCTGACGGGCGCGGATCTGGTAGAGGATGTCCATGCAAGTGGCTCCGGCTAAATCAGGTAAGAAAGGCCAATGGTCAGGCCGAAGGCGACGACCGAGATCAACGTCTCGAGCACGGTCCAGGTCTTGAAGGTTTGGGCAACGGTCATGTTGAAGTATTCCTTGATCAACCAGAAACCGCCGTCATTGACGTGGGAAAAGATAACCGACCCGGCGCCAGTCGCCAGCACCAGTAGCTCCGGATGGGGATAACCCAGACCAATGGCCACTGGCGCGACCACGCCTGACGCGGTGGTCATGGCCACAGTGGCAGAACCGGTGGCGATGCGCATCAACGCGGCAAACAGCCAGCCCATCAACAGCGGCGACAAATGAAACTCGTGGGCCAGGCCGACGATCTGGTCGGTGACGCCGGCGTCCACCAGAATCCGGTTCAAGCCACCACCGGCGCCCACCAGCAGCGTGATGCTCGCGGTCGGCGCCAGGCATTCGTTGGTGAACTTGAGGATCGATTCACGGTTGAAACCCTGGGCCAGGCCGAGAGTCCAGAAACTCAGCAATGTGGCCAGCAACAGCGCGATCACCGAGTTACCGATGAACAGCAGGAACTGGTTGAAACCTGTGCCCGGTGTGGAAATCAGGTTAGCCCAGCCGCCAATCAGCATCAGCACCACCGGCAACAGAATGGTTGCCATGGTGATGCCGAAACCCGGCAGGCTGTCGCGCGGTTCACGCTCAAGGAACTGGCGTTCCAGCGGGTTTTCCGCCGGCAACTGAATGCGCGGCACAATGAATTTGGCGTACAGGGGACCTGCGATGATCGCCGTCGGAATGCCGATCAGGATCGCGTACATCAACGTCTGCCCCACCGACGCCTGATACACCTGCACCGCCAGCATCGCCGCCGGGTGCGGCGGCACCAGCGCATGCACCACCGAAAGCCCGGCGACCATCGGCAAGCCGACCATCAGGATCGAGACGCCCACGCGCCGCGCCACGGTGAACGCAATCGGCACCAGCAAGACGAAACCGACTTCGAAGAACAGCGGCAGCCCCACCAGAAACGCGATGCACACCATCGCCCAATGCGCGTTCTTCTCGCCGAAACGGTCGATCAAGGTCCGCGCCACCTGCTCGGCTCCACCGGACTCGGCCATCATCTTGCCGAGCATCGTGCCCAGCGCCACCACCAGCGCGATGTGCCCCAGGGTCTTGCCGACCCCAGCCTCGTACGCCCCCACCACGCCGGACGGCGGCATCCCGGCGACCAGCGCCAGGCCGATGGAAATCAGGGTGATGACAATGAACGGGTTGAGCCGGTAACGGGCGATCAGAACGATCAGTGCGATGATGGCAACAGCGGCATACACCAGCAGCCAATAGCCGAAGGACAGGGTCATGCGGTACTCCTCGAGAGGGTCACGTCGAAATATTTGTGAAACTCTTAAAACATTTCGGAAGGTGATTTTCAAACGAGGTGAAAGTAATTTTCGTGCAGAGGTAAGGCGCGTCGTACAGAGGTATGAGTTGTCGCAAATAATGAAAATCAGGCAGGCGGATTTTCATCGCGCCTGCCTGATTGATTTCAGTCGTGCTGCATCCGGGCGCGCTTGAGCAATTTCTTGCAACGCTCGGACAAATGCTGCACCCGCAGGTGCTTGCCGGCCTTGGCATAGCGCTCGCGCAAGGTGCCCAGCGCGGCGATGGCCGAGTAGTCGACAAAGCTCAGGTGCTGGCAATCAAGTGTCACTTGCGCCGGGTCATTGGCCGGATCGAACTGATTGAGAAAGGGTGTGGTCGAGGCGAAGAACAGCGTGCCATGCACCCGGTACAGCTTGCTGCCGTCAGTTTCCAGATGACTGTCGGCATACAACTGTCGGGCCTGCTGCCAGGCAAAGTTCAGTGCCGCGATGATGATCCCGCAGAGCACCGCCATTGCCAAGTCGGTGAAAACGGTAATCACCGTCACCGCGATGATCACCAGCACGTCGTTCAACGGCACCTTGTTCAGTACCCGCAACGAGGCCCAGGCGAAGGTCTGTTGCGACACCACGAACATCACCCCTACCAGCGCGGCCAGCGGGATGCGCTCGATCAGCGGCGACAGAAACAGGATGAACAACAGGATCGACACCCCGGCCACCACACCGGACAAACGCCCGCGCCCGCCGGAACTGAGGTTGATCATAGTCTGGCCGATCATCGCGCAACCGCCCATGCCGCCGAGCGCACCGGACACCACATTCGCCGCCCCCAGCGCCACGCACTCGCGATCCGGGTAGCCACGGCTTTCGGTGATTTCGTCGGTGAGGTTCAGGGTCAACAGGGTTTCCAGCAACCCGACCAGCGCCATCAGGATCGCGTAGGGCGCGATGATGCGCAGGGTGTCCAGGTTCCACGCAATGTCCGGCAGAGCCAGCGTCGGCAAGCCACCGGCAATGTGCGCCATATCGCCCAGGGTGCGGGTCGGCAGGCCAAGCAGGTACACCGCCAGGCCCACGCCGAGAATCGCCACCAGCGCCGGCGGCACCGTACGGGTCAGGCGCGGCAGCACATAGACAACCATCATGGTCACCGCGACCAGCCCGATCATCATGTACAGCGGCGTACCGCTCAACCAGGCCTCCCCGCTCTTGAAGTGCTCCAGTTGCGCCAGGGCAATGATGATCGCCAGGCCGTTGACGAAGCCGAGCATCACTGGGTGCGGCACCATGCGCACCAGTTTGCCGAGTTTGAGCAGCCCGAACGCCATCATGATCAACCCGCCCAGCAACACCGTGGCCAGCAGATACTGCACGCCGTGTTGCACCACCAGCGCGACGATCACCACGGCCATCGAGCCGGCCGCGCCGGACACCATGCCCGGTCGCCCGCCGAACAGCGCGGTCAGGGTGCAGATGATGAACGCGCCATAGAGGCCCATCAGCGGATTCAGGTGGGCCACCAGCGCGAAAGCGATGCACTCGGGCAACAGGGCGAAGGAGGTGGTAAGCCCGGCCAGGACATCGGCGCGTAGACGTTTTGCTTTCATGGGGAACCGCACACAGGGAGAGACGAAAAAGAGCGTGCGGATGTTACGGAATTGGGGGCCGACCGGCCATCATCTGTGTCATCGAAAAAGTCTTCGCGAGCAAGCCCGCTCCCACATTCGATCGCATTCCTTCTGACGGAGCGCGATCAATTGTGGGAGCGGGCTTGCTCCGGGCGGCGTTCCGACGAAGAACGATGACGCGGTTTTAAGCGAACTCACACCATCTCGTCGCGAATCCACTCCACCACCGACGTGCGCTTCGGCACCCACCCCAACAATTCCCGCGCATGCTTGCCGCGCACCCGGCTGTTGGAACCCAAACCATAGTTGGCCATCTCATAGCCCCACTCGGCTTCCGCATCCTTGAGCGCCCAGTCCTGCGGCTCGCCCAGGTTCAGCGCCTGGGCCATGGCGGTGGTCATGTCGATGAACGACGCTTCACCGCTTTCGACGAAGTAGAAGGTGCCCGGTACGTTTTCAGTCAGCGCCAGCAGGTACAGTGCAACCACGTCCTCGATGTGCACATTGGACCAGATGTTCTGACCCGGGCCGACATGACGCACCACACCACTTTTACCCGCCTGTTTCAGCAGGCGTGGCAACTGCACACTGTCACGATGGACGCCCAGGCTGTGGCCGTAGATCAGCGTGTTACAGATCACGGCCGAGTTCACCCCATCCATGGCCGCCGCCAGGATCAGGTTGTCGATGGCCACGCGCGCCGCCTTGTCGACTGTCGGTTTCGGCAGGTTGTCTTCGAAGTAGATGACATCACTGGATTTACCACCCGAGGCATCACCGACGATGCTCGAACCGCTGGTGTGCAGGAACACTTTGCCAGCACCGCGCAAGGCATCGAGCAAGGCTTCCACCGCGCCACGATGATCGCTGCTGGCGGCGTTGATCACCGCGTCGGCAGCAAGCGCCTGATCGGCCAACAGGGCGCAGTCGTCCAGCGTACCGATTACCGGGGTGATGCCCAGTGCACGCAGTTCATCGGCTTGTTCGGCGCTGCGCACCAGACCGGTGACGTTGTGGCCGGCCTGGACCAGGCCCGTGGCGATGGAACCGCCGATAAAACCGGCGGCACCGGTAACGAATACATTCATGGAGAAACTCCCTGCATTGATCAGTGATGCAAGGAGTATCAAGGAGCGATCACTGCCGAAAAATGCCCTCTGACCCAATTCACTTTTGCGCAGGAATCACGAATCAGCCCTTGAAGTCTGCGCTCGCATAATCCACCAACTTGCCCTGGATAAAGTCCAGGAAGCATTGAATCCGCAGGGCCAGTTGCGAGTTACGGTAGTACACCGCGTTGATCGGCTGGCGATAACCGCTGTTGAATTCGGCCAGCAACACTTTCAAGCGCCCGGCACGAATGTCTTCGATGGTCATGAAATGCGACAGGCTGGCGATGCCCTGGCCGTCCAGTGCGAGATGGCGGATGGTCTCGCCGCTCGATGCGCTGATCGACGCCTGGATCGGCCAGCGATCGCCATGCACATAACGCAGCGGCCATTGGTTGAGGCCTTCGTTCTGGGTGAACCCCAGCAGCGTATGGTGGGCCAGGTCAGCCACCGCTTGCGGTGTGCCGTGCTTTTCCAGGTAGGCCGGGCTGGCGACGATGTGCAGCGGGCTGCAACCCAGGGAGCGGGCATGCAGCGTCGAGTCGGTCAGGGTGCCGATGCGGATGGCGATGTCGGTGCTCTGTTCCAGCAGGTCGATGATCAAATCGTTGCTGTTGAGTTCGAGCTGGATGTCGGGGTAGAGCCGGCGGAATTCATCGATGTAAGGCACGATGGCGTGCAGCATGAAAGGTGATGCCGCGTTGATCCGCAGCCGCCCGGACGGTGTTTGCTGGCGCGAGGACAGGCGCTCTTCGAGCTCATCCATCTGATCGAGAATGCGCTTGGCGTGTTCGAAGAAGTACTTGCCCTCCTCGGTCAGGTCCATGCGCCGCGTGGTGCGATTGATCAACGTGGTGTCGAGCTTGGCCTCCAGCCGCGACAGCGTACGACTGACCGCCGAAGGCGTTTGCCCGACCTGCTCGGCCGCCGCGGAAATCGACCCGCATTCAATCACGCAGACGAAAACCTGCAATTCATCGGATCTGGCTTTCACGTGTGTCCCTTATCGATAGTCCTGACCGGTTCTTCCAAGCTGAGAAGAACCCTTGCTCCCGCTCGGCGGCGAAGCCGTCGTAAATGGTTTGATGCAGACAACTTGAACCACCGAGCAGGCTGGTTTTGGGTCCGCTTCGCGCACCAGCGGGAGCAAGCTCCCTCGCCACAAAAGCCCGCACACAGACTCAGGCTTTCGATAGTAGCTGACAGTTACGCCTTCAGGCCAAACACCTCAGCCAAATGCTGCTCATAGCGCGCCACGTCACCTTCGATGTTCGGACGCTTCATCACGTCCACGCAGAGGAACGTCGGTAAACCGGTCATGCCCAGGAACTCGTTGGCCTTGTGGAACGGGAAGTACACCGCGTCCACACCTTTGGCTTCGAAGAAATCGGTCGGGTCGTCGAAGGCTTGCTGCGGAGCGTTCCAGGTCAGCGACAGCATGTACTGCTTGCCGTGAATCAGGCCGCCGCTGCCGTACTTCTGCGACGCGTCCGAACGGGTGCGACCGTCGCTGGCATAGAGGCTGCCATGGCCTTCGGTGAAGACTTCATCGATGTACTTTTTCACGGTCCATGGCGCGCCCATCCACCAGCCGGGCATCTGGTAAATGATCACGTCGGCCCAGAGGAACTTGGCCACTTCTTCAGCGATGTCGTAGCCCTCGTCGATGAAAGTGGTTTTGACATCCATACCACCGCGATCCAGCACGCTCAGCGCGGCCTCGTGCAGGGTGGCGTTGTAGCGGCCGTCGGAGTGTGCAAATTTTTTGCCGCCATTGAGCAACAGGACTTTTTTCATGGGAGGTCTCGGGAAGGTCGGGAATCGGATGGCGGCAGAGTACCGATCGACCTCGCACGGAGTAAGCGTCGATTTGGCAAAATTCATTTGACCTACAAGCACGAATCAACAGGCGATTGTTGCCTTAGACTGGCGCCAGTTCTGACTTGAGGAGAGATGTAGATGAGTGAAATCCAGGGTTTTATCCTGCACGCCAAGACCCGCGCGGAAAAATCCGACGCCTTCGAAGCGTTTTTCAGCGGCCACGTGCAAGCGAGCCGAGCCGAACCCGGTTGCATCGAATACCACATGTTGCGCGACAAACAGGACCCGACCCTGTTCATCTTCTACGAGATCTGGCAATCCCAGGCCCACCTCGACGTGCACTCGAACCTGCCGCACATGAAGCAGTTTCTCGCGCAGCGTGATGAATACCTGGAACGGGACTTCGAGATCCGCGCCATCGAGATGATCAGCCCGTCGTCCGCTAACCGCTGATCAGCAAATGGCCGCCGAGCACACCTAGGCCAACGAAAAACACGCGCTTGAACCACGGGGCGCTGATCCGCTGGCGCAGCGATTGCCCCAGCCACATGCCGAGCATGGCCGGGATCAGCGCCAACAGCGATGCGCTCAACTCGCCCCCGCCAAGCGCACCACGCCATAGCAATCCACCGGCCAGCGCGAGGGTCGAGACGGTGAACGACAGGCCCAGCGCCTGCACCAGCTCGTCCTTGCTCAAACCCAGCGCTTGCAGATAGGGCACCGCCGGAATCACGAACACGCCGGTGGCCGAAGTGATGACGCCTGTCAGCACGCCGCACAGCGGACCGAGCCAGCGTTCGCTGCGCTGCCCCACACGCACAGTCGGCAGGAACAAACCGCTCAGCGCATACAGCAACAATGCCGCCCCCAACCCCCGCACCACCCAATGGCCACCGCTCATGCCGATCCACAGCGTACCTGCCCCGGTGCCGATGAAAATCGCCAGCAACATCGGCCACAGCCGTTTGACCAGCCCCGACAGATGCCCGCCGAATGCCAGTTGCCAGACGTTGGTCAGGGTCGCCGGAATGATCAGCAGCGCCGCAGCCTGCGTCGGCGCCATAGCCAGGCCGAGCAGGCCCATGGCAACGGTCGGTAGGCCGAGGCCGATCACGCCCTTGATCATGCCGGCCAGCACAAAGGTGCCGATGACCAGCAACGAAAGGGTTAAGCCGAGATTCTGATAAAACGCAGAGAGTGTGTTCATGGGTCCATGGTGAGCCCGCGGGGGGGCGATTGAAAATCTGCCATATACTGAGGTTGTCTCTTGCTTTGACAGAGGCTGAGTATTTCGCTGAAGCGACTGACCTCTTCGCGGGCAAGCCCGCTCCCACAGGTGACCGAGTTCTCGCAGAAGAAATGCGATCCCCTGTGGGAGCGGGCTTGCTCGCGATGGCGGCCTCCCAGACAACAAAAATCCGGGGATGACAATGCACTTCGACCTGACCGACCTGCGCCTGTACCTGAATATCCTCGACACCGGCAACATCACCGCCGGCGCCGCACGCAGTCATCTATCTCTGGCAGCGGCCAGTGCACGCATCCGTGCCATGGAGTCGTCGTTGGGCACCGAGTTTCTCGAACGGGGTCGCCGTGGCGTCACGCCCACAGCCGCAGGCAAAGTCTTGGCGCAACACGCCCGGGTTCTGCTGCAACAGGCCGAACGCCTGCAACAGGAACTGGCCGAGTACGCCCAGGGTGTCAAAGGCCAGGTGCGGCTGCTGTGCAACACCACGGCGATCACCGAGTACCTGCCAGAGTTGCTCGCAGATTTCCTGCACAGCCATCCCAACCTCGACATCGACCTGCAGGAACTGCCCAGCACCCGCATCACCCACGCCCTGCGCCAGGGGGCGGCGGACCTCGGCATCGTGTCCGACGCGGTGGACACCGATGACCTGCAGACCCAAGCGTTCCGCGATGATCCGCTGGTGCTGATCATGCCCCGGGAACATCCCCTGGCTCATGCGACCTCAGTGAGCTTCACCGACACGCTGCATCACGACTACGTCGGCCTGAATGCCAACAGCGCGTTGGCGGTGTACCTGGAAGAGCAGGCACTGCATGCCGGCCTGCGCATGCAAATTCGCATCCGTGCCGATGGCTTCGATGGCGTGATGCGCATGGTCGCCCGAGGGGCGGGACTGGCGATTGTGCCCTTGGCGGCGGTCGATCGGTGGTCCAACGAACCGTCTTTCAAGAGCCTCTGCCTGCAAGAGCCCTGGGCACAGCGCAGGCTCTTGATCTGCGCCCGCGATTTCGCCGCGCTGCCCGGCTACGCCAAGGCGTTGCTGCAAGCGTTGGCCTAGCCAGAAGATTGAGCAGGGAGCGCGTTTCTGGACACCTCAGTGTCGACCACAGACAACTAATCGCTGGACAGGCGCTATAGGGTGCGACTTCAGTTCTTGAGCCCACTGCCCGGAGTCATCATGACCGCACCGATTACCGTTCTTCGCGACACCCACCCGCTGCCCGTGCTCGACGCCTGCAAATGGGAAAAACTCGAAGGCGACCCGCACACCGTCAACCTCAATGCCTACACGAGCGAAGACGGCAGCAAGATCATGGGCACCTGGATCTGCACACCAGGCAAGTGGTACGTGGAATACGTGAAGTGGGAGTACTGCCATTTCCAGGAAGGCTACTGCGTCATCACTCCGGAAGGCATGGCGCCGATCCACCTGCGCGCCGGCGACATTTTCGTCGTTGAGCCGGGGATGAAAGGCACCTGGGAAGTGGTGGAAACCGTGCGCAAATACTTCGTGTTTGCCTGATACAAAAAAACCGGGGGATCACCCGACGTGATCTCCCGGTCAAAAATGCTATAGGTAAACGCCGTACCCTGTGGGAGCGAGCTTGTGTGGCGAGGGGGCTTGCCCCCGTTCGGTTGCGCAGCAACCGCAAAACCAGAAAATGCGATGTACCTGACAGAGCTCGGTTGCAGGATAAGGGTCCGCTACGCGAACCAACGGGGCGGTGCGGCGTTCCGACAAGCCCCCTCACCACAACAGCTCTCACCACATTCAATGAATCGCTTTACTGCGGCTTGCGATAACCATTGATGATCGCCGAGAAGTCCTGCCCACCCTCCCCACGCAAACTCATCGCCTGATACAACTGCTGGGCCACCGCGCCGAGTACCACCGGCTGGTGCGCCTGACGCGCCGCTTCAGTGGCCAGCCCCAGATCCTTGAGCATCAGTTCGGCACCGAAACCACCGGTGTAACCGCGCGACGCCGGCGCCGTTTCAACGATACCCGGCCACGGGTTGTACATCTCCGAGCTCCAGCAACGCCCGGTGGAGCTGTTGATGATGCCCGCCAGCACCTTGGTGTCGATGCCCAATGCATCGCCAAGCGCCATGGCTTCGCTGACGCCCACCATGGAAATCCCCAGCAGCAGGTTGTTGCATATTTTAGCGATTTGCCCGGTGCCGACCTCACCACAATGGACGATGTTGCGGCCCATCTGCGCCAGTACCGGTTGCAGGGTGGCGAATAGTTCGGGAGTGGCACCGACCATGAAGGTCAGCGTCCCGGCGGCTGCACCACCGGTGCCGCCAGAGACCGGTGCATCGGCCATGGCCACGCCCTGTTTGGCAGCGGCGGTGGCTACGTCCCGCGCGGTCTGCGGATCGATGGTGCTGCAATCCACGGCCGGTACACCTTTGCCAATACCGGCGAGCACGCCGTCTTCGCCCAGCCACACACTGCGTACATGCACCGCGGCAGGCAGCATGGTGATGACCAGTTCGGCGCCCTCTGCCGCTTCACGGGCCGATGCGCTGATACTGCCGCCCAGTTGTTCCAGCTCCGCCAGCACGGCTTTGTTCAGGTCCACCAGGCGCAGTGCATGGCCGGCCTTGATCAGGTTGCGCGCCATCGGCGCGCCCATGTTGCCCAGACCGATAAAAGCGATTTTCATGTCCGGCTCCTTAACGCAGGTTGATGGTGGTGTTCACACCGTCGTTGACGCTGTCGTCATCGAACCAGCGACTGGTGACGGTCTTGGTCTGAGTGTAGAACTGCACCACTTGCTTGCCGTACGGGCCGAGGTCACCGAGCTTGGAACCGCGCGAACCGGTGAAGCTGAAGAATGGAACCGGCACCGGAATCGGGATGTTGATACCGACCTGGCCGACGTCGATTTCGTTCTGGAACTTACGCGCCGCCGCGCCGCTCTGGGTGAACAGGCCCGTGCCGTTGCCGAACGGGTTGGCGTTGACCAGGGCGATGGCCTCGTCGAGCGTATTAACTTCCAGCACTACCAGCACCGGGCCGAAGATTTCCTGGGTGTAGATCTGCATGTCGGTGGTCACGCCGGAGAACAGGGTCGGGCCGACAAAGTTGCCCTTCTCGTAACCGGGAACCGAGATCTCGCGACCGTCCAGTTCCAGTTTCGCGCCTTCCTTGATGCCGCTTTCGATCAGGTCGAGAATCCGCGCCTTGGCCTTTTTCGAGATCACCGGGCCGACATCGGTACCCGGCTCACTGCCGGCATTGACCTTGAGCTTTTGCGCCAGCGCCTTCAGATCCGGCAGCCATTGCTTGGCCGCACCCACCAGCACCACCACCGAGGTGGCCATGCAGCGTTGACCGGCAGCACCGAAACCGGCACCCACCAGCGCATTCAGCGCTTGTTCGCGATTGGCGTCCGGCAGCACCACGGCGTGGTTCTTGGCGCCCATCATCGATTGCACACGCTTGCCGTGTTTGCCGGCCAGGTCATAGACATGAGTACCGACGGCGGTTGAACCGACGAAGGAAACCGCCTTGATGTCCTTGTGGGTGCAGAGCCCGTCCACCACGTCCTTGCCGCCATGCACGACGTTGAGCACGCCGGCCGGAATACCCGCTTCAATCGCCAGCTCCACCAGCAGCATGGTCGACATCGGGTCCTGTTCGGACGGCTTGAGCACGAAGGTGTTGCCGCAGGCGATGGCCATCGGGAACATCCACAGCGGAATCATCGCCGGGAAGTTGAACGGGGTAATGCCGGCGCACACGCCGATGGGCTGGCGCAGGGTGTAGGTGTCGACGCCACCGGCGACGTTTTCAGCGAATTCGCCCATTTGCAGGCTGCCGATGGAGCAGGCGTGCTCGACCACTTCCAGCCCACGGAAAATGTCGCCTTCGGCGTCGGCAATGGTCTTGCCCTGCTCTGCACTGAGGACCGCGGCGATGCGTTTGGAGTGCTCGCGAATCAGCGCCTGGAGCTTGAGCATGATGCGCATGCGGGCGCCGATCGGGGTCAGCTTCCAGGTCTGGAAAGCACGATGAGCGGCACTGATGGCAGCATCGACTTCTTCGGCGGTGGCAAACGGCACTTTGGCCAGCACTTGCTGGGTCGCCGGGTTGATGATGTCGTGCCATTCGGTGGTCTTGGATTCGACCCACTGACCGTCGATCAACAGTTTGACCTTTTGCACGGTGGTTTCGTTGGGCGTGAGCGATGCGTTCATGTGGGTCTCCAGATCTTTGTTTTTATCTTGGGAGCCAAGGCGAGAAAGTCGCCTTGAGATGAGGCGTGTGCCGCGAATTGGTTAACGGACTGTTTTTGGAGTATAGATGTGCAAACTTCTAATAAGAACGCACATAAAAACCGGTCCAACATGCAAAAAAACATCACCTCCCTCGGCTCATTGAACTGGGATGACCTCAAGTTTTTCCTCGAAGTCGCCCGCACCCGCAAGGCCAGCACCGCGGCCAAGCGCCTGGCGGTGGACTACACCACGGTGTCGCGACGCATCAGTTCCCTGGAAACCGCGTTGGGTACTTTGCTGTTCGAAAAATCCCGGACCAACGGCTTTGTCCTGACCGCCGAAGGCCAGCGGTTGATGGGGTATGCCGAGTCGATCGAAAGTACCTTGCACATGGCGTGCGAGCAGGTTTCCGGATCCGGCGTGGCGCTGTCCGGTCATGTGCGCATGGGCTGCACCGAAGGCTTCGGCAGCTTTTTCATCACGCCGCAACTCAGCCACTTCGTCGACACCTATCCGGCCATTTCGGTGGATATCCTGCCGCTGCCGCACTTCATCAGCCTGTCCAAGCGCGAGGCCGACATCGTCATCGCCCTGGAGCGTCCGGAGCATGGCCCGTACGTCTGCTGCAAACTGTGCGACTACCGATTGCAGCTGTACGCGACCCAGGATTATCTGGACAACCACCCGCCGATCCACCGCCCGGCGGACTTGGCCAAACATTCGTTTATCAGTTACGTCGACGACCTGGCGTTCAGCTCGGAGCTGTTGTACCTGGCCAACGTATTGCCCGGTGCCAGTGCCAACCTGCGCAGCACCAGCGTGATCGCGCAGTTCGTGGCGGCGCAGCAAGGACGCTCACTGGCGATCCTGCCGTGCTTCCTCGCCACTCAGGACCCGCGCTTGCTGCCGGTGTTGCCGCAGGAAATCAATATCACCCGACAATTCTGGATGTACTGCCGCGAAGACCTGCGCAAGCTCAAGCGGATCACCCTGTTGTGGGATTACATCCGCGAGGTCACCGAGCAGAATCAGGGCCTGCTGATGGGAGAAAGCCGGGAGATGCTGTTTGCCGATTACTGACCTTTCAGCTTGTCGGCTCGCTGGCTTCCTTTAGCTCCAGCATCAGCCCGCTCAAGCGTTTGACCCGGCGTTTCACCGCCTCTTCAAACACGCCTGCACGCGACTCGATCAAGCTGAACCAGTCCTTGGCCCGGGTAATTCCGGTGTAGATCAGTTCCTTGGTGAGTACCGGATTCAAGGCATCGGGAAGAATCAGCGCGGTATGCGCGAACTCCGAGCCCTGGGATTTATGCACGGTCATGGCGTACACGGTTTCGACATCATTCAGGCGGCTGGGCAGGACAAATCGCACGCCACCCTGGCCATCATTGCGTGGGAATGCCACGCGCAAAACCTGTTTTCCAGCCCCGTGGCCTTCCTGCTCCGGGAGCTTGAGGGCAATGCCGATATCGCCGTTCATCAAACCCAGCCCGTAATCGTTGCGGGTCATCAGGACAGGGCGACCTTCGTACCACTGCTGGTCGCTGTCGATCAGGCGCGCCCTGAGCAATGCCTCCGTCACCCGCTGGTTCAAGCCCTCGACACCCCACGGCCCCTTGCGCACGGCACATAACAACTGGAATGCGTCGAAGGCCTGCAACACTTGTCGAGCCCAATCAATCCAGCGCGAATCTTCCAGCGGACTGTCCAACGGCGGCCGCTGATTGCGCAACACGCTCAGGTAATGTCGATACCCCTGCGGCCCCTCACCATGGCCGTCGAGAAGCAAGCGTTCCAGCGCCCGATCCTGCTCCCCCTTGAGGGACAGGCAATACACATCGTCATGGCTGCGCGCCGACAACAACTTGCGGGCTTCTTCAGGTTGCTGCTGGTTGACCCAGCGAGCCAGTTGGCCAATGCCGCTACCTTCACCGAATCGCCGGGAATGGCGCAACATCACGACCTGTTGGGCCAATGGATGAGTGCCCTGCGCGTCCTCCTGCAACCCGCTGGCCTGCAGGTTTTCGCCACTGACGGTTTCCAGCCACTGGCGCGTCTGCGGGCTGTACCAGCCAGCCTCCGCGTCGCGACAAAGATCCCCCAATACCGCACCGGCTTCTACCGAAGCCAGTTGATCCTTGTCACCCAACAGCACGAGGCGTGCATGGGCCGGTAAGGCTTCGAGCAGGTTGGCCATCATTTCCAGGTCGATCATCGAGGCCTCGTCCACCACCAACACATCCAGCGGCAGGCGATTGCCCGCGTGATGCCGGAAATGACGAGTCCCGGGCCGGCTGCCGAGCAGGCGGTGAACGGTGGTGACGTCGGAGGGGATCTTGTCTCGTATGTCTTGGGTGACCTTCAAGGTCCGGACTTGCTGGCTGATGGATTCAGTCAGACGCGCCGCGGCCTTGCCGGTCGGTGCGGCGAGGCGGATGCGCAGGGGCATGCCGGCCTCGACCGCCGGCGCCTGGAGCAACGCCAGCAAGCGCACGACGGTGGTGGTCTTGCCGGTTCCCGGCCCCCCCGTGACGATGCTGAAGGCGCTGCGCGTCGCCAGGGCGCAGGCCAGCTTCTGCCAGTCGATCACCTCACCGGAGCGGGCAGGACCAAACAAACCGGTGAGGCGCTGGAGCAAGTCATTCGGCGTGGATTCGTGTTCCGTCAAACGCTCGCGCAACGAAAGGTCGATCCGCCGCTCGTAGGCCCAATAGCGGCGCAGGTACAAGCGCTTGCCCGATAAAACCATAGGCCGGTCGCGCACGTTGTCACGACTGTCAGCGGCCAGTGCGACCAGGTTGCTGGCGGCCAGCACCTTGCACCAATGAGCACCGTCCAGCGATCCCAGCAATTGCGAGGGCAACAGCATCGTGCCGCCTTGCACGTCACCTTCGGGTGGTAACGACAGGGCGAAATCCGGTTCTTTCAGCGTTTCGAACAGGTCGAGGCAGACATGCCCGTGGCCCAATTGGTGGCTGGTCAGCGCGGCTGCCAGCAAGACCAGTGGATCATCCTCCGGAGCCAGTTCATGCAGAAACGCCACAAAGGCTTTGTCCAGCGCGCGCAACCAGCCACGCTCGACCCAGCGCGTGAGCAACAACAGCAAGTCGTCGGCACGACTCAGCGGCGCCAAATCGGCCAGGCTTTCGGCGGCCAGCGATGTGGGCAACAAATCGGCGAATGTGCGATTCATAACAGTACTCCCTGTTCCCAGGCGGGCTCGGCCTTGGGTTCTGGCTTGCCCTGGAACAGTCTGTCCAGACGCTCGATCAGCTCTCTTGGCGGCTGGGCGAAAAACACCCCCTGGCTGGCCGCACGCGTCCCCCGCAAAAACAGGTACAACGCACCGCCGACATGCCGGTCGTAGTCGTAATCGGCGAGCCGCGCCTTGAGCTGGCGGTGCAGGGCCAACAGGTACAACACGTATTGCAGGTCATAACGGTTGTCGAGAATCGATTGTTCCATGGCCTGCGCGGTGTAGGCCGCATCATCGACGCCGAGCCAGTTGGATTTGTAGTCGGCAACGTAGTAGCGGCCGTCATGTTCGAACGTCAGGTCGATGAAGCCCTTGAACATGCCGTTGAGCAACACCGGTTCGGCGGCGACCCGGGCCACGCCGTTATGGGTGTATTGGCACACCAGCGCATCGAGCTTGAGCACATCGACCTTATGGCTGGCGAACCAGAACTCCATCTCGACCTGATACTGCGTCAACTGGCTGAATACCACCGGTGCCTGACCGGCGCCCAGTTGCAACGGCGACTTGAGCAGATGCTGCAGCCAGTCACTCAAGGTGCTGATCCAGCCCTCCCAGCCTCGACGGTTGCAGCGACGGGCAATGGCGTCGATCACCTCTTGTGGTGCCGCATCAAAACCCTCGCCCCCCGCCCATTCGAGCAAGCCATGGAGGAAGGTGCCGGGGTTCGGGCCGCGCGGGAAGCGATGGATATCGCCGCCACCGGCCACCACTTCCCTGGGGGCCAGCGGGTCAAGGCGTTCGTCATCGAACAGTTTTTGCGCCTGCGGGCTCTCCGGCGCCTCGTCCGTGCCGACACTCAGGGTGTCGCCAATGCGCAATGCGCTGTAGGAAGCAATCCACCAGTTTTCACTGGCCTTGCGTTTCGGAACCAGCGGAACCAGCAGCGCTGCGTCGTTTTGCGGTGGCCGGTAATGCTCTGCTGTTGCTTCAGGCATCTCGGCATAGGCCAGCGCCGGGCAGTCCTGTTGCAGGTCCCGCAACCAAAGCTGCAACGCAGGGGAGTCGGCCAACGGTGCACCGCCGCCCAACAGATAACCCAATGCCGACAGATGCAGCACCGAGCCATTGTTGTTGCCGCGCTTGAGGTCGGCCACCCCCAGCCAGCAGGCGTGTTGCGCCCGGGTCAGGGCGACATAGAGCAAGCGCAGATCCTCGGCCAGACGCTCATCGTCAGCTAGGGCAATCAATTCTGTCGTCGGCTTCAACGTGACCTGGGCATTGCCGGATTCATCGTGGTAGTGCAACGGCAGGCGGCTGCCATCCACCGGTTTCGCCGAGCAAATGAACGGCAGGAACACCAAGGGGTACTCAAGGCCTTTGGACTTGTGAATGGTCACGACCTTGACCAATTGCTCATCACTTTCCAGACGCAAGATCTGCTCTTCGCCAGCCTGCCCGGACAACGACAGATGCTCGGACAAATGCCGGATCAGGGCTTGCTCGCCATCGAGTTCGGCGGCGGCTTGTTGCAGTAGTTCAAAAAGGTGCAGAAGGTTGGTCAACACGCGCTCGCCGTCACTGCGGGCGATCAACGCCTGGGGCAGGCGGAAGTCGTGCAGCAGGCGTCGCAGCATCGGCAGTACGCCCTGTTTGCGCCAGACTTCGCGATAGCCACGGAACTGCATGACCCGGGATTCCCAGGCCAACTCGTCCTGATTCAGCCGCTCCAGTTCCGTCAACGAAAGGTTCAACGTGATGCTGGCCAACGCGGCTCGCAGCGGTCGCTCGACATCCGGCTCGGCGCAGGCCTTGAGCCAGGTCAGCACGTCATGCGCCTCCTGGGCGGCGAACACCGAGTCCTTGTCCGACAGGTAAACACTGCGCACGCCACGGGCGGCCAATTGCGCACGAACCGCCTGCGCTTCCTTGCCGTCGCGAACCAGGATGGCGATGTCCGCCGGCAGCAGGCCCCTGAAGGCTTTGCCGTCCTGGGTGAACCCCGCTTGCCCCTGCTGCCCGCCGTTGAGCAATGCCGTGATTTCACTGGCGCAGGCCGCCGCCAGGTGTTGCCGGTACACCGCACCGGACAACGGTTGTTCGGCCGGCAAGTGCCAGATGTTCAAGGCCGGGATTGCCTGGTCATTGATGCGCAAGACTTCTTTGCGGCCTTGGGAGGCAACCGGCGTGAACGGAACTGGGTTGTCGCCATTCTTCTCCCGAAAGAGGAAAGCGCCGCGTCCTGACTCCCGGGCTTCGGCGCGCTCGAACACATGGTTCACCGCGTTGACCATGCCATGGCTCGAGCGGAAGTTGGTGCCCAGGGTGTGCAGGCGGCCGGTGGTGGCCTGGCGGGCGCGCAGGTAAGTATGGATGTCGGCACCGCGAAAAGCGTAGATCGCCTGTTTCGGGTCGCCGATCAGGAACAGACCGCACTCGGGGCTGTTCTCTTCAATGCGGTAGATGCTCTCGAAGATTCGGTATTGCACCGGGTCGGTGTCCTGGAACTCATCGATCAGGGCGACCGGAAACTGTTCACGAATCAGGGTTGCCAGTCGTTCGCCGCCATCGGACTGCAAGGCCGCATCAAGGCGCAGCAACATGTCGTCAAAACCCATTTCCGCGCGGCGGCGTTTCTCTTCCTCGAATCGCGCCCCGACCCAGCGGGCCGCATGTTGCAGTACGGGGGCATCAGGCGTTGGCAACCCATCGAGACAGGCCTTGAGGCCGGCCATCGCATCGAGCCCCGGATGTCGAGGAGCCTCACCTTTCCAGGCTTCAGCCATGCCATCCGGGGTCAGGCGAGTGAAACCGGTGCTGATATCCAGTTGCTCGAAGGATTCGTCTTCGGCCCAGGCTTTGATCTTTTCAAACCAGGGCTCGAAATAGCGTGCCTGCATCTTGCGACCGTCGACCGCCTTGCCGGCAACGCCCTGGTGACAGATCGCAAGCAACTCGTCCGCCCACTGCAGCCAGGGCTTCTTGAGTTCGATCAGGTCCGCCCGTCGCTCTTGCAAGCATTGCGAAATCACTTCGGCGGGCTCTTTCCCTTCATGCGCATCCCGCTCGCTGGCGAACAGTGCACGAATCCGCGGCAGCAGCGCCGCCGGCCCGCCCCAATTGCTGCGCACCCAATTCAAGGCGTCACCTTGCATCGGGTAACAGAACAGCCGCCAGTAATCGCGCAGGACTTCCCCCAGCAAGTCGCTGTGGTCGGTTTCCAGGGTCTGGGTAAACAGGCTGCCGCTGTCGAACGCATGCTCGCGCAACATGCGCTGGCACCAACTGTGGATGGTCGACACCGCCGCCTCGTCCATCCACTGGGCGGCGATATCCAGGCGGTTTGCGCACCCCGGCCATTGCTCGGGCAGGTACTGATCACGCAACTCGGCAATCAGGCTGTCGGGGGCTGGTGTTTCATCGCGGAAATATCGCGCGGCCTCGGCGAGCCGCGTGCGAATGCGCTCGCGCAACTCTTTGGTCGCAGCGTCGGTGAACGTCACGACGAGGATCTGCGGCGGCAACAGTTCACGTCCGAAGCCACTGTCCTCCCCGCCATTGCCCAGCACCAGGCGCAGGTACAACGCGGAAATGGTGAACGTCTTGCCGGTCCCGGCGCTGGCTTCGATCAGTTGACTGCCGCGCAGCGGGAATGCCAGGGCCAGAGGTGTCTTCTTGCTCATCAGCGCGACTCCTCGCTGGACAGTGAACGCCAGGGTGCTTCAAGAAGCGGGCGATAGAGCGCGTCACACCACTGGGGAAACGTCTCGTCGGCGACCAAGGCATCGTAATCGGCGAATTGACGCGCGAGTGCCGGGCTTTCGCGGCGCTCTCCGTCCATCGTCTGCCCATCACCTTCATAGGCCTTGCGCGCAGCGGCCTCGGCTTTGACCGGGTCGGTTTGCCCCAGCCACGCGAAGGCTGTCTTGACCGCGATCGGCAGAGGCTGGCGCATCCCCGACTGCCAGGCCATCAACAGGTCACCGAGAATTGTCTGCGCAGTGGACTGGTCCAGTGGACCGAGCAACAGGCTGTCGTCGCTGGCCACCAATGCGGTGGTCAGCGCCATGCCACTGGCACAAGCCATCAGATGATTGACCCAGGGGCGCGTCAGTCGATGCCATTTGCGCGACTTGATCGAGCCGATACTGTTGGGGATCGTTGTGACAGACAACAAACCGCCATCAGCACGCTGATGCAGGCCGCTGAGCCAGCCCTCGATGTGCAGGCCCTGCAGCTCAAGACTGACGGGCAACGCGCTGCTGAGCGGTGTTGGCCACAACGCCAGGAGCTGTTGGTGGCGTTGCAGCAAGTCAGGTAATGGCTCGATCAACTCGCGTTGCAGGCACTCACCGAATCCGGCCATGGGCAGCAGCCCGCTGTTCTGCAAACGTTTCGCCTGATCCTCCAATGCCTGTCCGGTATTTCCCGGATCTGCCAGCGCCGCTTCGAGCAAACGGTCGCTGAGGCTGTAACGCTGCAACGCATCCAGGACAAAAGGCTCTTCATCGGCCAACGGCACTTCGGCCGCCTCGAAGAAGACCTTCAGTCGCTGGGTGAAAAAGTGCCGTACCGGATTGCGCAGGAAATCCTGCAGTTGACCGAGACTGAGTGGTTCGTCCTGAACGTGGGGGCCGAGCACTTCGGCGCTTGCCTGTTGCTCTGTCGCTTGATGAAGGACCTGCCATTCGGTGGCGTAGCTGAACGACTCATCCCCTTCGTGAAAGTAGCGAGCACTGAAGGGTTGCAATGGGTGTTCGCGGGTCATGGCTTCCAGCAGATCCTCGTCGCCTTGCAGCAATCGCCAACCGCTGGCCAAGTGATCACGCAACTGGCCGATCAGCACCGAAGCAGGCCGCTCGCTGTTGTCGCGGATGCTGCGGCCCACCCAACTGATGTAGAGCTGGTCCCTTGCCGACAGCAAGGCTTCCAGCAACAGGTAGCGGTCATCTTCGCGCCGGGAGCGGTCGCCCGGACGGTAATCACTGCCCATCAGATCGAAATCCAGCGGCGGTTGCGCGCGCGGATAATCGCCGTCATTCATGCCCAGCAGGCACACCAGTTTGAACGGGATCGCGCGCATGGGCATCAAGGTGCAGAAGTTGACCGCACCGGCCAGAAAACGCTGGGACAAACGGCCCTGATCCAGACCTGCAAGCCAGGCTTCACGGACGACAGTCAGCGGCAACTCATCCTGCAACCCGACGGATTCGCAGGTCTCGAGCCAGGTCTCACGCAGCTCTTCGAGCTGGGCCAGCAAGTAGTCATCGTGTTCGTTACCGGCAAGGAAGAACAACTGCACCAATGCCTGCAAGCGCAAGCCCCATTGCCCCGGCGATGCAGGCTGAGAGAGTTCGTGGTGAGCCACTTCCAGCGCGTCCAGCAACGCAACCAGCGGACCGATGAGCGCAGCGTCCAGACCACCGATCTCGTCGTAGGGTTCGATACCCGCATAAGCATCGGCGCCGCCAACGGCATAACCGAGCAACATCCGTCGCAAGCCGAAACGCCAGCTGTTTTGCTCAAGTTCATCAGGCAGCCCGAGCCCGGCACGTTGCTCGGCATTCATGCCCCAGCGAATGCCGGCACCTTCGATCCAGCGGTGCAGCGTCGGCAGGTCACGCTCCTCGACAGCAAAGCGAGCGCGCAGTGCCGGGACGTCCAGCAGATCGAGAATCTCACTGACGGGGAATCGGCTGTCAGGCAGCTTGAGCAGGTGCTCGACTGCAATCAGCAATGGATCGCGACCACGCTGGCCCTGGTCAGCCAGGGTAAACGGAATGAAGCGTGGATCCTGGCGGTCAAGCTGACCAAACACGGCACGAATATGCGGTGCGTAGCTGTCGATGTCCGGAACCATCACGATAATGTCCCGGGGCCGCAGTGTCGGCTCGGCGCTGAAGCGCGCGAGCAGTTGATCGTGGAGGATCTCGACTTCTCGCTGGGCGCTGTGGGCGATGTGAAAACGGATCGATTCGTCCTGCTCAAGATCGATAGCCGGCCAACGCTCCCTTGTCTCGTTGAGAGGGCGCAGCTCAAGGATGTCGTCCTGCAACTGGTTGAGCACGTTCAGCGGCTGACCGTCACTGAACAGGTCGATGCGCCCGTCGCGGAATGCTGAACGATAGCTGTTGGGATCGTCATAACTGTCGAGCAGGTTGATGTAGTCCCGCCCCTGCTTGCCCCATGCGGCCAGCAGCGGGTGGGCATGCTGGTGGAGGGTTTGCGGATCGATCACTACCGGCATGCCGCTCTTGCGGGCCTGACGCTTGTATTGATGCCGCAACAGGTCTTTATCGGCGACGATGTCCGCCCAATGGTGACGACACGGGTTATGGACGCACAGCAGAACCTGACTGAATCGTGCCAGTCCCGCCAGTGCTTCCAGGGCTTGAGCAGGCAGGGAAGAAATCCCGAAAACGATCACTCGCGAGGGTAATCCCTTGGGGGCTGTTTCGAGATGGTTGATACGTTCGACGAACCGCTGATGGACACCGGCACGGCTTTGCGCCATGCCTTCTGCTCCCACATCCAGCAAGAGTGCGCGCCATAGCTCTGCTTGCCAGCAATTGGCCGGGGTCAGGGGTTTGGCTTCGCCCCTGGCGCTTCTTGTTTGATGGCGACCTTGCGCCCAGTCTTCGAGCCAGTCAGCTCGGTACACCTGGTATTGGTCGAACAGATCCGCCAGACGCTCAGCCAGTTGATAGCGTTTGCGCAGGTCGGTGTCATGGGTCAGGAAACGCTGCAGCGGCTCGAAGTGCGGTTGGTTGATCAACTGCGGCAGCAGGCGCATCAGGCGCCAGGTCAGCGGGGCTTTATCGAGCAGGGACTTGACCGGAATTTCGTCGCGGCCAAGGACCATGCGATAGAGCTGCCACATGAAGCTGCCGGGCAACTGCACGTCGATGGCGGCAGCGATGCCGCAGCCTCCCATGTCGTCTTCTTCAGAATCTTCCGCCAGTGCCAGCTTCAGCCATTGGGCAATGCCATTGCTTTGCACCAACGCGATTTCATTCTCCAGGGGAGCCAGCGGGTAGCGGCGCATCCAGCTGACCACCAGGCTGCGCAACTCGTCCAGGCGGTTGCCGTGAACCACCATAAAACCAGCACTGAGGGACGTCGCGTCCGGCATAAAGGCTTCCTTGGAAAACACAAATCGAGGGACGACTTTAGCATTGAAGGCGACTTGCTGTAGGAGTGAGCTTGCTCCGAGCGGCGTTCCGAGGATGGTCGTCAACGCTGACGCTAACTTGCTGATGCCCCGCGCCGTCCTGAAGCCCATCGCGAGCTCGCTCCTACACGGCGGACAAAAACAAAACCCCTACCTGCATACGCAGATAGGGGTTTCGGAATTTAATCTTGACGATGACCTACTCTCACATGGGGAAACCCCACACTACCATCGGCGATGCATCGTTTCACTGCTGAGTTCGGGATGGGATCAGGTGGTTCCAACGCTCTATGGTC
>NZ_JAHBCX010000047.1:0-43526 GCF_019955895.1 Pseudomonas sp. GL-B-12
AGCCCGCTCCCACATTGGTTCGGTGGGCACTTGCAAATCCGTTTCAAAATTTCACCATTAGCCCGCCCCAAGGCATACTTGCCACCCTTCGCACTGCAGAACCCAAAACCGCCCCATGCGTATCCACGTCAGTTTCATCGACCGCGTCGGTATCACCCAGGAAGTCCTGGCCCTGCTCGGCGGGCGCAATCTGAACCTGGATGCGGTGGAAATGGTCCCGCCCAATGTTTATATCGATGCCCCGACCCTGAGCGCGCAAGTCCTCGAGGAACTGCGCGATGCCCTGTTCAGCGTGCGTGGCGTGCAAGCGGTGACGGTGGTCGACATCCTGCCCGGCCAGCGCCGGCACTTGCAGCTCGACGCGTTGCTTGCTGCCATGACCGACCCGGTACTGGCACTGGACAGCGACGGCAAGGTGCTGCTGGCCAACCCGGCCCTGATCGCCCTGTACGGCCGCGAACCGGACGGTGAAAGCGTGGGCGACCTGTTTGCCGACCCGGCCTTGCTCGACGCCCTGCTCGAACACGGCTTTCGCCTGCCGCTGCGGGAAATCACCGTCAACGGCCAGACTTTGTTACTCGACGCCACTCCGATCACCGACGCCGGTGCCCTGCTGACCCTGTACCAACCGAACCGCATCGGCGAACGCCTTTCCGCGCTGCACCATGACCACGCCGAAGGTTTCGATGCCCTGCTCGGCGAGTCCCCGGTGATCCGCACCCTCAAGACGCGCGCCCAGCGTGTGGCGGCCCTCGATGCACCGTTGTTGATCCAGGGCGAAACCGGCACCGGCAAGGAACTGGTGGCCCGCGCCTGCCACGCCATCAGCGCCCGGCACAGTTCACCCTTTCTCGCGTTGAACTGCGCGGCATTGCCGGAGAACCTCGCCGAAAGTGAACTGTTCGGCTACGCCCCTGGTGCCTTCACCGGCGCACAACGGGGTGGTAAGCCGGGGTTGATGGAACTGGCCAACCAGGGCACGGTGTTTCTCGATGAAATCGGCGAGATGTCGCCGTACTTGCAGGCCAAATTGCTGCGTTTCCTCAACGACGGCAGTTTTCGCCGGGTCGGCGGTGACCGTGAGGTCAAAGTCAATGTGCGGATCCTCAGCGCCACCCACCGCGACCTGGAAAAAATGGTCAGCGAAGGGCAGTTCCGCGAAGACCTGTTCTATCGCCTCAACGTCCTCAACGTCGAAGTTCCGCCCCTGCGCGAACGCGGCCAGGACATCCTGCTGCTGGCCCGCTACTTCATGCAGCAAGCGTGTGCGCAGATCCAGCGACCAATCTGTCGCCTGGCGCCAGGCACTTATCCGGCGCTGCTGGGCAACCGCTGGCCGGGCAACGTGCGGCAATTGCAGAACGTGATCTTCCGTGCAGCGGCGATTTGCGAAAGCAGCCTGGTGGACATCGGCGACCTCGACATCGCCGGCACCTCGGTAGCGCGCCAGAGCGACCATGACGTCGACAGCCTGGAACAGGCCATGGATGAATTCGAGAAAACCCTGCTGGAAAAACTCTACGCCAGCTATCCCTCGACCCGGCAACTGGCGACCCGCCTGCAAACCTCCCACACGGCGATTGCCCATCGGTTGCGCAAGTATGGGATTCCCAACAAAGCCTGAGGCCTGACACCGAACAACTGTAGGAGCGAGCCTGCTCGCGATAGCGGTGTGACATTCAACATTGATGTCGACTGACATGGCCTCATCGCGAGCAGGCTCGCTCCTACAGATTCCTCCGTCATCCGAAAAACCGCGCCAAAAACGACCTCAATCTGTACTGAAAGCGCTACAGCGGAACGATATCGCTACACCCCTCTCCGATCACGGCTGTGCAAGGCTTTGATCCACCTCGGCTTTCATCCTTGACATATGCCGTATCGATTTCGCTACAACGATTGAATTTCAGCCTTTGTCGAAACCACCTAAATCATTGATCAATAAGAATAAAAACAACGTTGGCCGCGTTCTTGCTATGTACTCCCCCATAACCCGGGCATTGCCCAAGCATTCAATCGCGTCCACCAGACGAGTCTGGCCCCTTAGGAGTTTCCATGAGCGAGTTGCGTTTTACTGAAGATCACGAATGGCTGCGCACCGAAGCTGACGGCAGCGTTACGGTCGGCATCACCGCGTTCGCACAGAACGCCCTGGGCGACGTGGTTTTCGTTCAACTGCCTGAGCTGCAGTCCTACGACAAAGGCGCCGAAGCCGCCACCGTGGAATCGGTAAAGGCTGCAAGCGGCGTGTACATGCCGCTGGACGGCGAAGTGCTGGAAGTGAACCCGGCGCTGGACAGCAGCCCTGAGCTGGTCAACGAAGATCCGCTGGGCGAAGGCTGGTTCTTCCGCTTCCAGCCAAGCGACGCCTCGGCTGTCGCCCAACTGCTGGATCAGGACGCCTACGACCGCCTGATCAAAGCCCAAGCCGAAGCCTGAGGAGCGCTGACATGACCCAAGTGAATCTGACTACCGCCAACGAATTCATCGCCCGTCACATCGGCCCGCGCGCCGGTGACGAGCAATCCATGCTCAACAGCCTCGGTTTTGACTCCCTGGAAGCCCTGAGCGCCAGCGTGATTCCCGACAGCATCAAGGGCACCAGCGTCCTCGGCCTGGAAGACGGCTTGAGCGAAGCCGATGCCCTGGCCTTGATCAAGTCCATCGCGACTAAAAACCAGCTGTTCAAGACCTTCATCGGCCAGGGTTACTACGGCACCCACACGCCGTCGCCGATCCTGCGCAACCTGCTGGAAAACCCGGCCTGGTACACCGCCTACACCCCGTACCAGCCAGAAATTTCCCAGGGTCGTCTCGAAGCGCTGCTGAACTTCCAGACCCTGATCAGCGACCTCACCGGCCTGCCGATCGCCAACGCCTCGCTGCTCGACGAAGCCACCGCCGCAGCCGAAGCCATGACCTTCTGCAAACGCCTGAGCAAGAACAAGGGCAGCCACGCCTTCTTCGCCTCCGTGCATTGCCACCCGCAGACCCTTGACGTACTGCGCACCCGTGCCGAGCCTCTGGGCATCGACGTGGTGGTTGGCGACGAGCACGAACTGACTGACGTGACGCCATTCTTCGGCGCGCTGCTGCAATACCCGGCGAGCAACGGTGACGTGTTCGATTACCGCGAGCTGACCGAACGCTTCCACGCCGCCAACGCCCTCGTTGCCGTGGCTGCCGACCTGCTGGCCCTGACCGTGCTGGCCGCGCCCGGCGAATTCGGCGCTGACGTGGCCATCGGCAGTGCACAACGCTTCGGCGTGCCGCTGGGCTTCGGTGGCCCACACGCGGCGTACTTCTCCACCAAGGACGCGTTCAAGCGTGACATGCCGGGCCGTCTGGTCGGTGTTTCCGTAGACCGTTTCGGCAACCCGGCCCTGCGCCTGGCCATGCAGACCCGCGAGCAACACATCCGTCGCGAGAAAGCCACCAGCAACATCTGCACCGCGCAAGTACTGCTGGCCAACATCGCCAGCATGTACGCCGTGTACCACGGTCCAAAAGGCCTGACGCAGATCGCCAATCGCGTGCATCACCTGACTGCGATCCTGGCCAAAGGCTTGAGCGCACTGGGCCTGAACGTCGAGCAAGCGAGCTTCTTCGACACCCTGACCGTGAAGACCGGCGCGCAAACCGCGGCCCTGCACGACAAGGCACACGCCCAGCGCATCAACCTGCGCGTGGTCGATGGCGAGCGCCTGGGCCTGTCCCTGGACGAAACCACTACTCAGGCCGACGTGGAAACCCTGTGGAGCCTGCTGTCCGACGGTAAGGCCCTGCCAGACTTCGCCGCCCTCGCCGCCTCGGTGCAGAGCGCCATCCCGGCTGCGCTGGTGCGTCAGTCGCCGATCCTCAGCCACCCGGTGTTCAACCGCTATCACTCGGAAACCGAGCTGATGCGCTACCTGCGCAAACTGGCGGACAAGGACCTGGCGCTGGACCGCACCATGATCCCGTTGGGTTCGTGCACAATGAAACTCAACGCCGCCAGCGAAATGATCCCGGTGACCTGGGCCGAGTTCGGCGCCCTGCACCCGTTCGCCCCGGCCGAGCAAAGCGCCGGCTACCAGCAACTGACCGACGAACTGGAAGCAATGCTTTGCGCTGCCACCGGCTACGACTCGGTTTCGCTGCAACCGAACGCCGGCTCCCAGGGTGAATACGCAGGTCTGCTGGCGATCCGTGCCTACCACCAGAGCCGTGGCGAAGACCGTCGCGACATCTGCCTGATCCCGTCGTCGGCCCACGGCACCAACCCGGCCACCGCACAAATGGCCGGCATGCGCGTGGTCGTCACCGCCTGCGATGCCCGTGGCAACGTCGACATCGAAGACCTGCGCGCCAAAGCCATCGAGCACCGCGAACACCTCGCCGCGCTGATGATCACCTACCCGTCGACTCACGGCGTGTTCGAAGAAGGCATCCGCGAAATCTGCGGCATCGTTCATGACAACGGCGGCCAGGTGTACATCGACGGCGCCAACATGAACGCCATGGTCGGCCTCTGCGCCCCGGGCAAGTTCGGCGGCGACGTTTCGCACCTGAACCTGCACAAGACCTTCTGCATCCCCCACGGCGGTGGCGGCCCGGGCGTCGGCCCGATCGGTGTGAAATCGCACCTGGCACCATTCCTGCCGGGCCACGCACAGATGGAGCGCAAGGAAGGCGCCGTTTGCGCGGCACCGTTCGGCAGCGCGAGCATTCTGCCGATCACCTGGATGTACATTCGTATGATGGGTGGCGCGGGTCTCAAGCGTGCTTCGCAGCTGGCGATCCTCAATGCCAACTACATTTCCCGTCGCCTCGAAGAGCACTATCCAGTGCTGTACACCGGCAGCAACGGCCTGGTGGCGCACGAGTGCATCCTAGACCTGCGTCCACTGAAAGACAGCAGCGGCATCAGCGTCGATGACGTCGCCAAGCGCCTGATCGACTTCGGCTTCCACGCGCCGACCATGTCGTTCCCGGTAGCCGGCACGCTGATGATCGAGCCGACCGAAAGCGAATCCAAGGAAGAACTGGACCGCTTCTGCGACGCCATGATCCGCATCCGCGAAGAAATCCGCGCAGTGGAAAACGGCACCCTGGACAAGGACGACAACCCGCTGAAAAACGCCCCGCACACCGCCAAGGAGCTGGTGGGCGAGTGGTCGCACCCGTACAGCCGTGAGCAAGCGGTGTACCCGGTTGCGTCGCTGATCGAAGGCAAGTACTGGCCACCGGTCGGTCGCGTCGACAACGTGTTCGGCGACCGCAACCTGGTCTGCGCCTGCCCGTCGATCGAAAGCTACGCTTAAAGCAGCTACAAGCTACAAGCCTCAAGCTGCAAGAAAGAGCTGATCGGCTTTCAACTTGCGGCTTGTAGCTTGCTGCTTGCTGCTTGCTGCTTGCCGCTGCCTCAATAACAAGAAACCGGAGAACCACCATGTCGTTAAGCGTGTTCGACCTGTTCAAGATTGGCATCGGCCCCTCCAGCTCCCACACCGTCGGCCCGATGCGCGCCGCTGTGCGTTTCGTCGAAGGCCTGCGCCGTGAAGGGCTGCTGACGGCCACCACCTGCGTCAAGGTCGAGCTGTACGGCTCGCTCGGCGCCACCGGCAAAGGCCACGGCAGTGACAAGGCTGTGTTGCTGGGCCTGGAAGGTGAACACCCGGACACCGTGGATACAGAGACCGTCGCCGCGCGCCTGCAAGAAATTCGCGGCAACGGCCGCTTGAACCTGCTCGGCGAACACAGCATTGCGTTCAACGAGAAAGAACACTTGGCGATGATTCGCAAACCGTTGGCCTATCACCCCAACGGCATGATTTTTCGCGCCTTCGACGCGGCGGGCCTGCAGATCCGCAGCCGCGAGTACTACTCGGTCGGCGGCGGTTTTGTGGTCGATGAGGACGCCGCCGGCGCCGATCGCATCGTCGAAGACGCCACCCCCCTGACCTTTCCGTTCAAAAGTGCCAAGGATCTTCTCGGTCATTGCGTCAAATACGGGCTGTCGATCAGCCAGGTGATGCTGACCAACGAAAGCGCCTGGCGCCCGGAGGCGGAAACCCGCGCCGGCCTGCTGAAAATCTGGCAAGTGATGCAGGACTGCGTCGCCGCCGGATGCCGTAATGAAGGCATCCTGCCCGGTGGGCTGAAGGTCAAGCGCCGGGCCGCCGCGCTGCATCGGCAGTTGTGCAAGAACCCGGAGTCGTCGTTGCGCGACCCGCTGTCGGTGCTCGACTGGGTCAACCTCTACGCCTTGGCCGTCAACGAGGAGAACGCCAACGGCGGACGCGTCGTAACGGCGCCCACCAACGGTGCGGCGGGGATCATTCCAGCGGTGTTGCACTACTACATGCGCTTTATCCCGGGTTCCAATGACGACGGCGTGGTGCGTTTTCTGCTCACTGCCGCAGCCATCGGCATTCTGTACAAGGAAAACGCCTCCATCTCCGGCGCCGAAGTCGGCTGCCAGGGCGAAGTCGGCGTCGCCTGTTCGATGGCCGCCGGTGCCCTGTGCGAAGTGCTTGGCGGCACTGTGCAACAAGTGGAAAACGCCGCGGAAATCGGCATGGAACACAACCTCGGACTGACCTGCGACCCGATTGGCGGGCTGGTGCAAGTGCCTTGCATCGAGCGCAACGCCATGGGCTCGGTCAAGGCCATCAATGCCGTGCGCATGGCCCTGCGCGGCGACGGGCAACACTTCGTCTCCCTCGACAAGGTCATTCGCACCATGCGCCAGACCGGCGCCGACATGAAAAGCAAATACAAGGAAACCGCCCGTGGCGGTTTGGCGGTCAACATTATCGAGTGCTGATGCGCGCTCATCTGCACCCTTCTTCAGGAGCTGAATATGTCCACCGAACAACTGTTGAAAACCCCGTTGCACGCACTGCACATCGAACTCGGCGCGCGCATGGTGCCGTTCGCCGGCTACGACATGCCCGTCCAGTACCCGCTGGGCGTGATGAAAGAACACCAGCACACCCGTGATCAGGCCGGGCTGTTCGATGTCTCGCACATGGGCCAGATCCGCCTGACCGGCGCCAATGCCGCCAAGGCCCTGGAAACCCTGGTGCCGGTGGACATCATCGACCTGCCGGTGGGCATGCAGCGCTACGCCATGTTCACCAATGCGACGGGCGGCATCCTCGACGACCTGATGGTCGCCAACCTGGGTAACGACGAACTATTCCTGGTGGTCAACGCCGCCTGCAAGGACCAGGACCTGGCCCACCTGCGCAAGCACATTGGCGACCAGTGCACGATCGAGCCGCTGTTCGAAGAGCGCGCTCTGCTCGCCCTGCAAGGCCCGGCTGCCGTGACCGTGCTGGCACGCCTGGCCCCTACAGTTGCAAAGATGACCTTCATGCAGTTCGCCCGCGTGAAGCTGCTGGGCGTGGACTGCTTTGTCAGCCGTTCGGGTTACACCGGTGAAGACGGCTACGAAATTTCCGTACCCGCCGCCAGTGCCGAAGCCCTGGCTCGTGCGCTGCTGGCTGAAGCCGAAGTGGCCGCCATCGGCCTTGGCGCTCGTGACTCCTTGCGCCTGGAAGCCGGCCTGTGCCTGTACGGCCACGACATGAACACCGACACCACCCCGATCGAAGCAAGCCTGCTGTGGGCGATCTCCAAGCCACGTCGCGCTGATGGCGCACGGGCCGGCGGCTTCCCTGGTGCTGAAAGCGTATTCGCTCAGCAACAGGCAGGCGTGAACCGCAAACGCGTAGGTTTGTTACCACAGGAACGTACCCCCGTGCGTGAAGGCGCCGAGATCGTCAACGAAGCCGGCGACATCATCGGTAGCGTCTGCAGCGGCGGTTTCGGGCCGACCCTGGGCGGACCGCTGGCCATGGGTTATGTCGACAGCGCCTACATCGCACTGGACACACCGGTTTGGGCGATTGTTCGTGGGAAAAAGGTGCCTTTGCTTGTAAGCAAAATGCCATTTGTTCCACAACGCTACTATCGCGGCTGATTGAATGTTCCTATAAGTAACGCGGTTGCGTTAACAGTGCACTAATGTGTAACGCAACCGCCATATAACAGTGCATCGCTTGGCTATAAGCTTCGATTATGAACTTTGCTTATAACGATCGAAAACAACTGAACAAGACCAGGGAATAAGCCCCCGCTAGTGGACTGACTTTGCCATCAACCTGAGGAAATACGGGGCCTTCACAGGGCTTGTTTTTTCTCCCGTAGTTGGCGTAGAGTTTGTTCACTGTGTTTGCATGGGTCGCTTGGAATCGTGACCTGGGCAGTAGCCTACAAGTTAGCTACATCCCGTTCGACGTCTTCTTACTCTCCTGCAACCAGCCCCAGTACTCTTTCATGAGAAGGAGACTGTCATTAATTTTTTGCGTCAAAGGAAATAAGAAATGTCCCAACGTCAGAGCGGTACCGTCAAGTGGTTTAACGACGAGAAAGGTTTTGGTTTTATCACTCCTGAAAGCGGTCCGGATCTGTTCGTGCATTTCCGCGCCATCCAGGGCAACGGCTTCAAGAGCCTGAAAGAAGGCCAGAAAGTGACTTTCATCGCCGTGCAGGGCCAGAAAGGCATGCAGGCTGACGAAGTACAAGCAGAAGCCTAATCTTCTGTAACGAAAAAGCCCCTGATGCTGACATCAGGGGCTTTTTTGTGCGCGTAAATCCGTAAAATGGCTTCTTTTTTTCACCGAGAGCCTGCCATGTCGAAACACCTGCTTACTCCCCAGGGCGACTTTCCTGCCGCTGGCCTCGGTCGTCGCCTGGCAGCCATGTTCTATGATTTCCTGCTGTGCACCGCCCTGCTGATCGTCACCAGCGGCATCTACAAGATGATCCAGATGGCGATCATCGGCGAAGAAAGGATGCGCACACTGACCGAAGCCGGTGCGCTGGACGGCGATCCCTTGCTCTCCACAGTGCTGTTGTTCGTACTGTTCGGCTTCTTCGCCAAATTCTGGACCTGGTCCGGTCAGACGCTGGGCATGCAGGTCTGGTGCATCCGCGTGCAGAATGCCGACGGCTCGTCCATCAGCCTGTGGCAGGCGCTGCTGCGCTTTGTGGTGTCGATTGCCTCGCTGCTGTGTGTTGGCTTGGGATTCTTCTGGTCGCTGTTCGACAAGCAGAAGCGCAGCTGGCATGACATCTATTCAAATACCGAACTGGTGCGGATTCCGAAGAAGACCAAGTAATCCGGGCTTGCGCAAAACAATGTGGGAGCGGGCTTGCTCGCGAAAGCGGTGCCTCAGCCAACCTAGATGTCGACTGATACACCCTCTTCGCGAGCAAGCCCGCTCCCACAGTTTTTACGACTTACCTGACAGACCTCAGGCGTTACCGGCCAGCTTCATCCGCGCCGCCTGAGTGAAATCAAGCATGCGCTTGAGCGGGCGAATCGCCTGCGGAATCAGTGCCGGGTCGACAAAGATCTCGTTCGACCCTTCCTTCAACGCCTTGAGCGTGCGCTCAAGGGTGTTCATGGCCATCCACGGGCAATGTGCACAACTGCGGCACGCCGCGCCGTTACCCGCCGTTGGGGCTTCGATAAAGACCTTGTCCGGGCACAGCTGCTGCATCTTGTAGAAAATGCCGCGGTCGGTCGCAACGATCAACGTCTTGTTCGGCAGGCTCTGTGCCGCCGCGATCAACTGACTGGTGGAACCCACGGCATCGGCCAATTCAATCACCGATGTCGGCGACTCCGGGTGCACCAGAATCGCCGCATCCGGGTACAGCGCCTTCATGTCTTCAAGCTGCTTGGACTTGAACTCTTCGTGAACGATGCAGGCACCGTCCCACAGCAGCATGTCGGCACCGGTCTGGCGCTGGATATAGGTCCCCAGGTGCTTGTCCGGGCCCCAGATGATGGTCTCGCCGTTGTCCATCAGGCTTTCGACGATTTCCAGCGCACAGCTTGAAGTCACCACCCAATCCGCTCGGGCCTTTACCGCAGCCGAAGTGTTGGCATACACCACCACCGTGCGTTCCGGATGTTGATCGCAGAACGCAGAAAATTCGTCCACCGGGCAACCCAGGTCGAGCGAACAAGTCGCTTCGAGCGTCGGCATCAGCACGCGTTTTTCCGGGTTGAGGATCTTGGCGGTCTCACCCATGAACTTCACGCCGGCGACGACCACGGTCTTGGCCGGATGGGCGTTGCCGAAACGGGCCATTTCCAGCGAGTCGGAGACACAACCGCCCGTCTCTTCGGCCAGCGCCTGAATCACAGGGTCACAATAGAAGTGGGCCACCAGCACCGCGTCCTGAGCCTTGAGCTCGGCAGCGATGGCAGCACGGTAATAAGCCTCTTCATCGGCGGTCAGCGGCTTGGGCTGTTTGGCGTCGAGGTGGGCTTGAACCAGAAGGCGTTCGGAAATTTGCGTCATGTTCGCAAGACCTGCAGGCGCATTCGCGCGAAAGTCGAGTATACACCCGGCTCCGGCCCCTTCAGGGTACCGCCGGGAAAGTGAGTATTCATCAGGCACGGACAGCGTTGAAGCTGCGCAAGGCTACAGAATATCCGACGGATGCAAAAGGTGATTCTGACCTGCGTCATGCGCAGCAGCCCGCTGCGGGGCTGACTTGAATCGCGGGCAAAAAAAAACCCGGAAATCCTCACTTGCGTGGGCCTTCCGGATTTTCTAAACCGCCAAAAATGGTGGGTCGTGTGGGATTCGAACCTACGACCAATTGGTTAAAAGCCAACTGCTCTACCAACTGAGCTAACGACCCGCTGTGTGGTGGCGCGTATAATACTGATTTTTAAGGACTATTCAACACCTATTTTGAAATAAATCAAAAATAAGGGGTTGGATCGCTGATTCCGGCCGCCGCAAAGCCTTCTGCACGCAGTCGGCAGCTGTCGCACTTGCCGCACGCACGGCCTTCATCGTCGGCCTGATAGCAGGAAACGGTCAGACCATAATCCACGCCAAGCTTAACGCCGGCCTGGACGATCTGCGCCTTGCTGAGGTTTTGCAGCGGTGCCTGGATGCGGAAGCCATTGCCTTCCACGCCGGCTTTGGTTGCCAGGTTGGCCATGCGCTCGAACGACTCGATGAATTCGGGACGGCAGTCCGGGTAACCGGAGTAATCCACCGCATTGACGCCGATGAAGATGTCCCGGGCGCCGAGCACTTCTGCCCAGCCCAGGGCCAGGGACAGGAACACCGTGTTACGCGCTGGCACGTAAGTCACCGGAATGCCCTCACCCAACTCTTCCGGAATATCGATGCTGCTGTCGGTCAGCGCCGAGCCACCCATGCCGTTCAGGTTCAGGCCGATCACCTTGTGCTCGACCACACCCTGGTCTCGCGCTACACGCTCGGCGGCGTGCAGTTCGGCGTGAGAGCGCTGACCGTAATCAAAGCTCATGGTGTAGCAGCTGTAGCCTTCGGCACGGGCCATGGCCACGACGGTCGCCGAGTCCAGGCCACCGGACAGCAGGATGACCGCACGTTTTTCAGGAGTGTTCAGTTGTTCAGTCATTTCAGCGCCCCGGCTCGTCATTCCATAGATATTTATGCAACTGCAATTGCAAACGCACTGGCAGGTTGTCCGCCACCACCCAGTCCGCCAGATCCCGAGCATTGAGATCATGGTGGCTTGGCGAGAACAGGACTTCACCGGCACGCAGGTTAAGACCGTACTGGATCAGCTTGGAAACGGACCAGTCATAGTCCTCCCGCGAGCAGATGACAAACTTCACCTGATCGTTGGGCGTGAGCAGCTCAATGTTTTCGTAACGGTTGCGGTGCGCTTCCTTCGAACCCGGGGTTTTCAGGTCGACAACGCGACTGACCCGGGAATCTACTGCCGAGATATCGATAGAGCCACTGGTTTCCAGTGACACTTCGTAACCGGCGTCACACAAGCGCTTGAGCAAGGGAATGGCGTTGGGCTGTGCCAGGGGCTCGCCGCCCGTGACGCAGACGTATCGCGGGCGAAACCCTGCGACCTGCTCGAGGATGTCGTCGAGCGTGCGAATGGTTCCGCCGGTGAACGCGTAGGCGCTGTCGCAGTATTGGCAACGCAGAGGGCAACCGGTCAGGCGCACAAAAACAGTGGGCAGGCCAGCAGTCCGCGTTTCACCCTGCAACGAGTAGAAAACTTCGGTGATTCTCAATGTGTCTTGCATAGTCGCCACGGGCGTAACAGCTAAACAGGCTGTCCGCCTCCGTCAGGCACTTGAAGGAACCCCGGCAAAGCGCAGGCCCCCAAAAGCGTGTTTCATAAAATGGGCGTGAATTCTAACGAAAAAACCCGCGACAAGCGCGGGTTTCTTTGAAACGGGTCAAGCAGGCTTACATTTTTTGCAGATCGCGCTGGGCCAGCTGAGCGGCGGAAGTGCCCGGATATTGGGACACCACCTGCTGCAGAATGCCTTTGACCCGGTCGGTATGACCCAGGCGACGCTCTACATCAGCGAGTTTGTACAGCGAGTCAGGCACTTTGGCGTGCTTGGGATACAGCTGCGAAACCTTGGCAAATGCCTGACCTGCACCTTGCAGATCGCCCTTGGCCAGGTTCACTTCGCCCAACCAGTACTGGGCATTGCCCGCATACTGGCTGTTCGGGTATTTGCGCAGGAACGCGGCAAAAGCCTGGCTGGCCTTGTCGAAGTCCTTAGCCTTGATCAGGTCGAAGGCAGCGTCGTAATAGAGCTTTTCCTTCGCCGGATCTGCCGGCTCGCTACCCGCGGCAGGTGCTTGAGCGGCGGCTGCGCCAGCTGCCGCACCTGCGGCTGCACCGGTGGCATTCAAATCACCACTGGTGGAAGAATTTTGAGGACTCGCGGCTGGTGCAACGCCGGTTCCTATGCGCCGATCAAGATCCTGGTATCGCTCCAGGTTTTCCTGCTTCATGCGCGCTACATCATTTTGCAGAACTTCAATCGCACCTTGCTGGCGCTCGATCTGTTGCTGCATTGATTGCAGTTGGTTGAACAGCTCGCCCTGTGCCGAGACAGGGGCCGAAACCCCTCCCCCGGCATAGGCGCCGTTCGTACCGTAACCTGCAGGCGGATAACTGCTCCCGCTATTGTTATAACCGGAGTTGTCATCGACCACAGGAACCGCAGCCCACACCGCAAGTGGCGCGAGGCTGAGAGCCAGAACAGTTACAGCACGACGGCACGTTCGCATGACGAATTACTTACGCAGTTCGACGCGACGGTTTTGAGCCCAGGACTGCTCGTCGTTGCCGGTAGCAACTGGACGCTCTTCGCCGTAGGAAACCAGTTCCAGCTGAGCTGGGGAAACACCTTGCAGTACCAGGTAGCGCTGAACGGCTTTCGCACGACGCTCGCCCAGAGCCATGTTGTACTCACGGGTACCACGTTCGTCGGTGTTGCCTTCCAGAACAACGCGAGCGCCGTTTGCTTTCAGGTCTTTGGCGTGAACGTCCAGAGCGCGCATGGCTTCTGGCTTCAGGTCCGAACTGTCGTATTCGAAGTAGAAAGTGGTGATTGCGCGCAGAGCAGCTTCTTCGCTCAGGGAGCCGTCAACTGCGCCAGTGTTTGCGCCATAACCAGCGTTTGGATCTACCGCGCCTTCACCGGCATTGTCGCCGCCTTTGGACGAGCAACCTACAGCTACAGCCATGGCCAGTGCCAGCGCAGCAAATTTACCAAACTTCAGCATTTCCATCGTGAAACTCCTAATGAACCCCAGTGTGTTAAGTAAAACGTATAGCGCCGCGTCAGTTCAGGAAAGGGGACCAGGAAGGTTCTCTGACTTCGCCTTGTGCGGTAGGAAGTGGGAGCCTTACGCGTCCATTGATGGACACGAGCATCAAGACTCCCCGGCCCTGCTGGCGGGTGGCGTAGATTACCATGGTGCCGTTGGGCGCGACAGTAGGCGACTCGTCCAGAGTGCTATCAGTGAGGATTTTTACACTACCGCGCTGCAAATCCTGGGCCGCCACCTTGAAATTGGTGAAGCCATCCTGACGGTGAATCATGACAAGCGTCTTTTCATCAGCCGACAGTTTAGGGTTGGCGTTGTAGTTACCGACGAACGTCACACGTTCGGCACCGCCACCACCCGCGCTGGTCTTGTAGATCTGCGGTTTGCCGCCACGGTCGGAAGTGAAGTAGATGGTCGAGCCATCCTTGCCCCAGAACGGTTCGGTGTTGATGCCAGGACCGTTGGTGACGCGGCTGATCTGACGCGAACCCAGGTTCATCACATAGATGTCCGGGTTGCCGTCTTTTGACAGCACGAACGCCAGGCGGTTGCCATCCGGCGACCAGGCCGGCGCACCGTTCAGGCCTTCGAAGTTGGTGATCTGCTCACGGCGACCGGTGTCGATGTTCTGCATGAAGATGCGTGGACGTTTCTGCTCGAAGGAGACATACGCGATGCGCTTGCCATCCGGCGCAAACCGCGGCGACAGGATCGGCTCGCGCGACTGCAGCAGGGTCACGGCACGAGCGCCGTCATAGTCCGAACGTTGCAGGGTGTAGCGAGTGTTGTTCTCGGAGAAACGCTCGGCCGTTACATACAGCAGGCGAGTCGAGAAGGCACCCTTGATACCCGTGAGTTTTTCGAACGACTGGTCGGAGATGTAGTGCGCCATGTCGCGCAACTGATCGACGCCGCCGGACACGCTGCCGGTCAGCACTTGCTGCTCGGTGGCCACGTTGAACAGTGCGTATTGCACCTGCAGGCGGCCGCCCGCCGGAACAATGCTGCCGACCATGACGTACTGGGCACCCAGCGCCTTGAAGTCACGGAAGATGATTTCGCTGGCCTGGCTCGGCTGGCTGATCATGTTCTGCTTTGGAAGCGGCGAGTAGTAACCCGAGTTGCGCAGGTCGTTACCGATGATTTCCGCCATATCGTCCGGCAGCACGCTACCGCCCTGGAAGCCGAACGGTACAACGGCGATCGGGGTCGCCCGATCGCTGCCACTGGTAACCAGAATGTTTTTCTCATCTGCCATCGCCATCCCTGCCATGCAGCAGATAACGACCAGCATTCCTCGAAGAAGGTTTCTCACAAGGCTAGATCCTCAGGTGTGAATGTCATCTTGAATGAACGATACGGAGCGAAATCACTCGGCTTCATTCCCTGCATTTCTGTCAAACGTCCAATATTCTTCACCGCTGCAACAGCCGAGGCGTCAAACGGACCGTCGCCACTGGACTTGGACACGCTGACCGAAGTCACCGTACCGTCCGGCAACATGCCGATTTGCAATACGACCGTCATGCCTTTGCGTGCCGAAGGTGGACGAGCCCACCCTTCCGCTGCACGCGCACGAATCAGGTCATCGAAACTGCCGGCGACTTCGTCGCCCTGCTCATCGGCCAAGGCCTGCTGACGCTGTGGCGTGTCGGAAAGCAAATCTGCCAGGGCCTGGGCCTTTTTGTCTTCGGCGGATTTACGTGCCGCGTCCTGCGATTTCTTCTTCGCAGCATCGGCAGTAGCTTTCTTCTTCGCTTCCTCGGCGACTTTCTTCTTCGCCTCTTCAGCTTCAGCTTTCTTCTTGGCGTCTTCCGCGGCTTTCTTCTTCGCGTCTTCGACGATCTTTTTCTTGGCTTCTTCAGCGGCCGCTTTCTTGGCCTCTTCTTCCGCAGCTTTCTTGGCTTCTTCTTCGGCTTTCTTCTTGGCTATATCAGCCAATTGTTTCTCTTCTGCCTTCTTGGCTTCCGCGGTTTTCTTCGCATCGTCGGCTTTCTTGGCTTCATCAGCCTTTTTCGCCTCGTCCGCTTTCTTCGCCTCGTCGGCCTTCTTGGCTTCTTCGGCCTTTTGAGCCGCCTCTTCTTTCTTTTGTTCCGCAGCCTTCACCGCTTCCTGCTCGACCTTTTTCTGTTCCATCTGCTCGACTTCGGTCTGACGCGCAGCAGATTTCTGCGCCTCACCGGCAATCTTCTGATTGGTCTGGGTGGTCGCCCGACTTTTCGATTTCAGCTGGTACAAGGTCGCCTGGACAATCGGCTTGGCCGGCGGCAGTTCCGGGGTAAAGGCAAAACTGACGAACAGCATGCCGAACACCAGCACGTGCAAGCCAATCGCCCAGACACTAGGCCAGAAGTAGCTTTCCGAGGCGGACGGCTCTCGCTGTTGCTGCATCAGGGCGCCTCGGTAATCAAGCCAACATTACCGACCCCGGCTTTCTGCAACCCGCCCATGGCCCCCATGACGGAACCGTAATCGACACTCTTGTCGCCGCGAATGAAGACCTGGGTACGCTTGCCGCCTTCGTTGCCGACGCGAATGATCTTGGTCACCGCGTCAGTCATCTGCGGCAGGGTCATGGCCCGATCCTGCTGCTTTTCGGTGTCGACTTCGCTGCCAAGGTTCCAGTAGTAGGTCTTGTCGGATTTGATGGAAATGGTCAGGACCTGGGTGTTGTTGTCCTGCGGCAAGGCTTCGCTGGAAACCTTGGGCAGATCAACTTTCACGCCCTGATTGAGCATCGGCGCGGTCACCATGAAGATCACCAGCAGCACCAACATCACGTCGATGTAAGGCACCACGTTCATCTCGGCGACCGGCTTGCGCTTTTTGCGAGCTCGAGCGATTAAAGCCATTGGAAATTACCTGCTTATTCTTCGCTGGTGTGCACTTTGCGGTGCAGGATCGCCTGGAACTCGTCGGCGAAGGTGTAGTAGCGGCCCAGCAGGGTTTCGCTGCGAGCAGCAAAACGGTTGTAAGCGATAACGGCTGGAATGGCGGCGAACAGACCGATCGCGGTGGCGATCAGTGCTTCGGCGATACCCGGGGCCACAGTGGCCAGGGTCGCTTGCTGGGCGGTCGCCAGACCGCGGAAGGAGTTCATGATGCCCCAGACCGTACCGAACAGACCGATGTACGGGCTGACGGAACCGACCGTGGCCAGGAAGGGCAGGCTCTGCTCGAGCTTTTCTTCTTCGCGGGAAATGGCAACGCGCATGGCACGCGCCACGCCTTCCATGACCGCTTCCGGGTCAACGCCTGGCTGCTGGCGCAGACGGGAGAATTCCTTGAAACCGGCACGGAAGATTTGCTCGACGCCCGAATCAGGGTCCGGATTGCTGCCGGCCTGACGGTACAGTTTGGACAGGTCGATACCCGACCAGAAGCGCTCTTCGAAGCTCTCCAGGGCACGTCGACCGGCGCGCAGCAGGTTGCTGCGCTGAAAGATCATGATCCACGAGGTCACCGATGCGGCTACCAGGATCAGCATTACCAGTTGCACCACGATACTGGCATTGCTGACCAGGCTCCACATGGAGGAATGGTCGACGACGTTAGCTTCCACGCTTTATCTCCTGCTTTGAGTGTGTACCCGCGCCGCTCACGTCGGCAAAGGCCGCTCGTAGAGCTTCGGGAATGGCCCGGGGTTTTAAACTTTCAGTGCGCACACAGGCCACCAGAAACTGCCCTTCGCAGAGCAGCACATTATCCGTCGCCCGCCTGACCTGCTGTTTAAAGCGCAGGCTGGCACGGTTCAATTCGATTACTTCAGCGCTTACCAGCAGCTCGTCATCCAGTCGCGCCGGCGCGTGGTAGCGCGCTTCGCTGGAATGCACGACGAACAACAGGTCCTCCCCGGCAAGCTGCGATTGGGCAAAGCCCAGATCTCGTAGCCGCTCGGTTCGAGCCCGTTCCATAAACTTGAGGTAATTAACGTAATACACGATGCCGCCCGCATCGGTGTCCTCGTAATAAACGCGACAACGATGTGCGAAAGGCTCAAGCCCGTTTTGCGCGCGCATACTCTAGTGCTTACTCCTCAGGTTGCCAATCCGGCATGGCAACTGTTTTTCATTGTTCTGCGGCTTTCACGTGAAAGTACGGTCCTGGGACCCTACATTGCCCGAAAAAATCAGCACGCAACGTTAATTAATCGTCAGCGGCATCGAGGAACTCGTCTACCACGGGCATTTCGCCCAATCGTGACGGAATGTTTAAACCGAAATGCAGGTAGGCATGCCGCGTCACCACCCGCCCCCGTGGCGTGCGCATGATGTAGCCCTGCTGGATCAGGTAAGGCTCCAGCACGTCTTCAATGGTGTGACGCTCTTCGCTGATGGCGGCGGCCAGGCTGTCGACCCCGACTGGCCCGCCGTCGAACTTCTCGATCATGGTCAGCAACAGACGCCGGTCCTGGTGATCGAAGCCACGCTCGTCGACGTCCAGCAGGTTCAGCGCCAGGTCGGCAATCGGCTTGGTGATGTGGCCCTTGGCGCGAACTTCGGCGAAGTCGCGCACCCGGCGCAGCAAACGGTTGGCGATTCGTGGGGTGCCACGGGCACGTCGGGCGATTTCGAAAGCACCTTCCGGGTCCAGCGGCAAACCAAGGATGCTTGCCGAGCGGCTGACAATTGTCGACAGATCGGCGTTGTTGTAGAACTCCAGGCGCTGGACAATCCCGAAACGGTCCCGCAACGGATTGGTCAGCATCCCCGCCCGCGTTGTTGCGCCCACCAGGGTGAACGGGGGCAGGTCCAGCTTGATCGAACGCGCGGCCGGCCCCTCACCGATCATGATGTCGAGCTGGAAATCCTCCATGGCCGGGTACAGCACTTCTTCAACGATGGGCGACAGGCGATGGATTTCGTCGATAAACAGCACATCGTGAGGCTCAAGGTTGGTCAACAGCGCCGCCAGGTCACCGGGGCGCTCCAGCACCGGCCCCGAGGTGCTCTTGATCGATACGCCCATTTCCTGGGCGATGATGTTGGCGAGGGTGGTCTTGCCCAGGCCGGGCGGCCCGAAGATCAGCGTGTGATCCAGGGATTCGTTACGACCGCGAGCGGCCTGAATGAACAACTCCATCTGCTCGCGAACGCTCGGCTGGCCAATGTATTCAGCCAGGCTGACCGGGCGAATGGCGCGGTCCTGGACTTCTTCGCGCTCACGCGGGCTGTGCGTGGCAGCGATCAGACGATCAGCTTCAATCACTTAGATCATTCCCTTCAAGGCGCGGCGGATCATGTCTTCACTGCTCAAATCTTTCTCCTTGATCGCAGACACCGCCTTGCTCGCTTCCTGTGGCTTGTAGCCCAGGGAAATCAAGGCGCTGACGGCGTCAGTCTCGGCAGTGTTCACCGGGGCCGGTCCATCCGGCTGGTTCGGCACCAGGGCGAACATGGCCGGCACGGTTTCCCAGGCCTTGAAGCGATCCTTGAGCTCCACCAGCAAGCGCTCGGCGGTTTTCTTGCCGACGCCCGGGACCTTGGTCAGCGCCGAAGTGTCCTGGGACTGTACGCAACGAACCAGTTCGTCGACTTCCAGGCTCGACATCAAGGCCAGGGCCAGTTTCGGCCCGACGCCGTTGAGGCGGATCAATTCGCGAAAAAAGTCGCGCTCACGCTTGCCGACAAAACCATAGAGTAACTGTGCGTCTTCGCGCACGACCAAATGGGTATGCAAGGTTAGCGGCTCACCGACCGACGGCAAGCGGTAAAGGGTCGTCATGGGCACTTCAAGTTCATAGCCCAGGCCATTTACATCCAGAATCAGATGGGGAGGCTGCTTCTCAGCCAGGGTGCCGCGCAAACGTCCAATCACGTTACAAATCCTTGAGCGTTGGCCAGCTCTGGGCCAGCGACTGATAGAGCGAGGGAATACCGCCGACAACCCAGGCGGAACGCCCTCACTCCATGAAAATGATTGCTGATGCTATCAGAGACGCAGGCGCCCGCCACGACTGCGTGCAGCACCCAGACCGTGGGGCAGCAGACTGGAACGGGTATGAGCGTGGCAGATGGCAATGGCCAGGGCGTCCGAGGCATCGATCTGTGGTTTGCTGGTCAATTTCAGCATGTGCATGACCATCATCTGCACTTGCTCTTTATTAGCCGCACCGGTGCCAACCACCGCTTGCTTGACCTGGGTCGCGGAGTATTCGGCAATTTCCAGGTTTTCTTCCGCGCCCGCCACAATGGCGGCGCCACGGGCCTGCCCCAGTTTCAGGGCGGAATCGGCGTTACGGGCCATGAATACCTTTTCGATGCCCATGGTCACCGGATGGTACGTCTGAATGATCTCCCGCACCCCGCGGTAGACAATCTGCAGACGCTCATGCAGCTCGCCGGCACCGGTGCGGATACAACCGGAGGCGACGTACTCACAGCCACGGCCGGTATCACGAACCACACCGTAACCGGTGATGCGCGAACCGGGGTCGATACCAAGAATTAAAGTCATAACGCCTGCGGGTTAAGTAAAAGCACGATATTCATTACAGCAAATAACAAATGTGGGAGCGGGCTTGCTCGCGAAAGCGGTTTCATATTCAGCAACAACGTTGCCTGCAAATCCGCGTTCGCGAGCAAGCCCGCTCCCACATGGGACATTGTTGCCCTTTAGCCGAGCTGTGCAGCCACCGACTCCGGGATGTCCGCATTGGAGTAGACGTTTTGCACGTCATCCAGGTCCTCGAGCATGTCGATCAGCTTGAGGACTTTCTCGGCGCCTTCCAGATCGAGCTCGGCGCTGGTGGTCGGCAACATGACGATTTCCGCGTCGTCACCTTTGAAGCCCGCCGCTTCCAGTGCGTTACGCACCGAATAGAACCCGGCAAACGAGGTGAAAACGTCGATCGAACCGTCTTCGTTGGTCACCACGTCATCGGCGTCGGCTTCCATGGCCGCTTCCATCAGTGCGTCTTCGTCAACGCCGGCAGCAAAGGATATCTGCCCCTTGCGTTCGAACAGATAGGCCACCGAACCGTCAGTCCCCAGGTTGCCGCCGCATTTGCTGAACGCGTGACGAACAGCGGCTGCGGTGCGATTACGGTTGTCGGTCATGCATTCGACCATCACCGCCACGCCGCCCGGACCGTAACCTTCGTAGGTCAGTTCGACCATGTCGTCGGTATCGGCGGCGCCAGCACCACGGGCAACTGCCCGATCAATGATGTCGCGACTCATGTTCGCGCCAAGGGCCTTGTCCAATGCCAGACGCAGACGCGGGTTGGAGCCTGGATCACCGCCACCCTGACGGGCAGCGACAGTCAGCTCACGAATCCACTTGGTGAAAATCTTGCCTTTCTTGGCATCCTGACGTTCTTTGCGGTGCTTGATGTTCGCCCACTTGGAATGACCTGCCATAACTCGCTCCGAATTCTCTTTGAAACATTGCCCGCTGCGCTGTATTGCGCCGGCCGGCAAACAAAAATCTTGAACAGCTCTATCTATAAAGAAAGGGCGCATCCACAGATGCGCCCTTCAGGTCAGCCTTACTCGGCCTTAGGCGTTTCGCGCAGACGAATGTGCAGTTCGCGCAGTGCCTTGGCATCCACCTGACCCGGTGCCTGAGTCATGACATCTGCCGCACTCTGGGTTTTCGGGAAGGCGATCACTTCACGGATCGACTGAGCGCCGGTCATCAGCATCACCAGACGGTCCAGACCGAAGGCCAGACCACCGTGCGGCGGCGCGCCGTACTTCAGGGCGTCGAGCAAGAAGCCGAATTTCTCTTCCTGTTCCGCTTCGTTGATGCCCAACAGACGGAATACCGACTGCTGCATCTCTTTACGGTGGATACGGATCGAACCGCCACCCAGTTCGGTACCGTTCAGGACCATGTCGTAGGCACGGGACAGAGCGCCAGCCGGGTTGGCTTCCAGCTCTTGCGGGGTGCACTTCGGTGCGGTGAACGGGTGGTGCAAGGCGCTGAGGCTGCCGTCGTCGTTCTCTTCGAACATCGGGAAGTCAACGACCCACATCGGAGCCCATTCGCAGGTCAACAGGTTCAGGTCGTGACCGAGCTTGATGCGCAATGCGCCCAACGCTTCGCTGACGATCTTGGCCTTGTCGGCACCGAAGAACACGATGTCGCCGTCAACTGCACCAACACGATCCAGGATCACGTTGAGGTTGGCTTCAGGGATGTTCTTCACGATCGGCGATTGCAGACCGTCAACGCCATTCGCGCGCTCGTTGACCTTGATGTACGCCAGGCCCTTGGCACCGTAGATGCCGACAAACTTGGTGTAGTCGTCGATCTGCTTGCGCGGCATGCTCGCCCCGCCAGGTACGCGCAAGGCGGCGATACGGCATTTCGGGTCGTTGGCCGGGCCGCTGAACACCTTGAAGTCGACTTCCTTGAGCTGATCGGCCACGTCAACCAGTTCCAGCGGGTTACGCAGGTCTGGCTTGTCGGAACCGTAGCGGCGCATGGCTTCTTCGAAGGTCATGTGCGGGAACTCGCCGAATTCCAGGCCCAGCACTTCCTTGAACAGGTTGCGGATCATTTGCTCGGTCAGGCCCATGATCTCTTTTTCATCGAGGAAGCTGGTCTCGATGTCGATCTGGGTGAATTCCGGCTGACGGTCGGCACGCAGATCTTCGTCACGGAAGCACTTGGCAATCTGGTAGTAACGGTCGAAGCCGGCCACCATCAGCAGCTGCTTGAACAGCTGTGGCGATTGCGGCAAGGCGAAGAACGAACCGGCGTGAGTACGGCTCGGCACCAGGTAGTCGCGCGCGCCTTCCGGGGTAGCACGGGTCAGGATCGGCGTCTCGACGTCGAGGAAGCCGTTCTCGTCCAGGAAGCGGCGGATGCTGGTGGTCATGCGCGAACGCAGACGCAGCTTCTCGGCCATTTCCGGGCGACGCAGGTCGAGGAAGCGATAGCGCAGGCGGGTTTCTTCGCCGACGTCGGAGAACTCGTTCAACGGGAACGGCGGGGTTTCCGATTCGTTCAGCACTTCCAGTTCGTAACCCAGGACTTCGATCATGCCCGACGCCATGTTGGCGTTGGTCGCGCCGGCCGGACGCAGGCGAACCTTGCCGGTGATTTTCACGACGTACTCGCTGCGCACGCGATCGGCTGCGGCGAAGGTTTCAGCGCGGTCCGGATCGAACACGACCTGGGCCAGACCATCACGATCACGGATATCGAGGAAAATCACCCCACCGTGGTCACGGCGACGGTGAACCCATCCGCAAAGGGTAATTTCCTGGCCGTCCAGGCTTTCGTTCAGTTGGCCGCAATAATGGCTGCGCATCATGGTCGTGGTTTCACTTCTCGTAATTCGAAATTCGGTGGAGATCCTACAGCAGCCCCGCCTTTAAAAAAGGCGCCGGGTGATGCAAAAGCTCGCGCGTGTCGTTCAACTCAGGTTCCAGACCTTAGTCAGCTTTGTCGCCGCCGGCCAGGTTCTTCTTGGAACCGGTCTTGAAATCGGTTTCGTACCAACCCGTGCCGCTGAGGCGGAAGCCCGGCATGGACAGCAACTTTTTAAGCTCTGGCGCCTGACAGGCAGGGCAGTCGACCAGCGGTGCATCGCTGATCTTTTGAATGGCTTCCAACTGATGACCACAGGAAGCACATTGATAATCGTACATCGGCATGGAGGTTGTCTCGGCGATCAGATTGCTACCGCACACGCAGGGTTTTGCGGCAAAGAGCGGGATTATATCCATTAAATGCGGCCTGTGCAGCCGTAAGACTGCACAGACCGACACTCTGCTGCTTTCGCCGCCGAGGCTAGGCCGTGACGGCGCAACCCCCTTCCTTGAGACTGTGCACGACACAGACAACCCGCACCAATCCACTGAAGTTCCTTACCCCGCCATGACGCAAGTGAACTTCGCGATCCACGTGAGATAACAGGCTACTGACCGAGCAACCATTGGCCCGGGCCATCTCCCCCAAAATATCCCAATAAACCTGTTCAAGCCGCAAACAGGTGGCGAAGCCATTCAATCGTACGGAGCGGGACAAGGGCTGGGCCAACCCCATATCGAACTCGCGAACAAACGGATCGACCCTTACATCCCTGTGCGAACCGTATCGCCCCTCTTCTTGCCGTTCATAAACCATAACGCTGACACTCCTTTGCCATCCTGGTTTCGTTAAGAGCAACTGTCTGTCGACTTATAGAAACGCAGTTACAAAGGCATATCCAGACGACTTTATGACCATCAACGTAAGATAAGCCAACAACTGTTGGCAGACCCCGGAGAACGTCCTACTCCGGACATTTTCCCACGCAGCAAAGTGATGCCCCCTTCAGAAGCGCCGTGCTGAACGGTGTAGGAAAGAAGAGCGCGAACAACACTTCAAGGCGTCATCCGCGCACGCGAGCGTTACTGATCTAGCAGAGAGCGAAGTATCCACCCCGTTTTTTTTCATGCACCTGCATAGGCTGGGGCAGCAAGTCGGCCGTAGGTACCGCAGCCCCGCAACCCGGGGCAACCTGCACCAAATCATCCCCAAAGAGCCGCCGGACGCCCTGATTTGAGTAGCCTGCAGCTTTGCTGTTAAATAGACAGCGTGTCGCCAGTGCCTATTTTTTCCGGGCACGGCGCATAGGCTGATACCGGGTACGTGTCCAACGCCTCTTTATTATCTTGAAGCGAACCGTGCGCCATCAGCTCTTCCTTGTGAGCTGTCTTAACGTGAGTTAATCAAAATGTTGAAAATCGTCCATCTGTTGATAGGCGCAGCGGCCTTGCTGCTGTCCTTCATCCCTAGCCTGCAATCCGAAGCCTTACCTTACCTGCAACAACCCGACGCGCTGTACCTGGCCTTTTTCGGCCTGCTCAACCTCACACTGGCACCTGTCATCCCTTACTGGAACAAAGGCCCGCGTCACCAACTGCAAAACCTGGTCAGCGCCCTGCTGGTTCTGAGCGTGGTCCTGCAAACCCTGACGCTGCTCGCACCGATGCCCGTCATCGCCGGTCAACCCGCCGTTCTGTTCAGCCTGGTCGCTGCCCTGATCGCCGTTGCCCTGCACCTGGGCATCAGCTTCTACAAGTCGTCACCAGCCACCGCCTCGCCTAGCTACGACATGAGCAACCGCGATACCGGCACCGTCAAGTGGTTCAACACGTCCAAAGGCTTCGGCTTCATCTCCCGCGACTCCGGCGACGATATCTTCGTCCACTTCCGGGCCATTCGCGGCGAAGGTCACCGCGTCCTGGTCGAAGGCCAGCGCGTGGAGTTCTCCGTCATGAATCGTGACAAGGGCCTGCAAGCCGAAGATGTGATCGCCGCACTGCCGCGCCGCTGATTCAAGGCTAAAAAAAACCGCGCACAGCCGAGCTGTCCGCGGTTTTTTCATGCCTGCGATTTACTTAATAGTGGGGCGGCGGCGCTTCTTCTTCGAATGACTCGAACTGGCCGACCATTTCCTCCTGCCGCTTGAGCAGTGCGGCCATTTGCAGCTGCAGACGCTCGACCACCCGCTGCTGCGCCACCAGCACATCGTTCAATGCCTGGATGGTGTCATCCTGAAAGGCCAGACGACTTTCAAGCTCGGTAACGCGTTCTTCCAGGCTCATGGTTCAGCCCTCCAGAAACGTAAAATCATCGGTCAAAATCAGACGCAAACGTTCGCGAATGGCGACGATCTGCTCCGACTTGTAGGGTTTTGCCGGGTGTTTACCCCAAACCGGCGCGGGCCAGGCGGCATCTTCGCGCTTGCGCACAATCACATGCATGTGCAACTGACTGACAACATTACCCAGCGCCGCAACATTCAACTTGTCCGCATCGAACGAGTCCTTGAGCACTTGCGACAGCGCAGTTGTTTCCTGCCAAAGCTGTTGCTGGTCTGCGACATCCAACTGAAATATCTCGCTGATAGCCTCGCGACGAGGTACCAGGATGAACCAGGGATAGTTCGAATCGTTGGACAGCAGCAACCGGCAGAGCGGAAAGTCCCCGATTGGTAACGTGTCTTGTTGAAGTCGTGGATCTAAAGCGAACACTGCGCGCACTCCCGCCGGATCATCATTTTTCAGCTTAGCGCCCATCCTGACGGGACAGCGCGCCAAACGACCGGACGGCAGCATACCTGCGAACGGCGCACGCTTCACGACGAACCTTACGCAGAAGTCACAAGCGCTAACGAAAGGCTGACAACCCGCCCCCGATTGAGACACTTTTCGCTGCTGCGCACCATTGCAGAACCGATAAGCCGGCAAAAAACACCGAAATGACTGATTAACAAGAAGGAGTTCGTTACAGACAAACGGTCAAACTGGATGAACTCGGCACGACACAAAATTTTTTTGCACCAAAACCGCACAGTGGGTCTACGCTGAACGCTTCGACATCCGCCATTTACTCACTGACGGGGTGATCCGGTAACATTTTTGCCTGTCATGCAGTGGACCAGAACGGTGCAACATGATGCCGGACAAGGCGTCAAGCCCAAACTAAACGTGCTTGAACCCCCGGTTTTATGAGGTTTTTACGGCGTCAGACAGTCAACTGGAAAAAAACTGCAACAAAACCCGAATTTGCGCACACTTATTGCATTCATACCCAACATCGCCTGAGTGGCACCCGCTGGAAGCGGAGGCCCTCAGGCAAAAAAAACAGTGGCAAGGTAGCCCGATGGAGATTCAAACGTTTCACCAGGACTCTTTTTACCGGTGCCAAGACTCAGAAAACAGCATAAAAGCTGTCAGCCCTGTTGCGTCGGAGCGGAAAATTTGCGACATCTACCACGCTGTTTGCGACAGGGTCGTAAAGAAGGCGAAAGGTTAGATACGCAAGTATCGCCAACATTGTCGGCGTGATATAAGTTTGCGCCGACACAAAAAGAAAGAGCCGCCCAGATAATAAATCAGGTGGGACGGCAGTACTCTTCTAAAACCAAAGGAGCAAATCACGATGCGCGTGATGAAGTGGAGCATGATCGCACTGGCAGTTGCAGCAGCAGCCAGTACTCAGTTGGCAGTAGCCGCACCTTTCGTAAGCGACCAGGCCGAAGCCAAAGGTTTCGTTGAAGACAGCAAACTCGACTTGCTGGTTCGCAACTACTACTACAACCGTAACAAGAAAGACGGCGCAGTCGATGACAAAGACTGGACCCAGGGCATTCAGGGCATGTACAGCTCGGGCTACACCCAAGGTCTGATCGGTGTTGGCGTTGAAGCTTGGGGCCAACTGGCCATTAAGCTGGACGGTTCCGACAAATATGCAGGTTCCGGCAACATGTCCGTGGACTCTGATGGCGAGGTCAACAACAGCCAGGGCAAAGCCGGCGCTGCCGCCAAGTTCCGCATCTCCAAGACCGAGCTGAAAATCGGCGACATGCAGCCAAGCACCTCTCCGGTGTTCGCTGTAGGCGGTTCCCGTATCCTTCACCAAACTGCCAGCGGTATCCAACTGCAGAGCAGCGAAGTTACAGACCTCGACCTCGAAGCCGGTCACTTCTACTCGGCAACCAGCCAGGACCGCAACGCTCGTGACGGCGAACTGTTCGCTACTTACGCTGGCGTGACAGCCAACTCCATCGACTACTTCGGTGGCAAGTACGGCATTACCCCGGACCTGAGCGTATCGCTCTACGGTGCCAAGCTCGAAGACGTCTGGAACCAGTACTACGCCAACGCGAACTACACCCTCGCACTGGGCGGCGACAACTCGATCAACTTCGACGGTAACATCTACAACACCAAGGATACCGGTGACGCTAAAGCAGGCGACATCAGCAACACCGCCTACTCCCTGGCTGCTGCTTACTCGTTCCTGAAAGCACACACCGTGACCCTGGCCTTCCAGAAGGTCAACGGCGATACTCCGTTCGACTACATCGGTGTGGGTGACAACAACCGTGGTGGCGACTCGATTTTCCTCGCCAACTCCATCCAGTACTCTGACTTCAACGCCCCTGGCGAGAAGTCGGTACAAGCCCGTTACGACCTGAAAATGGCCGAGTACGGCGTACCTGGCCTGAGCTTCATGGTCCGTTACGCGAATGGTTGGAACATCGACGGTACCAACACTCCATCGAACAGCACCTACACCGGTCTGTACGGTGCAGACGGCAAACACCACGAAACCAACGTGGAAGCCAAGTACGTCATTCAATCCGGCCCAGCCAAAGATCTGTCGTTCCGCATCCGTCAAGCATGGCACACCGCCAATGCTGACGAAGGCGAAGGCGATATCTCTGAGTTCCGCCTGATCACCGACTACCCGCTCAACATTCTGTAATTGCAGAAAGCTAGTTCGCGGTAATCAAAAAAAGGCCCATCTTCGGATGGGCCTTTTTCGTTGGCGTGTCAACAGTGCGTTTAAACGATCAGATCTATGCAGAACATGCCTGACCGAATAGTCAGGCATTGACCAGAAAACCAATTACTGCGCAGCAGATTCCTGAACCACACGAATAACCCGCTGTGGAAATGGAATATCGATGCCGGCCTCTCTCAAACGATCACGGGACAGTTCGTTGAACATGAACATCACGTCCCAGTAATCGGCAGTCTTTACCCAGACACGAAGCGAAAGTGTGATCGAACTGTCACCCAGGGTAGAAACAACTGCCTGTGGTGCCGGATCTGCCAATACTCGCGGGTCCTTGGCCAACTCCAGCAACACTTCTCGGGCTTTCTGCAAGTCCGCTTCGTAATCGACGCCTACATCAAATACGACTTTGCGGGTCGGCTGACGGTTGGTGTTGGTGATGATGCCGTTCGACAGATTACCGTTGGGCACGATGATGGTTTTGTTGTCACCGGTGCGCAGTACGGTATGGAAAATCTGGATGCTGTCGACAGTACCGGCGACACCCTGAGCCTCGATCCAGTCACCGATACGAAACGGACGGAACAGCAAAATCAGCACGCCACCGGCGAAGTTCGCCAGGCTGCCCTGCAAGGCCAGGCCAATGGCCAGGCCAGCCGCACCAATCGCTGCCACAAACGAAGTGGTTTCCACACCGATCATCGAGGCCACACTGACGATCAGCAGGATCTTGAGGATGATGTTCGCCAGGCTGCTGATAAAGCCTTGCAGCGCCAGGTCGGCATTACGCAATGCAATCAGGCCGCCGAGTTTTTTCGTGACTTTGTTGATCAGCCACCAGCCGATGGCCAGGGTGATGACCGCCAGCAGTACACGACTGCCGTATTCCATGATCATCGGGATCCAGGTTTGGGATACCTTGACCAGGTTGTCTACCTCAGCATTTAAGTCCATCTGCTTACTCCTGTTTTCCGGCTACCCGGCATGCGTAAAAAAGCGGCAGAAAGATTGAACCGCGACGGGCTCAATCGTTTCTGCCGTTGCTTGGGCCTCCGACGTCGCAAACGCCAAGAGGTTCCCGCTTTAAAGGTCAGTCGCGGAAGTTGTTGAACTGCAGCGGCATACCGAATTCCTTGGCCCGCAGCACTGCAATGGCTTCTTGCAGGTCATCACGCTTTTTGCCGGTAATACGAACCTGCTCGCCCTGAATGGCCGCCTGGACCTTGAGCTTGGCGTCTTTGACGTGAGCGACGATTTTCTTCGCCAGTTCCTTGTCGATACCTTCCTTGAGGACGGCTTCCTGCTTCATCAGCTTGCCCGACGCGAACGCGTCCTTGACTTCAAGGCACTGCACGTCGATTTTGCGCTTGACCAGCGCCAGCTTGAGGATCTCAATCATTGCTTCGAGCTGGAAATCCGCTTCCGCGGTCAGGTTGACGGTCAGGTCTTTTTCCTTGAACTCGAAGCTGCCTTTGCCTTTCAGGTCATAACGACGATCGAGTTCCTTGACGGCGTTCTCGACCGCGTTGGTGACTTCGTGTTTGTCCAGTTCGGATACCACGTCGAACGACGGCATGTAATCTCTCCAAATTTAAAGGCGCACTGATGGAGCACGCCTGGCTTGCGGTTAAAATCCGCGCTGATTATAACGGGTCTTTCCCATCATTCACTGTGAGCTGCCGATGCACGCCTTAAACAGAGCAAAAAGCTGATGTCTACCACCTGGCATGTACTGGGCGCCGGCAGCCTCGGCACTTTATGGGCGACACGTCTGGCACGGGCTGGAGTGCCGGTCAGTCTGATCCTGCGGGACACCGCGAGACTGCAGGCCTATGAGGCGGCCGGTGGATTGACCCTGGTTGAACACGGCGAGGCGCGACACTATGCTGTGCCCGCCGAGACAGCCGACAGCCCCCAACCGATCAACCGCCTGCTGGTGGCGTGCAAAGCCTACGATACCGAAAGTGCGGTGGCCCGACTGGCGCCACGCCTGGCCCCAGGCGCCGAACTGATCCTGCTGCAAAATGGCCTGGGCAGTCAGGACGCGGTGGCCGCACAGATCCCCCAGGCACGCTGCATCTATGCCTCGAGCACCGAAGGCGCTTTCCGCGATGGTGATTGGCGCGTGGTGTTTGCCGGTCATGGCTTCACCTGGCTGGGGGACGCGAGCCATCCGGTCGCGCCGATCTGGCTCGATGACCTGAGCGCTGCCGGCATCCCACATGAGTGGAGCACCGAAATCCTGACCAGACTGTGGCGCAAACTCGCCCTTAATTGTGCGATCAATCCGCTGACGGTGCTGCACGATTGCCGCAACGGTGGTTTGCAGCAACATCACTGCGAAGTCGCCACCCTGTGCGGTGAACTGGTGGAGTTGCTTGAGCGTTGTGGTCAGCCGGCAGCAGCCGAAAACCTGCCGCAGGAAGTCGAACGGGTGATTCACGCCACCGCAGCCAACTACTCCTCGATGCATCAGGACGTCACGAGCCAGCGCCGCACGGAAATCAGCTACCTGCTGGGTTACGCCTGCAAAGTGGCCGAGCGCCATCAACTGAACCTGCCTCACCTCAATCAACTTGAGGCAAGGTTGATCGCCCGCCTGCAAAGCCTTGGATTGCCCAGCGACTGAGCAGCGGCTACGCTGGCCACTTGTTCCTTGTTTGCGATGAATCCAATGCCATTGCGCCAGCGCCTTGAAAACCTGCCCGTCGGCCAGAAACTGCTGGCCGCCCTGCTGGTACTGATGGTCACCGTCCTGCTGGTTGCCAACCTGACCTTTATCAGCGCCGCCTACTACATCTCCCAGGAAAGCATGGCGCCCCAGGCCCTGCAGACCATCGGCCGGCTGGTATCCAACCCGAGCCTGGCCTCCGAAGCCCTGGAGTCACCGCAAAACGCCGAGCGCCTGCTGAATGAACTCAACAGCTATTCGCCGTTGCGCGCGGCGGCCCTGTATGACGCAAAGGGCGAGCGATTGGCGCAATTGCAGCATGGCGACAACCTGGAGCTGCCGAAGCGTTTCCGGCATATCGAAGACTGGCAGGCCACCGAGTTTCGTACCAACCAAGTCATCCCCCTGCCCCGCTCCGGTGCGGCACCAGGACACTTACTGTTGGTGGCCACGAGCGAATTGCCAGTGGCGTTCTACACCGGGACCCTGACGGCGAGCCTGGGGATTCTGATCTTCAGCGTGCTGCTGTGGCTGATCATTGCCCGCCAGATCAAGCGCCTGATTACCCGGCCGATCCACCAACTCGAGGAGTTGTCCCGGCAGGTAACCCGTGAAGAAAACTACGCACTGCGCGCTTCGCGAGGAAACCACGATGAAATCGGCAGCCTCGCCGAGGCGTTCAACACCATGCTCTCGCGGATCGAGGCCAGGGAGCAGCAACTCAAGCGGGCCAGGGACGACTCCCAGGCAGCCTACGACCAGGCCCAGGGACTGGCAGAGGAAACCCGCCATACCAACCGTAAACTGGAGCTCGAAGTCCAGGTGCGCAGCAAGATCGAGAAAAAGCTCACCGGTTTCCAGAACTACCTCAACAGCATCATCGACTCCATGCCGTCGGCGCTGATCGCCCTCGACGAACAGCTCTACGTAACACAATGGAACCAGGAAGCCAGCGCCCTATCCGGCACGCGCCTCGATGAAGCCCTGAACCAGCCCATCTTCCTCGCCTTCGAACCGCTCAAACCGTTTTTGCCGCAACTCAAGGAAACGGTCGAGCAGCATACGGTGGCCAAAATCGAACGTGTCACCTGGCTCAAGGACGACGACCCCCGCCATTACGCCCTGACTTTCTATCCGCTGATGGGCGGTGCCGGGCGTGGCGTGGTGATCCGGATCGACGACATCACCCAGCGCCTATCCCTGGAAGAGATGATGGTGCAGTCGGAGAAAATGCTTTCGGTGGGTGGCCTGGCCGCCGGCATGGCCCACGAGATCAACAACCCGCTGGGCGCGATCCTGCACAACGTGCAAAACATTCGCCGACGCCTGTCGCCCGATTTGCCGAAGAACCTCGAAGTGGCCGAACAGGCCGGCATCGAATTGGCGATGGTCAATCAGTATCTGCAAGTGCGTGAAGTGCCGCAGTTGCTCGACGGCATCCAGCAGGCCGGTGCCCGGGCGGCGAAAATCGTCACCCACATGCTCAGTTTCAGCCGCCGCAGCACCCGGCAGATGGCTCCCTGCGATCTGCCTGCCCTGATCGACCAAGCGGTGGAGATCGCCGGTAACGATTTCGACTTGGCGATCGGCTTCGACTTCAAGGGCCAGGCCATCCTTCGCCAGTTCGATCCGGCACTGGGACCGGTCCCCGGCACCGCCAACGAACTGGAGCAAGTGCTGCTCAACCTGTTGAAAAACGCCGCGCAAGCCATTCACCAGCGCGAAGACGACAGCGAGCCGGGGCGGATCATTCTGCGCACCAGGCTGAATCCGCCGTGGGCGGAAATTCAGGTCGAGGACAACGGCATCGGCATGAGCGAAAGCGTGCGCAAACGCACCTTCGAGCCGTTTTTCACCACCAAGGAAATCGGCCAGGGCACCGGACTTGGGCTGTCGGTGTCGTACTTCATCATCACCAATAACCACAAGGGCCAGATGGAAGTGCAATCGACCCTGGGCCAAGGCACTTGCTTCACCTTGCGCCTGCCCCTGGCGACCACGCCGCCCGTTTCGCAACAACTCAATCTGCTATCGAGGTAACCATGGGCTTTCGTTTGTCGAAGATTTACACCCGCACTGGCGACAAAGGCGAAACCGGGCTGGGCGATGGCCGTCGCGTCCCCAAGGATCACCCGCGCATTGAAGCAATCGGTGAGGTCGATACGCTGAACAGCCAGGTTGGGGTGCTTCTGGCCGGGTTGGAGGCGGAAACCGCTCGGTTTCCAGGCTTGAACGAAGTGATCGAGGTATTGGCTCCCTGCCAGCATCGGTTATTTGATCTGGGTGGCGAATTGGCGATGCCGGTGTATCAGGCGTTGAATGCAGCGGAAATCGAACGCCTGGAAGCGGCGATCGATGTGTGGAATGAAGAGTTGGGGCCGCTGGAAAACTTCATCTTGCCTGGCGGCTCGACGCTGATTGCCCAGGCTCATGTCTGCCGCAGCCTGGCGCGCAGCGCAGAGCGGCGGTGTCAGCAGCTCAATGCGATTGAGCCGTTGGCTGGGGTTGGCCTGGCGTACATCAATCGGTTGTCGGATTTGCTGTTTGTGGTAGCACGGCTGATTGCCAAGCGTCAGGGAGTGGCGGAGATTCTATGGCAGCCGGCTGCGAAACCTGAGGTTTAGTCGGCGCCTCTCAGGGCCCCTTCGCGAGCAAGCCGGATCGCGAAGAGGCCAGCAGGAACGCTACAAAATCAGGCCTCAGGCCAAAACGCCCGAATCCCCGCTACCCCCTGCGCACCCGCCGCCCAGGCTTTCTCGACCTCAGCCGGGCCAACACCACCGAGCAGGAACACCGGCTTGCTGAACCCTTCGATCAAGCTCGACGCCTGCTCCCAACCCAACGGCTCGGCGCCTGGGTGAGTCAGGGTAGGTTGAACCGGCGACAGGGTCACGAAATCCACCCCCATCTGTTCGGCCAGCGCCAGCTCTTCAGCGTTATGGCACGACGCAGCCAGCCAGCGCGATGCTGGTAGCGGTCGCCCTGCCGCTGCGTATTTGCGCAGCTGCGCCGAGGTAATGTGCCAACCGGCGGACGGGAAGTCGCCCAGCCATTCGAACGGCCCCTTGATCATCAATTGCGCCATGCCGGCACACAGCCCCACAGCATCCACTGCCAGGTCGCGATACTTCGGGTCGTAACCGTTCGGTGCGCGCAACTGAATCAGCTTGATGCCGCCGGCAATGGCCTTCTGAATACCACGCAGCAACGCAGGGGTTTCCAGATCTTCCGGCGTGATCAGGTACTGAGCGGGTAATTTCGCGGCCGCGACGATCGGCTGATTGGCCGTCGGGAACTCGTAATCCGACAGGTCGCGGGGAGACACCCAAGCCAGCGGTTGGCCTTCGGCGCCGTGGGGTTCGCCGGTAAACGCCGAGACTTCCCAGACATCCAGCAACACCTGCTTGTCCGGGTAATCGTGCCGGACCTTGATCAGCGGGCGCGCCGCGCCGACCACGATGCCCAGCTCTTCATGGAGTTCGCGGGACAGCGCAGTTTCGACCGACTCGTCGGCCTCGACCTTGCCGCCTGGAAACTCCCACAGGCCACCCTGGTGCTGTGAGTCGGCACGACGGGCGATCAGGATTTGGCCACTGCCATCGCGGATGACGGCGGCGGCGACATGGACTCGTTTCACCTTTGCAACTCCTCCAGTCCAGCCTTCTGCCAGGCCTTGAACGCCGGCCATTGGTAGAGGGTTTCAACATAGGCTTCGTCAGCCGCGGACAGTTTCACCCGATAGGTGCGCAGGCGCACGGCGATGGGTGCAAAAAACGCGTCGGCCAACGTGATGCGGCCAAACAAGTACGGACCGCTCTCGGTCGCAGCGGCACGGCACTCGGCCCACAGCGCCGACATGCGCTCGATGTCCGCCTGGACATCGGCCGGGACCGGCGACAGCGCTGCGTCATGGCTCAGATCGAACGGCATGTTGCCGCGCATGGCGAAAAAGCCACTGTGCATTTGCGCGCACGCCGAACGCGCCTGGGCACGGGCGGCAGTGTCTTTGGGCCACAGGTTCGCGTCGGGAAACTGTTCTGCCAGGTACTCGGCAATCGCCAAGGAGTCGGCGATGGTGCCGTGCCCGGTTTTCAGCAGCGGGACCTTGCCGGTCGGCGAATGCTTGAGCAGACGCTCACGGGTGTCCGGCTGGTTCAGCTTGATCAGTTCTTCGGTGTAGGAGGCACCAGCCAGATCGAGGGCCAGAGCCCCGCGCAAGGACCAGGAGGAATGCAGTTTGTCGCCGATGATCAGGTGCAGGCTCATGTTCGGGGTGCCTTCTCGTCAGGGTAACAAGCCAGAATATCTAGCGTCTGGTCGTCAGCCTTCGCGAGCAAGCCCGCTCCCACAGTTGATCGGGCAGTACGCACATATTGTGTTCACTGAAGATCTCCTGTGGGAGCGGGCTTGCTCGCGAATGGGACGACTCGGTCTTGAACCGTGTATTAAGTACGGTACTCGGCGTTGATCTTCACGTATTCGTGGGACAGGTCGGTGGTCCAGATGGTTTCGCTGCAATCGCCACGACCCAGCTCGATACGGATGGTGATTTCTTCCTGCTGCATCACCGCCGCGCCCTGGGCTTCGGTGTAGGTCGCCGCGCGCGCGCCACGGCTGGCAATGCACACATCGCCGAGGAATACGTCGATCTTGCTCACGTCCAGGTTCGGTACACCGGCACGGCCGACGGCCGCCAGGATACGGCCCCAGTTCGGATCAGAAGCGAACAGCGCGGTCTTGATCAGCGGCGAGTGAGCCACGGTGTAACCGACGTCCAGGCATTCCTGGTGGTTGCCGCCGCCGTTGACTTCAACGGTGACGAATTTGGTCGCGCCTTCGCCATCGCGAACGATGGCCTGGGCCACGTCCATGCACACTTCGAACACCGCTTGCTTCAACTTGGCGAACAACTCGCCTTCGGCACGGGTGATTTCCGGCAACGCCGCCTGACCGGTGGCGATCAGCATGCAGCAGTCGTTGGTCGACGTATCGCCATCGATGGTGATGCGGTTGAACGACTTGTTGGCGCCGTCCAGCATCAGGTTTTGCAGCACGTCGCGGGAGACTTTGGCGTCGGTGGCGATGTAGCCGAGCATGGTCGCCATGTTCGGGCGAATCATGCCGGCGCCTTTGCTGATACCGGTAACGGTGATGGTCACACCATCGTGCTGGAACTGACGGCTGGCACCTTTTGGCAGGGTGTCGGTGGTCATGATGCCGGTGGCGGCAGCTTCCCAGTTGTGGATCGACAGGTCGTCGAGGGCCGCTTGCAGCGCGCCTTCGATTTTCTCGACCGGCAGCGGCTCGCCGATCACGCCGGTGGAGTACGGCAGCACCTGGCTGGCATCGACGCCGGTCAACTCGGCCAGTTTCGCGCAAGTGCGCTCGGCCGCGGCCAGGCCTGGCTCGCCGGTGCCGGCGTTGGCATTGCCGGTGTTGGTCAGCAGGTAACGCACAGCACCTTGCACGCGTTGCTTGGCCAGGATCACCGGCGCGGCGCAAAAGGCGTTCAAGGTGAACACGCCGGCAACCGTGGAGCCTTCAACACAGCGCATGACCACAACATCCTTGCGCCCCGGGCGCTTGATGCCGGCCGAGGCGATACCGAGTTCAAAACCGGCAACCGGGTGCAACGTTGGCAAAGGACCAAGACCAACAGCCATGAATGCGCTCCTTTATAAATGATGTCAGCACCGTTTCAGCAGAACGGTGGTTCGAATGGTAAAACGCCGCGACGGCAGAAGCCGGTCGCGGCGCAGGTATTTCAGCGTTTGAAACGGGTTTACTGAATCTGCCCGTGGCAATGCTTGAACTTCTTGCCCGAACCGCAGTAGCACAGCTCGTTGCGACCCAGCTTCTGCTCGTTGCGAACCGGCGCAGCAGCGAGGGCAACATCGACCTCTTCGCCCAGCACTTCCGGTTGCTCAAGGCCCGGAGCCTCTTCATGCAGGAACTGCATGCGAGCGGCCAATGCCTCGGCTTCCTGACGCAGGCGCTGCTCTTCTTCGATCGGATCTTCGCGACGAACCTGAACGTGGGACAGCACACGGATCGAATCGCGCTTGATCGAATCCAGCAACTCGGAGAACAGGGTGAACGACTCGCGCTTGTATTCCTGCTTCGGGTTCTTCTGGGCATAACCACGCAAGTGGATACCGTGGCGCAGGTGGTCCATGGTCGACAGGTGGTCTTTCCACAGGTCGTCCAGCACGCGCAGAACGATTTGTTTCTCGAAGGTGCGCAGCGCTTCGGCGCCCGCCTGGTCTTCTTTCTCGTTGTACGCGGCAATGAGTTCCTGCATCAGCTTCTCGCGCAGGGTTTCTTCGTACAGGTGATCGTCTTCGTCGAGCCATTGCTGAATCGGCAGCGTGACACCGAAATCGCTCTGCAATGCAGCTTCCAGACCGGCCACGTCCCACTGCTCAGGCAGCGATTGCGGAGGAATGTGTGCGCTGACTGTGGCGTCGAGCACATCCTGACGGAAGTCAGCGATGGTCTCACCGATGTTGTCGGCGGCCAGCAACGTGTTACGCATGTGATAGATCACTTTACGCTGTTCGTTGTTGACGTCGTCGAACTCGAGCAGTTGCTTGCGAATGTCGAAGTTGCGGCCTTCAACCTTGCGCTGAGCCTTTTCGATGGCGTTGGTCACCATGCGGTGCTCAATCGCTTCGCCAGGCTGCATGCCCAGGGCTTTCATGAAGTTCTTCACCCGGTCAGAGGCGAAGATGCGCATCAGGCTGTCTTCCAGCGACAGGTAGAAGCGGCTGGAACCGGCGTCGCCCTGACGACCGGCACGACCACGCAACTGGTTGTCGATACGGCGCGATTCATGACGCTCGGAGGCAATCACCTGCAAACCGCCCGATTCGAGCACTTGCTGGTGACGCTTCTGCCAGTCGGCCTTGATCTGGGCAATCTGCTCAGGGGTCGGGTTTTCCAGGGAAGCCACTTCCACTTCCCAGTTACCGCCCAACAGGATGTCGGTACCACGACCGGCCATGTTGGTGGCGATGGTCAGTGCGCCCGGGCGACCGGCCTGGGCAATGATCTCGGCTTCTTTTTCGTGGAACTTGGCGTTCAGAACCTTGTGTTCGATGCCTTCCTTCACGAGCAGGCTGGACATGTGCTCGGAGGTTTCGATGGTGGCGGTACCGACCAGAACCGGACGGCCTGCGGCCATGCTTTCCTTGATGTCAGCCACGATTGCCGCGTATTTCTCGTCGGCAGTCAGGAACACCAGGTCGTTGTAGTCTTTACGGGCCAGCGGCTTGTTCGGTGGAATCACCATGACCTGCAGGCCATAGATCTGGTGGAACTCGAACGCTTCGGTGTCGGCCGTACCGGTCATGCCGGACAACTTGTTGTACAGACGGAAGTAGTTCTGGAAGGTGGTCGACGCCAGCGTCTGGCTTTCGGCCTGAATGTTCAGGTTTTCCTTGGCTTCGATGGCCTGGTGCAGGCCTTCGGACAAACGGCGACCCGGCATGGTACGGCCGGTGTGCTCGTCGACCAGTACCACCTGACCGTCCTGCACGATGTATTCGACGTTGCGATGGAACAGCTTGTGCGCGCGCAGGCCGGCGTAAACGTGAGTCAGCAGGCTCAGGTTATGCGCCGAATACAGGCTCTCGCCTTCAGCCAGCAGGCCTATGCGGGTCAGCGTTTCTTCGACGAACTGGTGACCGGCTTCGTTGAGTTCGACCTGGCGGGTCTTCTCGTCAACGGTGTAGTGGCCGGCCTTGGTGACTTCGCCTTCCACTTCTTCGATGTGCAACTCAAGCGTCGGGATCAGCTTGTTGACCTCGATGTACAGCTTGGAGCTGTCCTCGGCCTGACCGGAGATGATCAGCGGCGTGCGGGCTTCGTCGATGAGGATGGAGTCGACTTCGTCGATCACGGCAAAATTGAGTTCGCGCTGGAATTTTTCTTCCATGCTGAACGCCATGTTGTCGCGCAGATAATCGAAACCGAATTCGTTGTTGGTGCCGTAGGTGATGTCGGCGGCGTAGGCAGCGCGCTTCTCTTCCGGCGGCTGGAACGGCGTGACAACGCCGACCGTCATGCCGAGGAATTCATACAGCGGGCGCATCCAGTTGGCGTCACGGCGGGCCAGGTAGTCGTTCACCGTCACAACGTGCACGCCGTTGCCGGACAGCGCGTTGAGGTAAACGCCCAGTGTTGCCACCAGGGTCTTGCCTTCACCGGTACGCATTTCCGCGATCATGCCTTCATGCAAGGTCATGCCGCCGATCAGCTGGACATCGAAGTGGCGCATGCCCATGACACGCTTGCCGGCTTCGCGGGCGACCGCAAAGGCTTCTGGCAGCAGTTTGTCGAGGGATTCCCCTTTGGCGATGCGGGCCTTGAACTCGCTGGTCTTGGCACGCAATTGATCGTCCGAAAGGGCCACCATTTGCTCTTCGAAGGCATTGACGAGTTGCACCGTCTTGAGCATGCGTTTGACTTCACGCTCGTTCTTGCTTCCAAAAAGTTTCTTTAACAAAGGCGCAAACATATCGGCAGGATCTTCCACACTAAAGGGATGGAGGGCGGCCCCGTGAGTCGCCCGTGCAGCCCTCATGGCCGCATGCGAACGAGCATTCTACCCGGAAACGATGGAGAGGAAAGTGGCGATATTCCACGATGCTGGCACAACGCTTTGACGGGGCTCACTTAAAATAAGGGCGTTTTGCTCAACTTCAAGCCGTTCAAGGCAGAAGTTAGTTGTTGATTTAATGGGCAAAGCACCCACAAAAGCAATGGGCGGGTGCATCCGGCGCTTTCTGCTACCATGGCGCCTCTGTTACTTCAGGTGTCTGATCATGGCATTTCGCCCACTTACGGCCAAAGTACCTGCCGTTCTACTACGCGAAGCCAAGCCGCTGAAGGCCATTCTCGGCCACGCTCAACGCCTGGGTCATCTGCAACGTTTGCTCGAAAGCCAATTGCAACCCGCCGCTCGCGAGCATTGCCACGTGGCTTCCTGGCGCGAAGGCAGTTTGTTGCTGATTGTCACCGACGGACATTGGGCAACCCGCCTGCGTTACCAGCAGAAGCGCCTGCTACGGCAACTGCAGATGTTCGATGAGTTCGCCAATCTGACCCGGATTCTGTTCAAAGTTCAACCGCCGACCGTTCAGCAAGGTGCGGCCGGGCATACCATGGATTTGTCCAACGACGCGGCCGCGACCATTCAGGCCACGGCCGATGGCATCAGCGACCCGAATTTGCGGGCAGCGCTGGAGCGACTGGCGGCGCACGCCAAATCCAGGACCTGATACAAATCCAATGTGGGAGCGAGCTTGCTCGCGATTGCCATGCAACATTCAATGCATAAGTTGAATGATGCGACGCCATCGCGAGCAGGCTCGCTCCCACAGTTAAATTGTGTCCACTCGCTACCGGCGTTTTTTGCTGCCCAGCAACGAGCCCATCAAGCCGCGCACCAACTGTCGGCCAATCTGGTTCGCCGCCTGTTGCATCGCCGATTTCAGCGCCTTCCCTGCCGCTGTGCCGAGGAACTCTCCCGCCTGCTCGGTGAAGCTCGGTTCCTGTTTGCCCTGCTCCGCTTCGGGCTCAGGTGCCAACCCCTTGCGCCCCATCAGCACCTCATAGGCCGATTCACGGTCAATCGGCTTGTCATAACGCCCCTGCAACGGCGAACCGGCAATCAGCGCCGTGCGCTCGGCGTCGGTCAAAGGCCCGATCCGCGATTGCGGCGGTGCCACCAGCACCCGCTGGACCATTTCCGGCGTGCCCTTTTCCTGCAGGGTGCCAACCAGCGCCTCACCGATCCCGAGCTCGGTCAACACTGACAACGCATCGAACGCAGGATTCGGTCGGAAACCTTCGGCCACTGCGCGCAGGGACTTCTGCTCCTTGGCGGTGAACGCACGCAGACCGTGCTGGATGCGCAAGCCCAACTGCGCCAGCACATCATCCGGCAGGTCACCCGGTGACTGGGTGACGAAATACACGCCCACGCCTTTCGAACGAATCAGCCTCACGACTTGCTCCAGACGATCACGCAATGCCTGGGGCGTACCGTTGAACAACAAGTGAGCCTCGTCGAAAAACAGCGCCAGTAACGGTTTGTCAGCATCGCCACGCTCCGGCAACTGCTCGAACAGCTCGGCCAGCAGCCACAGCAGGAACGTCGCGTAGACTTTCGGCGCTTCATGCACCAGGCGGCTGGCATCCAGCAAATGAATGCGCCCACGGCCCTCCGCGGTGGGTTGAAGGATGTCTTCGAGTTGCAGCGCCGGCTCGCCAAACAGGGCTTCGGCGCCCTGTTGCTCCAGGGTTGCCAGTCGTCGCAGCAATGCCTGGCTGGAGCCGGTGGTCATCAATGCCGCATCGTCGCCCAGCAACTGGGGGTTGTCCCGCAGGTGATTGAGCAACGCCTTCAGATCCTTGAGATCGAGCAACAACAGGCCTTCGCGGTCCGCCACCTTGAACGCGGCGTACAGCGCCGACTGCTGACTGTCGGTCAGCTCCAGCAGGCTGCCCAGCAGCAGCGGCCCCATTTCACTCAAGGTCGTGCGTAAAGGATGACCGGACTGACCGTGTACGTCCCACAACGTCACCGGATAAGCCTGAGGCTTGTGGTTGAGCCAGGGCATCCCGGCAATCCGCTCGGCGATCTTGCCCTGGGGGTTGCCGGCGGCACCGAGACCGCACAGGTCCCCCTTGATGTCGGCGGCGAACACCGCCACGCCGGCATCGCTGAAGGCTTCGGCCATTCTTTGCAACGTGACGGTCTTGCCGGTGCCAGTCGCGCCCGCGATCAAACCGTGGCGGTTCGCCAGGCGCATGGCCTGGGCAATCGGCTGCCCTTCGAGATCGGCGCCGATAACGAGTTGCAATGAGTCAGGCATTTGGTCACCCATGATTAATCTTTGGCCCTACACGGCCGATAGAGATAACTGACAAAGCAGTCAGACACGATCTGGTCGGAAATTTCCCTAAGGAGAGTCGGAAAATTCACTTGCTTTCAACCTTGCCCGTCGTGCGTCCCTTTATAAAAGCACGCGCTGGACATTAAGACCTTAGTGGAACCCCAAGCCATGAACAAAAATCTGCGTTTCAGCCATAAGATCCTGCTGGCCGCCGCCCTCATTGTGATTGCCGCCTTCGCCTCCTTCACGCTGTACAACGACTATTTGCAGCGCAACGCCATCCGCAAAGACCTGGAAAATTATCTGCAGGAAATGGGCGCAGTGACCGCCAACAATATCCAGACCTGGTTGAACGGGCGCAGCCTGCTGATTGAAAACCTGTCACAAACTGTCGCGCTCAATCCCGATGCCGACAACGTTTCCAGGTTGCTTGTACAAAAAGCCGTGACCTCGACCTTCATGGGCGCCTACCTCGGCAACAAGGATGGCTCTTTCATCATTCGCCCGGACAGCAAGATGCCCGATGGCTATGACCCGCGTGCACGCCCTTGGTACAAGAGCGCACAAGGCAGCAGCGGTTCGGCATTGACCGAGCCATATATTGATCTGGCCTCCGGCCAACTGGTGATTTCCATTGTCGACAGCGTTATCAAGGACGGCCAGAACATCGGCGTGGTCGGTGGCGACCTGAGTTTGCAGGTGATCGCCGACAGCCTTGGCACGCTGGATTTCAACGGCATCGGTTATGCCTTCCTGGTCAGTTCCGACGGCAAGATCCTGGTACATCCCGACAAAACGCTGGCAATGAAGACGCTCAAGGATGTCTACCCGCAAGACACGCCGGCCATCAGCAGCGCAATGAGCGAAATCCAGGTCGACGGCAAAACCCGCATCGTGACCTTCACCCCGATCAAAGGCTTGTCGTCGGTCAACTGGTACATCGGTCTGTCGGTCGACAAGGAAAAAGCCTACTCGATGCTCAGCGAATTCCGCACCTCGGCTGTCGTTGCGACCATCATTGCCGTGGCCATCATCATCGCCCTGCTCGGCATGCTGATTCGCATCCTGATCCAGCCGTTGCACGTCATGACACGCGCCATGGCCGACATCGCCGACGGCGAAGGCGACCTGACCAAGCGCCTGACCATCCAGAACAATGACGAGTTCGGCACCCTCGGCACCGCGTTCAACCGTTTCGTCGAGCGTATTCACGGCTCGATCCGCGAAGTGTCCTCGGCCACCGGGCAAGTCAACGAAGTGGCATTGCGCGTGGTGGCCGCGTCCAACTCGTCGATGTTCAACTCCGACCAGCAAGCCTCGCGCACCAACAGCGTCGCGGCCGCCATCAACCAGCTCGGCGCCGCCGCCCAGGAAATTGCCCGTAACGCCGCGCAGGCTTCGAGCCAGGCCAGCGATGCCCGCAGCCTGGCCGAGGACGGCCAGCAAGTGGTGGACCGCAGCATCGTGGCGATGAATCAACTGTCGAACATGCTCATTGCTTCGAGCTCCAATATCGAATCGCTGAACAGCAAAACGGTGAACATCGGGCAGATTCTCGAAGTGATCACCAGCATTTCCCAGCAAACCAACTTGCTGGCGCTCAATGCCGCGATTGAGGCCGCCCGCGCCGGTGAGGCCGGTCGTGGATTTGCCGTAGTGGCGGACGAGGTGCGCAACCTGGCACACCGCACGCAGGAATCGGCGCAACAGGTGCAAACCATGATCGAGGAGCTGCAGGTCGGCGCCCGGGAATCGGTCAGCACCATGAGCGACAGCCAGCGCCACAGCCAGGACAGCGTGGAAATCGCCAACCTCGCGGGTGAACGCCTGAACAGCGTGACGCTGCGTATCGGTGAAATCGACGGTATGAACCAGTCGGTGGCTACCGCGACCGAGGAACAGACCGCCGTGGTGGAGTCGATCAACGTCGACATCACCGAGATCAACACGCTGAACCAGGAAGGTGTGGAAAACCTGCAATCGACCTTGCGCGCGTGTTCGGACCTTGAGCAGCAGGCGGCACGGTTGAAGCAGTTGGTAGGC
>NZ_JAHBCX010000048.1:0-42216 GCF_019955895.1 Pseudomonas sp. GL-B-12
CAGTGTGCCAGTCGCCATCCAGATCGCATGACACACCGCATTCGCGAGCAAGCCCGCTCCCACATTTTGAACAGCGTTCAACTTGAGAAGCTGTGCGCTGTTCGAACACTTTCAGGACAGGTCTGTGTAAGAATCTGGAACCAGGTTCTAAATTATTGGAATTCATCGCTCCAATAACACTCACAAGAGGACCGCATCTTGAATTCGCCACTTCGCATCGCCCTGATCGGTGCTGGCAACATGGGCCAGCAGCACTACCAGCATCTGCAATCCCTGACTGAAGCGACGTTGTGCGCCGTGGCCGATCCCGGACCGCAGGCGGCCAGTCTTGCGGCTGAATGGGGCGTAGCCTGTTTCGCCGATCATCGTCAGATGCTGGAGCAGGCGAAGCCAGACGCTGTCATCGTCGCCAACCCGAACACCCTGCACGTCAGCACGGCCCTCGATTGCCTCGCGGCCGGCGTGCCGGTATTGCTGGAAAAACCGGTGGGCGTGCACCTGGATGAAGCCAGAGAACTGGTGGCTGCCTCGAAGGCGAGTGGCGTTCCGGTACTGGTCGGACATCACCGCCGGCACAATCCGCTGATCGTCCGCGCCCACGAACTTATCCACAGCGGCGCATTGGGTCGGTTGACCACGGTCACGGCGCTCTGGCAGTTGCGCAAGCCCGACAGCTATTTTGAAACACCCTGGCGCCGCGAGGCCGGTGCGGGGATGTTGTTGACCAACCTGATCCACGACCTCGATCTGCTGCGGCATTTGTGCGGTGAAGTGCGTCAGGTTCAGGCCATCACCAGCAATGCCATTCGCGGGTTTGCCAACGAAGATTGCGCGGCAGTACTGCTGCAATTCGACAACGGTGCACTGGGCAGCCTGACCGGCTCCGATGCGGTGGCTGCGCCCTGGAGCTGGGAGCTGGATTCGGGGGAAAACCCGGTGTATCCGCGTCATCCTGATCAACCGTGCTACTTGCTGGCCGGGACAGGTGGGGCGCTGAGCATTCCGCAGCTAAAACGCTGGCACTACAACGAAGTCGATGGCGGCTGGCATCAATCGTTGCTGGCAACCCAGGAAAGCTTCAGTGCCGATGAAGCCCTGCGTTTGCAGTTGCAGCACTTCGTGCGCGTTGCGCGCCGGGAGGTCGAGCCGCTGGTGAGTGCCGCCGATGCCGCGCGTACGTTGGCGCTGATCGAAGCCATCCGCGAAGCCGCCGAAACCGGGCGTGCCTGCACGCCATCCTTGATCGAGGGTTGAGCATGAGCGAACGTATCTTCTCCCTGGCCAGCCTGACCGTGCTTGAGTTGTCACCGCCCGATATGGTCGAGGTCGCCGCGCGGGCCGGTTACAGTCATGTCGGCTTGCGTCTGGTACCGGCGACCCCGGAGGAGCACCATTTTGCCTTGGTGGCCGACCACGAATTGCGGCGCCAGACCCTGGCGCGTCTGCGCGATACCGGTATTCGGGTGCTGGACGTCGAAATCCTGCGGCTCAAGCCGGAAACCGTCGTCGACGATTTCGAGAAAATCCTCGCTGTGGGTGCCGAGTTCGGCGCCAGTGAGTTGCTGGTGGCCGGTAACGATCCTGACGAACAGCGGCTGACGCAGCATTTTGCCGAGCTCTGTGATCTGGCGGCAGCCTATGGGCTGCACCCGCACCTGGAGTTCATGCCCTGGACCGATGCGCGCAATCTTCAACAAGCCACACGTATCGTGGAAAACGCCGGGCGTGAAAACGGCGGCGTATTGGTCGACGCCTTCCACTTCGACCGCTCTGGATCGCGGCTGGAAGAACTGGTCAAAGTTGCCCCCTCACGGTTACGGTATGCACAGTTGTGTGACGTCGCAGGACCTCGGCCGGCCGACATGGCGGAGATCTTGCGCCAGGCGCGCAACGAACGGCGTTTCCCCGGCGATGGCGATTGTGACCTGCCGGGGTTGTTGCGCGGTTTGCCGGCTGACATTCCATTGAGCCTGGAGATTCCCACCGTGCAGTTGCTGGAGCAGGGCGTGAGTGGATTGGACCGGGCGCAGATGGCGCTGGATAAAACCCGGGAATTGTTGGCGCGGCTGTAATCGGTGCTGCGCACCTATCTCGGGCAAGCCACGCTCCCACAGGTTCTATGCTGACTGGGTGGAAGCGTGGTTTGCCCGTGATGCTTTTGACTTCAAGTAAGGAAACCCAATGACCGTCAGCACCCCGCTTTCCGGCGTCAATCAGCCCTTCAAAGGGATCCTGCTGATCGTTGTCGCAACCTTCCTGTTTTCCAGCCACGACGCCTTTTCCAAGTACCTCTCCGGTTTCTATCCCATTGTCATGGTGGTCTGGGCGCGCTACGTGGTTCACACCTTGCTGATGGCCGGGATTTTCCTGCCGCAGTCCGGGCTGCGGGTGCTGCGTACCAAACGGCCGTTACTGCAGGTGATCCGGGCGTTGTGCCTGCTGGGCACCAGTCTGTTTTTCACCACGGGGCTGATGTACATCCCGCTGGCCGAGGCCACGTCGGTCAACTTCCTCGCTCCGGTGCTGGTCACCGCGCTGTCGGTACCGCTGCTTGGCGAGCGCGTGACGCGAGGGCAATGGCTGGCGGTGATTTTCGGTTTTAGCGGAGTGCTGATCATCGTTCACCCCGGGGGTGATCTGTTTACCCCGGCGGTGTTGCTGCCGTTCTGCTCGGCGCTGTTTTTCTGCTTCTATCAACTGCTGACGCGCAAGCTCAGCGAGATCGACAGCCCGACCACCAGCAACTTCTTCGCCGGCTTGTGCAACACGCTGGTGATGAGTGCGCTGGTGCCGTTCTTCTGGCAGACGCCGAACCTGGTGCATGGCGCGATGATGCTGGCGCTGGGGGCCTGCGGGATGACGGCTCACCTGTTCCTGACCCAGGCTTTCCGCCTCGCGGCACCGGCACTGCTGGCGCCGTTCAGCTATTGCCAGATTATCTTCGCCGGCCTGCTGGGCTGGCTGCTGTTTTCCCATACACCGACACTGACCACCGTGCTCGGCATTGCCGTGATCTGCTGCAGCGGGTTGGCGGCAGCCTGGCAGCAAAGTCGCCGCTAAGCTGCGGCAAAACGCAGACAAAAAAAGCGCAGACCCGAGATCGGGCCTGCGCCGAGGGAACATCAGTCTTCTACTTTCGGAATCTTGCGCGGTGCCATGAAGTACATCCAGGTCAGCGCAATGAAGTACATCGCCGGAATGATAGTGAACAGCACGGTGTAGTTGTTGTTGGTGACGGTCAGGATGTGGCCGACCAACTGGGTCATGAACATCCCGCCAATCGCCGCACACATGCCGCCGAAGCCGAACACCGTACTCATCATGTGCTTGGGCGTGTAGTCCATCACCAGGCTCCAGATGTTCGCGGTCCAGGCCTGGTGCGCGCCGATGGCCAAGGAGATGGCGAACACCGCGACCCACAGGTTGCTGGAGCCGGCGGCCATGATCACGCCGATGATGCAGCAGGCGAACAGGAACATGGACATCAGTCGCGCCTTGATCGGGTTGACGCCGCGACCGATCAGGAACGAGGAGAGGATGCCGCCGCCAACGCTACCGAAGTCGGCAGTGAGGTAGATGATGATCAGCGGGATACCCATCTGGGTGACGTTGATGCCCAGGTTGTATTGCTGGTTGAGGAACGGCGGCAGCCAGTACAGGTAGAACCAGAACACCGGCGCCGTCATCGAGTAGGCGAGGGCGAAGGCCCAGGTGCCGCGCATGCGCAGGATTTTCGAGAACGGCACGCGGGTTTGTTCCGGTTCGACTTCGTTCTGGATGTAGTCCAGCTCCGACTGTTTGACGCTCGGGTGGTCTTCCGGGTTGAAGTACTTCAGGCCCCAGAGCACCAGCCAGATCCCGCCCAGTGCCGACATGCACAGGAACGCGGCCTGCCAGCCCCAGACGTGCAGGATCAGTGGCAGCAGCATCGGGGTGAACATCGCACCGACGTTGGTGCCGGCGTTGAAAATGCCGGTGGCCACGGCGCGCTCGCCGGCCGGGAACCACAGGCGTGTGGTTTTCACGCAGGCCGGATAGTTCGCCGCTTCGGTCAGGCCGAGGATGAATCGGCAAACCATGAAGCCGACCGCCGAAGTGGCCAGGCCGTGGGCGCCGGTCGCCAGGCTCCAGAGCAGCACGGCGCAGAAGAACACGCGCTTGACGCCGACCCGGTCGATCAAGCGGCCTTGCAGCACGAAGCCGATGGCGTAACCGACCTGGAACCAGAAGTTGATGTTGGCGTAGTCCATCGCCGTCCAGCTCATTTCCTTGGCCAGGATCGGCTGCATCACCCCCAGGGCAGCGCGGTCGATGTAGTTCAGGGTGGTGGCGAAAAACACCAGTGCCAGCATGCCCCAACGGGTTTTGCCGACTGCCATGGCGCCGCGAATCTTGTCGCCGATACCGCCGGTGGCGGTGCTCATGGCAGGTGCCATGCGAGAGCTTTGAGAAGGAATCATGTGTGCCATCCGTTCAATGACTGACAAGCGGGGCTCGTCGTGACTTCAAGGGCGCGTGATCAATCGGTCTGTCGCGGCGTGCGCGAAAGGGCTGATCGGCTGTGTTCGTCGGCTGACGGGATATTCAGCGAGCGGGCACGGTTGTGCCGGCGGTGCGCGGGGTTCGGATGGGCGCCAGGCAAGGCGTAATGACGGTGGAGCGAGTGAGCAAGGCGTTGAATGAGCGCATGAGCGTATACCCGTTTTTTGAAATTTTTATGTGGTGTTCTGGGTTTTGTTGACCGGGGCCGACGATTTCAAGACCGGACCCAATGTGGTGTTGATGTTGCGCAGTGAACAAAAAGTCGTCAATTCGCTATCGGCCATTGTGTTCGATAATCGCACGCAAAACTAACTGGGTAGTACACTTTAAATTGCTCAATGCACCGACCGGCTCAATAATCGGTTCACTCTTTTAAAAGCGGCGCAAATTCCCTGTAGCCGAAGCCTCCACCGGGAGCCGAAACATGCAGCGTTCCATTGCCACCGTATCCTTGAGCGGTACCCTGCCGGAAAAACTCGAAGCCATTGCCGCCGCCGGGTTCGACGGCGTCGAGATTTTCGAGAACGACCTTCTCTACTACGACGGTAGTCCACGGGAAATTAAACAGATGTGCGCCGATCTCGGGATCGCCATCACGCTGTTTCAACCGTTCCGCGATTTCGAAGGCTGCCGCCGCGATCGCCTGTCGCGCAACCTGGAACGCGCCGAGCGCAAGTTCGACCTGATGCAGGAGCTGGGCACTGACCTGGTGCTGGTGTGCAGCAATGCCTCGGCCGAGTCCATCGGTGATGAGCAGATCCTGGTCGACGACTTGCGACTGCTGGCCGAGCACGCCGGGGCACGTGGCCTGCGCATCGGTTACGAAGCGCTGGCCTGGGGCCGGCATGTGAACACCTGGCAACAGGTGTGGAACATCGTGCGTCAGGCCGATCACCCAAGCCTCGGCGTGTTGCTGGACAGCTTTCACACCTTGTCGCTCAAGGGCGATCCAAGTGCTATCGCCGAGATTCCCGGCGACAAGATTTTCTTCGTGCAAATGGCTGACGCGCCGATCCTGGCCATGGACGTGCTGGAGTGGAGCCGGCATTTTCGCTGCTTCCCGGGCCAGGGTGAATTCGACTTGCCGGGGTTCCTCGCGCCGATCATCAAGAGCGGGTACACCGGGCCTTTGTCGCTGGAGATCTTCAACGACGGTTTCCGCGCCGCGCCACCACGAGCCAACGCCGCCGACGGCTTGCGTTCGTTGCTGTATCTGGAAGAGAAAACCCGCGAGCGCCTGGCGCAGGAAGCCAAGCCTGCGGGCAACCCCGAGATTCTGTTCGAAACGCCCAAGGCCAGCGAGTACAACGGCATCGAGTTCCTGGAGTTTGCCGTGGACGAAAGCCTCGGCGCCAAGCTCGCCCATTGGCTTGAGCGACTGGGTTTCGTCAAGGCCGGGCAGCATCGCTCCAAGAGTGTCAGCCTGATGCGCCAGGGTGATATCAACTTGATCCTCAACTCCGAACCTTACTCGTTCGGTCACAGTTTCTTTGAGGCCCACGGCCCTTCGTTGTGCGCTACCGCCGTGCGGGTCAAGGACAGCGCCAGCGCGCTGGCCCGAGCCGTGGCCTACAAGGGCCAGCCTTATCGCGGGCTGGTCGGCCCGAATGAACTGGAACTCGCCGCCGTGCGTGCGCCGGATGGCAGCCTGATCTATCTGGTGGACCAGGATGCCGACGTCTACGGCACCGACTTCAATCTGCTGACGGATGCGCCGGTCAGCGGTGGCCTCAAGCGCATCGACCACATGGCCATGGCGCTGCCGGCCGACAGCCTCGACAGCTGGGTGCTGTTCTATAAGAGCCTGCTGGATTTCGAGGCGGACGATGAAGTCGTACTGCCGGATCCTTACGGTCTGGTGAAGAGCCGTGCCCTGCGCAGCCGGGACAGTTCGATCCGCCTGCCACTGAACATTTCCGAGAACCGCAACACCGCGATCTCCCACGCGCTGTCGAGTTATCGCGGTTCCGGTGTGCATCACATCGCGTTTGATTGTGATGACATCTTTGCTCAGGTCAGTCGTGCAAAAGAGGCGGGCGTGCCGCTGTTGGATATCCCGCTCAACTACTACGATGACCTGGCGGCGCGATTCGATTTCGACGACGAGTTCCTCAGCGAACTGGCCTATTACAACGTGTTGTACGACCGCGACGCCCAGGGCGGTGAGTTGTTTCATGTGTACACCGAGCCGTTCGAGGGGCGATTCTTCTTCGAGATCATCCAGCGTAAAAACGGTTATGCCGGCTACGGCGCGGCCAACGTCGCGGTGCGCCTGGCGGCCATGGCCAAATCCCGTAGCGGCGCATTGCGCCAGGCGAAGTTGTAGGAAATTCGTAAACGCGGGATTAAACGTGGGCTGCGCGGCTTCCTTCACCGTGCCGCGCAGCCCATAATCGCCAGCCTGTGCAGTGATGGCCGTGAGCCCGCAATGACAATGACCTCAGAACTCCCCGCAGCCTCCGTAGAACCTGGTGCCGAGCCGCGCAAGAGTCGCAAGAACAACCCGGAAAAGACCCGCGAAAACATCCTGCAGGAGGCGATTGTCGAATTCGTCCAGCAGGGGCTTTCCGGGGCTCGCGTCGATGCCATCGCCGAGCGCATCCACACCTCCAAGCGCATGATCTATTACTACTTCGGCAGTAAGGAGCAGCTCTATGTCGAGGTGCTGGAGAAACTCTACGGCGATATCCGCAACACCGAAAATCGCCTGCACCTGGCGGAGCTGGCGCCGGTCGAAGCCATTCGGCGGCTGGTGGAGTTCACCTTCGATCACCATGATCGCAACGTCGATTTCGTGCGCATAGTCAGTATCGAGAACATTCACAACGCCGAGTACGTGAAGCGCTCCGATGCGATCAAGGCGATGAACAACACTATCCTCGATTCACTGGGCGAGATTCTGCGTCGCGGTGCCGAGCAAGGGCTGTTCCGTACCGGTCTTGATCCGCTGGATGTGCATCTGCTGATCAGTTCGTTCTGCTTCTATCGCGTCTCGAACCGCCACACCTTTGGTGAGATTTTTCAGATCGACCTGCCGGACGAATGCATCAAGCAGCGTCATCGGGAGATGATTTGCGAGTCGGTATTGCGCTACCTGCAGACCTGAATCCATCGCGGGCAAGCTACGATCCTGTGGGAGCGTGGCTTGCCCGCGAAGCTTTTCAGTCATTCATGCTCTGGAAATGCTCAAGCATCCGCTGGGCATCCGGTACCACGCCGCTGAACAACTCGAACGCCTTCACCGCCTGAAACACCGCCATGTTGCCGCCGTCCAGCGTCCGGCAACCGAGGGCGCGGGCGTTGCGCAGCAGTTCGGTTTCCAGCGGGAAGTAGACGATCTCCGCCACCCACAATTCGGCCCGCAGCAACTCCACCGGCACCGGCATGCCCGGCAGCTTTTTCATGCCCATCGGTGTGGTGTTCACCAGGCCGTCAGCCTGGGCCATGGCGCTGGGTAGGTCATACCCGGCCACCGCTCGAGCGACGCCGAAATGCTGATTGAGATTGTCGGCCAGATCCTGGGCGCGACGGATGTCCACGTCAAAAATGCTCAGCTGTTGTACGCCTTCGCTCAACAACGCGTGGGCCACCGCCGCACCTGCGCCGCCGGCGCCCATCTGTACGACACGTTCAATGGCAACGCCCTTCAAGCCCCGGCGAAAGCCCTCGGCAAAGCCCAGGCAGTCGGTGTTGTGGCCGATGCGTTTGCCATCCTTGAGCACCACCGTGTTGACCGCACCGATACCGCGGGCCTCCGGCGACAGTTCGTCGAGCAGCGGGATGATCGCCTGCTTGCATGGAAAGGTGATGTTCAGCCCGGTGAAGTTCATGCGCTCGGCAGCCATCAGCAGGTCGGGCAGGGCGTTGCTGTCGAGTTTCAACTGATCAAGATCGATCAGGCGATACAGGTAGCGCAGCCCCTGGGCATCGCCTTCATGCTCGTGCATGGCCGGTGTGCGGGAAGCCTGGATGCCGGCGCCAATCAGCCCGGCCAGTATCACGTGGTTCTGAGTCACGGCGATCACCCTTTCAAACGATGACTGAAGTGTTCCAACGCCAGGCGATAGCCATGACTGCCAAAACCGGCCATCACCGCCGTTGCAATGGCGGATACGAACGAGTGGTGGCGGAAGGGTTCGCGGGCGTGCACGTTGGACAGGTGGACTTCGATCACCGGCAGTTCGCTGGCGACCAGGGCGTCGCGGATCGCAACGGAGGTGTGGGTCCACGCGGCAGGGTTGATGACGATCCCGGCGCAGCGACCGCGGGCGGCGTGAATCCAGTCGAGCAATTCGCCTTCATGGTTGGTCTGGCGAAACTCCACTGCCAGACCGAATTCTTCGGCGGTACGTGCGCACAGGACCGAAATGTCTGCCAGGGTTTCGTGGCCGTAAGTCGCCGGTTCACGGGTGCCAAGCAGGTTCAGGTTCGGGCCGTTGAGCACCAGAACGATAGGGGACATCGGAATCTCTCCACTTATTATTTTTGGAATCGGCCGAGGATCTCGGCCTGTGGAGATAAATTGTACTAACTAGTTAATTTGGTCAATTGGAGTGAAGGCACGCTGGCGGTTTGTGGGCGGTGATCGGACACTTTCGGTGTTCAGCGCGGCAAATGCTCCACCAGAAAATCAATGAACGCCCTTAAGCGCAGCGGTACATGCCGACTTTGCGGGTACAGCAAGGTAAACGGCCGCGACCGCCCGCCATAGGGCTTGAGCACTTCCAGCAGCGAGCCGTCGGCCAGTTCCTTTTCCACGATAAAACGGTAGGTCTGAAACAACCCCGCCCCGTGTTTGGCCAAGGTGACACCGCCCAGCACATCGTCGGAACAGCTGAGGCTGCCTTCGGCCAGAATCTCCCGGGGCACGCCTTCATCGTTGAACAACCAGGCAATGCGCCGGCCACTGCTGGGCAATTCGTACTGAATGCACTCGTGGTTTTCGAGGTCGTCGAGGGTTTGCGGAGTGCCGGCCCGTTTCAGGTAATCAGGGCTGGCGATCATCACCAGGGCGGCATCTTCCAGCGGTCGGGCGATCAGGCCGGAATCCGGGATGGCTCGCACGCGAATCGCCATGTCGTAGCCTTCGCCGACGAAATCGATGTTGCGATTGCTGATGTGCGACTCGACCTTCACCGCCGGATAGCGCGCCCGAAATTCGGGCAACAAAGGCAGGATTCGATGATGCGCGTAGGTGGTCGGAATACTGATGCGCAAGGTACCGGACGGCACTTGCTGCTGGCCCATCACCTCGCGCTGGGCCTCGACCAGTTGTGCCAGGGCAAGGCGGCACTCCTCGTAATAGCGGCGACCACTGTCGGTCAGCTTCACGCTGCGGGTGGTGCGCGCAAACAGACGCACGCCCAGGCGTTCCTCCATGCGCGACACCGAACGACTCACGGCCGCGGGGGTGACACCTGCCACCAGCGCCGCGGCAGTAAAACTGCCGGCTTCGGCGGCCAGGCAAAACAGCTCAATGCTGCCCAACTGAAGATCTTCGAATTGTCGCTGCATGATTGATTACACCGGAGATCAGATGAAGGAGCTGGATCAGTATTTATCAGGTGCTAGAGCCGTAATGAAAGGATTTCTTACCATTGCGCGCGGTGTTCCGCAGGGCCGGGTAACGCCTGGACGCTAGTCTGAGGACGCAAGAAATGATTCTACGGCCAATGCCAGCGGTCGGGTTTTCCAGAGAATGTCGAATCCTCGGATTCATTAACCTAACGGATGGGTTAGCATGAAGATATGCAATCACAAGGGACTGTCGGTAGTGATCATGTTGCGAGACGAGCATTGTCCGCCCCATGCGCATGTGGAGGCGGGTACGTGGAGTGCGAGATTCAGGTTCAGCTTTTGGCACAACGGTGTCGAGCTCTGGGATGTAGTTCCGCTTTCGCGTCGGCCACCGTTGGCGGTGCTTGAGGGATTGCGCCAATCGCTCCAGCAACCTGCCCATTTGCGGCGCGCCCGGGGCATCTGGTGGCGAAAGTTACAAACGGCTTGTCTTGATAATCAATTGTGGGACTGGCAAAGCAACGAAGTCGTTGTGGTGAAAAGGGTTGTCAGTACCACCAACATGATTGGATCGGCTTGCTACGAACCTGAATCGAACAAGACGTTGCTGTCCCTGATAGGCGCACAGGAAGGTGTGGAGATCGAGTTATGAAAACGATAAAAGCCAAGGTTCAGGCCGATAATCCCGTAACGGAAAGTAGCCTGGACAAAGCCATTGAACGTGGCGAATTACGTAGAAAAAATAGCCTGCAGGCGACAGCGGTTACCTACCAGGCCCCCTGTCTGGCTGTCAGCTTCGAAGACGGCAGCGGCGTATTGTTGCCCGTGGCCAACTATCCGGAGTTCGATGATTTTGAGGGCGGGGACTTCGCCAGTCTGACTGTCGGTTACGCGGGTACTGCACTGTGCCATGAAAGCAAAGACCTGCATGTATCTATCGCCGGGATGATTTCTGCGAGCAAGCCGCTGATGGCCATGGCGGCCTCGGTCGTCGCTTCGCGCAATGGTCGCCAGAGCAGCGCCGCAAAGTCTGAAGCCGCGCGGGCCAACGGCAGGAAAGGCGGGCGCCCGCGCAAAGTCGATGTTGTCTTGTAAGTGTGCCCACAAAAAAGCCGTCGAGAAGACGGCTTTTTTGTGCCTGGCAGGCGCCATCAACGCCGGGTCAGCATCACCCCGGATTCCATGTGATGGGTCCATGGGAACTGGTCGAACATCGCGCATTGGGTGATGCGGTGGGTGTCGTGCAGTTGGGCGATGTTGGCTGCCAGGGTCTGCGGATTGCAGGAGATGTACAGGATGTTGTCGAAGCGCCGGGTCAGCTCGCAGGTGTCCGGGTCCATGCCGGCACGGGGCGGGTCGACGAACACGCTACCGAACTCGTAGCTCTTGAGGTCGATGCCATGCAGGCGCCGGAACGGGCGCACTTCATTCAGGGCTTCGGTCAGCTCTTCAGCGGACAAGCGCACCAGGGTGACGTTATCCACAGCGTTTTCGCTGAGGTTGCTCAGCGCCGCGTTGACCGAGGTCTTGCTGATTTCGGTGGCCAGCACTTTGCGCACGCGGGTGGCGAGCGGCAGGGTGAAGTTGCCGTTGCCGCAATACAGCTCCAGCAAATCATCGGAGCGATCGCCAAGCGCATCGTATGCCCAGTTGAGCATCTTCTGGTTCACCGTGCCGTTGGGCTGGGTGAACGCGCCTTCAGGCTGGCGATAGCTGAAGGTGCGGCCGCCGACTTCCAGCTTCTCGACCACGTAATCGTGACCGATGACTTCGCGTTTGCCCTTGGAGCGGCCGATGATGCTGACGTTCAGGTCGGCCGCGAGTTTCGACGCCGCCGTATGCCAGTGCTCGTCCAGCGGGCGGTGATAGCACAGGGTGATCATCGCGTCGCCGGCCAGAGTGGTCAGGAACTCCACCTGGAACAGCTTGTGGCTCAGGGGCGCACTGGCTTGCCACGCGGCCTTCAGCTGCGGCATCAGCTGGTTGATGCGCAGGCTGGCAATCGGGAACTCTTCGATCAGGATTGGCGTGCGTTTGTCTTCCTGGGAAAACATCGCGTAGTGACGCTCGCCGGCCTCGCGCCACAGGCGGAACTCGGCGCGCAGGCGGAAGTTTTTCAGCGGCGAATCGAAAACGGCGGGCTCCGGTGCATCGAACGGGGCCAGCAGGTCACGCAAGCGCGTGACCTTTTCTTCGAGCTGAACGGCGTAGGCCTGGGAATCAAAAGTCATGCGTTGAACCAACCCAGCTTGATCACGAACAGAATCGACAGGATCACCAGCGCCGGGTTCAGCTCACGGCCGCGACCGGACATCAGCTTGATGGCAGTCCAGGAAATGAAACCGAAGGCGATGCCATTGGCGATGGAGTAAGTAAACGGCATCGCCAGCGCGGTGATCACCACCGGCGCGGCGACGGTAATGTCGTCCCAGTCTATTTCGGCCAGACCGGATGTCATCAGCACGGCGACGAACAGCAGTGCCGGCGCGGTGGCGAAGGCTGGAACGCTGGCGGCCAGTGGCGAGAAGAACAGCGCCAGCAGGAACAGGAACGCGACCACGATGGCGGTCAGGCCGGTGCGGCCACCGGCACTCACGCCAGCAGCGGACTCGATGTAGCTGGTGGTGGTCGAAGTGCCCAGCAGGGAACCGGCCATGGCTGCGGTGCTGTCGGCGATCAGCGCGCGGCCCATTTTCGGCATGTGACCGTCTTTGCGCATCAGACCGGCGCGCTTGGCGACGCCGATCAGAGTGCCGGAGTTATCGAACAGATCGACGAACAGGAAGGCGAAGATCACGCTGACCAGACCGATGTCCAGCGCGCCCTTGATGTCCAGTTGCAGGAAGGTCGGGGCCAGGGATGGCGGCATCGACATCACGCCGCCGAACGGGGTGAAGCCCATCACGATGGAAACGATGGTCACCACCAGAATGCCGATCAGCACCGCGCCGCGCACGGCAAGGGCTTCGAGGGCGACGATCAGGGCAAAACCGAGGGTAGCGAGGATCGGAGCCGGTTGTTTCAGGTCACCGAGGCCGACCATGGTCGCCGGGTTGCTGACCACGATACCGGCGTTGTGCAGGGCGATCAGCGCCAGGAACAGGCCGATACCGGCGGCAATCGCCGAGCGCAGAGGCAGCGGGATGCTGTTGATGATCCATTCACGGATGCGGAAGATCGACAGCAGGAAGAAGCACACCGCCGAGATGAACACCGCACCCAGCGCCACTTGCCAAGTATGGCCCATGTGCAGGACCACGGTGTAGGTGAAGAAGGCGTTCAGGCCCATGCCCGGAGCAAGGGCGATCGGGTAGTTGGCGATCAGGCCCATGGTCGTCGAGCCGATGGCGGCGGCCAGGCAGGTGGCGACGAACACTGCGCCCTTGTCCATGCCGGTCTCGCCGAGGATGCTCGGGTTGACGAACAGAATGTAGGCCATGGCCAAAAAGGTCGTGACGCCCGCCAGAATCTCGGTCCGCACGTTGGTGTTGTGTGCCTTGAGTTGAAACAGCCTTTCCAGCATGTCTGCTCCCCGTGGCGCGCCGGGCGCCGTGAATGTATCGACCTCAACAGCAAAGCACAGGCAGCAGAACGCGCCTGGAAATTACTGTGGGCCGGAAAAAGCCGCGCATCATACCAGTAGCTTGGGAATATGGCTGCTTTGGCGGTGATCGTCGTCGATGTTTTGCGACAAAGCCAAGTGCGCCATACTGCGCGCTGGTTTTTTTGGGGTGGATGGGTCCTGCATGAAAAAGCGTCTGGTTGCCGCCTTCGGTGTATGGATGGCGTTGTTTCTCGGGGCTCAAACGACCGTGGCGGCCTCGGCCCCGCCACTGACGCAATTGAAGGTACTCAAGGTCGCGTCGCCGTCCTGTGGTGTCGAGAACATCGACGAAGGGCAAACCCGGACGCGTTGCGATCACAATGGCCCGAACATCACGGTGTATGTGCTGGAAGTGGGCTACGGGCGTGAGGCCCATGTCGCCCTCGATGGTTTCGAGGTGAACGGCACACGGACACCGGTTTGCGCGTTCAAGAACGGCAACCTGACCAGTTGCACCCCCGGGGAAAAAACCGTCGGCTATTTGTACGCTCTTGATCTGGCGGGCAAGCAGGAAGGCACATTGACCTTCAGCAATACCTCGATCAACGCGCCCGGCAACACGATGTCGACGCAGCTTTACATCAAGTAACCACAGGTCTCGAACAAGGGGCGGGAAAGCTGTCTACGCTTAAAAGATCATTCTGTGGACAGCATCTGATGACCTTTAGAGCCTTGATTGCCCTCGCCGAGGGCACCGATGACCTGCAAACCGTGACCCTGATCGACGTGCTGCGCCGCGCCAAAGTAGAAGTGGTGGTGGCCAGTATCGAAGGGCGGCGCATGCTCACCTGCGCCCGCGGTACTCGCCTGACTTCCGATGCGATGCTGGTGGACTTGCTGGCGCAACCCTTCGACCTGATTGCCTTGCCCGGTGGTGCGGTGGGTTCGCAGCACCTGGCAGCCCACCAACCCCTGCAACAATTGATCATGGATCAGGCGGCAGCCGGTCGCCTGTTCGCCGGCATCGCCGAAGCGCCCGCCGTGGCGCTGCAGGCCTTTGGCGTATTGCGTCAACGGCGCATGACCTGCCTGCCCTCGGCCAGTCATCAACTGTCGGGCTGTACTTTTGTCGATCAACCGGTGGTGGTCGACGGCAACTGCGTCACGGCCCAAGGCTCAGGCGCCGCTTTGGCGTTTGCCCTGGCGCTGGTGGAGCAACTCTGCGGTAAAGCCACTCGTATGGCAGTGGCGGGGGAGTTGCTCGTTTAGAGAGTGTCAGACTTTCGCCTCTTCCTTCTCTTCATCTTTAGCCACGTGCATGCGATCGCGGCTGGCCAGTGTCGGGAACAGTTTGACCCACACCCCGGTCACCACCAGCGTTCCGATCCCGCCCAAGACTACGGCTGGCACAGTGCCGAACCAATGGGCGGTCAGGCCTGATTCGAATTCACCCAACTGGTTCGAGGCTCCAATGAACAAACCGTTCACGGCGCTGACCCGGCCGCGCATTTCGTCCGGTGTTTCCAGTTGTACGAAAGATGCGCGAATCACCATGCTGATCATGTCTGCCGCGCCCAATACCACCAGCACCGCCAGGGAAAACCAGAACGAGGTCGACAGGCCGAAGGCGATGGTTGCCACGCCGAAGATGCCTACGGCCGTGAACATCACCCGCCCGACGTTGCGCTCCACGGCAAACCGCGCCAGGAACAGCGACATCAGCAGCGCACCCACTGCCGGTGCCGAGCGCAACAGGCCGAGGCCCCACGGGCCGGTCAGCAGAATGTCCTTGGCGAACACCGGCAGCAGTGCCGTCGCACCACCCAATAACACCGCGAACAGATCGAGGGAGATCGCCCCGAGAATGTCCGGACGACTGCGGATAAAGCGAATGCCCGCCAGCAGCGAATCCAGAGTGGCCTTGCCCTTGTTCAGCGGGGTTTGCCGGGCCGGCAGGTTGAGCATCAGCGAACAGGCGATGACATACAGCAGCACCGTCGGGCCATACACCCAGACGCTGCCGAAGCCGTAGAGCAAACCGCCGAGGGCCGGGGCGACGATGGTGGCTGATTGCTGGGCCGATTGTGCGGCGGCGACCGCTCGGGGAAACAGCGCGCTGGGCACGATGCTTGGCAACAGCGCCTGGGTGGTCGGCATTTCAAAGGAACGAGCGGCACCGAGCAGGAAGGCCAGGATAAAGATCATTTCCCGGGTGACATGGTCGGTCGCGCTGCCGATGGCCAACGACAGGGCGATCAATGCCTGCAGGAACTGGCAGATCGCCGCAACCTTGCGCCGGTCATAGCGGTCGGCGACGTGCCCGGTGTGCAGCATGAACAGCACGCGCGGGGCGAACTCGACCAGGCCGACCAGACCTAGGTCGAGCACGTTGCCGGTCAATTGATACAGGTTCCAGCCGATGGCCACGGTGAGCATCTGGAAGCCGCTGGCGGTAAATACCCGGGCCAGCCAGAACGCGAGAAAAGGGCGATGGTGACGTAACAGCAAGGGCTCTTGGCTGGGCATCTGCGGGGAAATCTGGGGGAGAGGGGAACGGCGAGATTATCACCAACCTGTAACAGAAAGTTGCCGTGACAAAAAAATAGTTAGCCAGACATCGATTTTTCAAACGCCGAAAACCTTGTGGCGAGGGAGCTTGCTCCCGCTGGGCTGAGAAGCAGCCCTAATCTCAGCAGGTTCGCTCTTTCATGTGAATGGCATTCATTGCTATGACGACTGCTGCGCAGCCGAGCGGGAGCAAGCTCCCTCGCCACGGGCAATTTATTTCAGGCCATTTCGATAGCCGTGAGGCAACTTGTCACGCGGCAAAAGACCACGCGGTTCATCCCCGAAATTGGGACTACTCTTTCAACGTTGATTGATCCAGATCAAAACCCACAAAAGGAATTGATCCGGCGGCCGCAAGGCCAGACTCCCTGCGTTGTGATGCGTGCAAAAAAAGAACAAACAGAGATTCGCCACACTCCATACCCGTGGGGGCCGTGGGTGCAGGCTTCCAGCCAGCAGCCGTACTACCTGACAGAGGAAGACTTATGTTCGGTTTAGAGGCACTTGATCTCGCCCGAATTCAGTTCGCGTTCACCATCTCGTTCCACATCCTGTTTCCGGCCATCACCATCGGCCTGGCGAGTTACCTGGCAGTACTCGAAGGCCTGTGGCTGAAAACCCATAACGACACCTACCGTGACCTCTACCATTTCTGGTCGAAGATCTTTGCCGTCAACTTCGGCATGGGGGTGGTTTCCGGCCTGGTAATGGCCTATCAATTCGGCACCAATTGGAGCCGCTTCTCGGACTTCGCCGGTTCCGTGACCGGGCCGTTGCTGACCTATGAAGTGCTCACGGCATTCTTCCTCGAAGCCGGATTCCTCGGCGTCATGCTGTTTGGCTGGAACAAGGTCGGGCGTGGCCTGCACTTCTTCGCCACCGTGATGGTGGCCATCGGTACATTGATCTCCACGTTCTGGATTCTCGCCTCCAATAGCTGGATGCAGACCCCGCAGGGCTTCGAGATCGTCAACGGTCAGGTCATACCCACCGACTGGCTGGCGGTTATCTTCAACCCGTCGTTCCCGTATCGCCTGATGCACATGGCCACGGCTGCATTCGTCGCCACGGCCTTCTTCGTCGGCTCCTCCGCGGCCTGGCATTTGCTGCGCGGCAAGGACAACCCGGCGATCCGCAAAATGCTCTCGATGGCCATGTGGATGGCATTGATCGTCGCGCCGATCCAGGCCGTCATTGGTGATTTCCACGGCCTCAATACGCTTGAGCATCAGCCGGCAAAAATCGCTGCGATCGAAGGCCACTGGGAAAACAAGGGTAACGAGGCGACTCCGCTGATCCTGTTCGGCTGGCCGGACATGAAAGAAGAGAAAACCAAGTTCGCTGTCGAGATCCCGTACCTGGGCAGCCTGATCCTCACGCACACCCTGGACAAACAGGTGCCGGCGCTCAAGGAGTTCCCGCCTGAAGACCGGCCGAATTCAACCATCGTGTTCTGGTCGTTCCGGATCATGGTCGGCCTGGGCTTCCTGATGATCTTCACCGGTTTGTGGAGCCTGTGGCTGCGCAAGCGCGACACCCTCTACACGTCGCGGCCGTTCCTGTACCTGGCATTGTGGATGGGGCCGTCCGGCCTGATCGCGATCCTCGCCGGCTGGTTCACCACGGAAATCGGCCGTCAGCCATGGGTGGTCTATGGCCTGATGCGTACGGCGGATGCGTCGTCCAACCATAGCTTCGTGCAGATGAGCATCACCCTGATCCTGTTTGTCGTGGTTTATTTCGCGCTGTTTGGCGCCGGTCTTGGCTACATGATGCGCCTGGTGCGCAAGGGGCCGAAGATCGACGAAGGCAAGGAAACCAACGACGGAGGCCCCGGCCAGAAACGCACACCGGCCCGTCCGCTGTCCGCCGCTGACGACGATCACACCGATGCCGGCCACAGCCTGACAAAGGAGATTTGAATCATGGGTATTGATCTTCCGCTGATCTGGGCCGTGATCATCATCTTCGGCGTCATGATGTACGTGGTCATGGACGGTTTCGACCTGGGCATCGGCATTCTCTTCCCGTTCATTCCGGGCAAGACGGATCGCGATGTGATGATGAACACCGTCGCCCCAGTCTGGGACGGCAACGAGACCTGGCTGGTGTTGGGTGGCGCGGCGTTGTTCGGCGCGTTTCCGCTGGCCTATTCGGTGGTGCTCTCGGCGTTGTACCTGCCGCTGATCCTGATGTTGATCGGGCTGATCTTCCGCGGCGTGGCTTTCGAGTTCCGTTTCAAGGCCAGGGACGACAAGCGGCATCTGTGGGACAAGGCGTTCATCGGTGGCTCGGTCACTGCGACGTTCTTCCAGGGCGTAGCACTCGGCGCGTTCATCGATGGGCTGCCGGTGGTCAATCGGCAGTTCGCCGGTGGTTCACTGGACTGGCTGACACCGTTCACGATGTTCTGTGGTGCGGCATTGGTGGTGGCGTATGCGTTGCTCGGTTGCACCTGGTTGATCATGAAGACCGAAGGCAAGTTGCAGGAACAGATGCACGACCTGGCACGGCCATTGGCCTTCGTACTTCTGGCGGTGATCGGCATCGTCAGCATCTGGACCCCGTTGGCCCACGCAGAAATCGCCGCACGCTGGTTCACCATGCCGAACCTGTTCTGGTTCATGCCGGTGCCGATTCTGGTGCTGGTGACGATGTACGGCCTGATCCGCGCCGTGGCCCGCAACGCGCACTACACGCCGTTCCTGCTGACCCTGGTGCTGATCTTCCTCGGTTACAGCGGCTTGGGCATCAGTTTGTGGCCGAACATCATCCCGCCGTCGATCTCGATCTGGGACGCCGCCGCGCCGCCGCAAAGCCAGGGCTTCATGCTGGTGGGCACGCTGTTCATCATCCCGTTCATCCTGGGCTACACCTTCTGGAGCTACTATGTGTTCCGCGGCAAGGTCACCCATGAAGACGGCTACCACTAGCCCTGTGCACCGCGAACCTGTGGGAGCGAGCTTGCTCCGGGCGGCGTTCCGACGATGGCGTCCTGACAGACGCCATCGATCTACATCGGAGGATTTATCAATGAACGGCAAACATTCCCTGCACGACATTGAAGAAGCCGAAAAAAAGCCGCTGTGGCAGCGGCTCGGCTGGTTGGCCCTGATCTGGGTCGGCAGCGTGGGCGCCTTGTTCATAGTCGCCAGCCTGATGCGTCTGTTCATGAACGCGGCCGGCCTGACCACGCACTGACATCTCTCCCGTGGCCTCAAGGCACGGATTTACGACCCTCCGACCGGAGGGTTTTTTTTGCCTGTTACTTGCGCGCCTTGAGGATCACGAACTTCGGATTGGCCGCCACTTGCTCGACGCCACGGAACAATCGCGCCAGCTTGCTGCGGTAGCCCAGGTGACGATTGCCAACGATGTACAGCGCGCCGCCCACGACCAGCGCTTCGCGGGCCTGCTGGAACATCCGCCAGGCCAGGAAGTCGCCCACCACTTGTTGCTGGTGAAACGGTGGATTGCACAGCACGACGTCAAGCGATTGCGGTTCCTGGCCGGCCAGGCCATCACCGGCTCGCACGATCACTTCCCGTTCACCCAAGGCTGCGCGCCAGTTTTCGCCGGCCGACTGCACCGCCATGAACGACTCGTCCACCAGCGTGTAGTGAGCCTCGGGATTTTGCAGGGCGCTGGCGATGGCCAGGACGCCGTTGCCACAACCGAGATCGGCGACCCGCGCTGAGCCAAGGTTTTTTGGCAGGTGTGGCAAAAACGCCCGGGTGCCGATGTCCAGGCCTTCGCGGCAAAACACATTGGCGTGATTGAGCAGTTCGATGGCCGGTTCGTCGAGTCGGTATCGCGTTGGGTAAGGCGACACCGCTGGAGTTTTGTCTTGAGCCGTGGCAATCAATAGCCGGGCCTTCTTCACCGCCAACGAGGCTTGCACGGGGCCGATGTAACGCTCCAGCAAGTCGCCCGCCGCCCGGGGCAGATGCTTGATCATGGCTGCGGCAACCACTTGGGCGCCAGGTGTCAGTTGGCCTTGCAGGCGGATCAGTTGTTCTTCCAGCAGGGCCAGGGTTTTCGGTACGCGGATCAGCACGCAGTCGAACGGACCGGCAGGGGCTTCGCTGGCGGGTACGCTCGGCACCGCATCAAACGCCAGGCCGTTGCGCACCAGGTTCTTTTCCAGACCCTGGAAAGCCAGGAACGAATCACCGCTGCTGACCACCTTCACCTTGCCCGCCAGGCTGGCCGCCAACGCGCCGAAACTGTCATTGAGCACCAATACCCGGGTGTCCGACGCCGGCTGCTGCTCGGCCAGATGATTGAGCAGGTATTCGTCGGCCGCATCGAAAGCTTGCAGCGGTTCGTTCTGCTGTTCGGGCTGGCGGATCAGGTCGAGGCTGGCGAAGGGTGTTTCGAGCAAAGGCATGGGGCGGGGCTCTGGGTAATCAACGGATGTCCCGCTGCCCTAAGGCGTTGGAGCGGGCGGAGCCGTCCGAGTGAACTGCGTCGTGGAGGTCTACACGTCATCACTCAGGAGGGACCGCAAATGGTACGTTTTTTTTGCCTGGATTACCCGCAGGTTTTCCCGCAATCGGGCGCTTTCAGATGGCTCCGGAGCGGGCCGCGACGATGACTGCCGCAATCTTGTTGTTGACACCGAGCTTCTCGATAGCCCTGTGCACATGAAAGTTGACCGTGCGTTCACTCAAATTGAGAATCCTGGCAATTTCATAGGCCGTCTTGCCATCGGCCGACAGTTTTAATACTTCGAGTTCCCGCCGTGACAAGGGAGGAGCCTGAGGGCGAGCCGGTTTTCTCGGTTGCATTGCGATCGCCAGAGCGTGCAAATGGCGACTGATGAACACCGAGAATCCGAGATGCTCGTACAGTTCATAGGCTGAAATCGGGCAATGGCTTCTGGCCAGGCTGAGAATACTGCGCAGACCGGTTTCCTCATCGTGGATCGCCTGGGACCAGCCATGCTGCAAACCTTGTTGCTGCAGCTGCTGCCATAGCCATGGCGTCCTGGAAAAAAGCTCTTCGCTCCAGAGAACCGGCAATGTTGAATGATTGCAGTGCGCCACTACCGGGTCTATTTGCGTGGCATTGTTTTTTTCATATTGAATGTTCCACTCATGGGGAAAATTGTTCAGGTTTACCGAACTGGTGCCGGCCACGACTGAGTTCGAAGTAATTGAAAAGCCACAAAATTTATATCCAAGGTTTCTAGCGAAGTTGAGCGCGATTCGATAGGCGGTATTGATCTCTTGTGTGTGTGCCAATTGGTTGAGCTGAGACTCCTTCCAGATCTCCATACAATGATCTCCATTAACCTGTCTTTCTGGTGCAATATTGGATCCAAGATCCGTCACGCCACGAAGTGTAGGACAGTTCCTACGATTATGGTTCGACAATTTTGCTCTTTTAACTCTTGGAAAAGTGTGTTCCAGGTTCTTAGGCGATCGATGAGTTATAAAATGCCATATGGCATTTTATAATCATGGTTGTATGTCGAATTTAGTAAACAGTCCCTAGTGCAGATTAATGTCACTACAAATTGTCGGTGGTTATGCTGCTTTCTTTGCGGGACACTGGGGTATCTTTGATTGGAGACTTCCATGTCCGTCAGCGAAGAAAAATTTACGCGCCAGACCTTGCTCGAGGTTCATCCGCTGACCCCGAACCTGTTTACCCTGCGCGCCACGCGGGATGCAGGGTTTCGTTTTCGGGCGGGGCAGTTTGCCCGATTGGGCGTTACCAAGGCTGACGGCAGTACGGTATGGCGCGCCTACTCGATGGTGTCTTCGCCTTTTGACGAGTTCCTCGAGTTCTTTTCCATTGTCGTACCGGGCGGTGAGTTCACCAGCGAACTGAGCCGGCTGGGTGTTGGCGATGCATTGCTGGTCGACCGCCAGGCCTTTGGCTACCTGACGCTGGACCGGTTTGTCGATGGGCGCGATCTGTGGTTGTTAGCCACAGGCACGGGCATCGCGCCGTTCCTGTCGATACTCCAGGACTTCGAAGTCTGGGAGCGATTCGAGCGGATCATTCTGGTCTACAGCGTTCGCGAAGCTCGGGAACTGGCTTATCAGGAACTGATCGCAGGGCTGGCGAAGCGTGAGTATCTGGCGGAGTACACCCATAAACTGCAATTCATCACCACGGTCACTCGTGAACAGCATCCCGGCTCATTGAACGGGCGGATCACCACGCTGATTGAAAACGGCGAACTGGAGCGCGCCGCGGGTGTTGCGCTGACGCCCGAGCACTCACGGGTCATGCTGTGCGGCAATCCGCAGATGATCGATGACACGCGCAAGCTGCTTAAACAGCGGGACATGCACTTGAGCCTCAGCCGGCGACCCGGCCAGGTGGCGGTGGAAAACTTCTGGTAAAAAAAAACGGCGCCTCGAAGGCGCCGTTTTATTTTTTGCTAATGCCGTCAAGGCCGGTTGTTCTGGGCCTTGAGCAAGTCACGGATCTCGCCCAGCAACTCTTCTTCCTTGGTTGGAACCGGCGGCAGGCTGGGGGCCACGGCCTCTTCGCGCTTCAGGCGGTTGATGGCCTTGACACCCATGAAGATCGCGAAGGCGACGATGACGAAGTCGATGATGGTCTGGATGAATTTGCCATAGGCCAGCACCACGGCGGGAGTAGCACCCTCCGCTGCCTTGAGCGTTATGGCCAGATCACTGAAGTCCACGCCACCGATCAGCATCCCGATTGGCGGCATGATCAGGTCGCCGACAAACGATGTAACGATCTTGCCGAAGGCCGCACCGATGATGATACCGACGGCCATGTCGACCACGTTGCCTTTGACCGCGAAGGCCTTGAACTCATTGAGCACGCCCATAGGTTATTTCCTTGTTACAGATGAGGTTGATGCACGCAGTGTAAATCAGCAAATCGCTTCCTGCTCGAATCAACTGCCTGCTGTGCTTGCCAGCAATCGCCCTGGGTGGTGTTGAACAATTCACCGATTGATCTCATCTGTGGGGCGACCAGGTCTTCTGCGGTGTTTTGCATACGACGTTTTTCAGCGATTTGGCTTCGTTTGTGTGAGCGAGCCAAGGTTGAGGGACTATCACTGAATCGGGACGTTAAAGTTGATCGGGCAGTTAGTGGTCAGCGGGCGGTATTGAAAGTCGATTGCAGTTGTAGTGATGTGGACTATTTGGTTGGTTTTGGGGCTAACAAGCTACGTGTTCCCCTGAGTTAATAACCGTGCTTTATGTAGGTGTTTTTGGGGTTGTGTATTAAGTGTGTAAATGAATAAGGTTTGTATAGGTTTTCAAGTTGTGCAGTAAGGTCTGTCTCTAGGGTTTATTGGTTATGTTAAACAAAAAACTTATACAAGGCTTGTAAGTGAGTGTATATCAATATGTCTGCGTTTAATGGGACTGATTGAAATCATCAAAAGGGTTGCGAAGTATCTGGCCGCACTCGCGCGCTTCAGCTGAGCTATCATCGCGTTTTTTTCCGGGAGTTCCGATGGCCAAGGCCAAGCGCATGTACGGCTGCACCGAGTGTGGCTCAACCTTCCCCAAATGGGCCGGCCAGTGCGGTGAGTGCGGGGCCTGGAACACGCTCACCGAAACCATGGTGGAAAGCGGCGGGGCAGCAGCCCCCAGCGGTCGTACCGGCTGGGCCGGCCAGCAGGCGCAGATCAAGACCTTGGCCGAAGTCAGTGTCGAAGAAATTCCGCGCTTCTCCACTGCCTCCAGCGAGCTCGACCGGGTTCTGGGTGGTGGTCTGGTGGATGGCTCGGTGGTGCTGATCGGTGGCGACCCTGGCATCGGCAAGTCGACCATTCTGTTGCAAACCCTGTGCAACCTCGCCAAGAGCATGCCGGCGCTGTATGTCACCGGTGAGGAATCCCAGCAGCAAGTGGCCATGCGTGCGCGGCGCCTGGGGTTGCCTCAGGATCAACTGCGGGTCATGACCGAAACCTGCATCGAAGCCATCATCGCCACGGCCCGTCAGGAAAAGCCCAAGGTGATGGTGATCGACTCGATCCAGACGATTTTTACCGAGCAACTGCAATCGGCACCGGGTGGTGTATCCCAGGTGCGTGAAAGCGCTGCGTTGCTGGTGCGTTATGCCAAACAGAGCGGTACGGCGATTTTCCTGGTGGGCCACGTCACCAAGGAAGGCGCGCTGGCTGGCCCTCGAGTGCTGGAGCACATGGTCGACACCGTGCTGTATTTTGAAGGCGAGTCCGACGGGCGCCTGCGTCTGCTGCGGGCGGTAAAGAACCGTTTCGGTGCGGTCAATGAGCTGGGCGTGTTCGGCATGACCGATAAGGGTCTGAAAGAAGTCTCCAACCCCTCGGCGATTTTTCTGACCCGGGCCCAGGAAGAAGTCCCAGGTAGCGTGGTGATGGCAACCTGGGAAGGCACGCGGCCGATGCTGGTAGAGGTACAAGCGCTGGTGGACGACAGTCACCTGGCCAACCCGCGTCGGGTCACGCTGGGGCTGGATCAGAACCGGCTGGCGATGTTGCTGGCGGTGCTGCACCGTCACGGTGGCATTCCGACCCATGATCAGGACGTGTTTCTCAACGTGGTCGGCGGGGTCAAGGTGCTGGAAACGGCGTCCGACCTGGCGTTGATGGCGGCGGTGATGTCCAGTTTGCGCAACCGGCCGTTGCCCCACGATCTGCTGGTGTTCGGTGAAGTCGGGCTTTCCGGTGAGGTGCGTCCGGTGCCGAGCGGTCAGGAGCGTTTGAAAGAAGCCGCCAAGCACGGCTTCAAACGGGCCATCGTGCCCAAGGGCAATGCGCCGAAAGAGGCGCCGGCTGGGTTGCAGATCATTGCCGTCACGCGTCTGGAACAGGCGTTGGACGCGTTGTTCGAGTAACTCACGGACGAAACTCAAAACCTGTGGGAGCGGCGGTGCGGCGATCCGACTTGCTCGCTCCCACATTGGATTGATGACAGGCCGTCAAATCTCGATCAGCGCACCCAATTCTCGTTCCAGTTCCTGCGGGTCAGCGAGGTTGAGCTCGATCAATCGTCGCAGGCACTCGATGGATTCCAGGCTAATGTGCCGGCAGACAAAGCCGAGCTGGCCGTGGTCTTCGTGGGTCAGGTGCACATCCATGGCGATATCGACGTCATCGCTCAGATGAATATCCACTGAGAAATCCTGCTGGCGATCGCCCTGCCAGTGTTCGGGTCGCTCGATCAGCAACCCCTTGAGCGACAGATCAATCAACTTCACCGGCCAAGTGGACTCACCCTGACTCAGCTCGGTTCGGACATCGAACGCAATACGTTTGAAGCGGCGACGTTCGGCAGGGGGCTCGCTCATGGCGCGATCCTCGGATATATACGCTGACTATAGACCCGCATGATCAAAGGCATGCCAGCGCATGCAGGTGTCTAGACCAATGTCGGGGTATGGTCTTTGCCGTCAGGAGCGCTAAACTCGGGGTGGCTGTCTTTCTTGTCCACTCTGGCTGGAATAATAAAATGAAAAATAATAATAGCCCGCTACGCCATTTGCCTTGGCTGGTGCTGGCAATCGTAGGTGCGTGCGCCCTGGGTGTCGTGGCATTGCGCCGAGGCGAGGCAATCAACGCCCTGTGGATTGTGGTCGCTGCCGTGGCCATCTATCTGGTCGCCTACCGCTACTACAGTCTGTTCATCGCTAGCAATGTCATGCAACTCGATGCGCGACGGGCCACTCCCGCTGTGCTCAACAATGACGGTCTGGACTACGTTCCAACCAACAAACACATTCTTTTTGGTCACCACTTCGCGGCCATCGCCGGCGCGGGGCCTTTGGTCGGTCCGGTATTGGCGGCGCAGATGGGCTACTTGCCTGGCACGCTGTGGCTGATTGCCGGCGTGGTGCTGGCCGGTGCGGTGCAGGACTTCATGGTCCTGTTCATGTCCACCCGCCGCAACGGCCGATCCCTCGGCGACATGGTCCGTGAGGAAATGGGCCGCATCCCCGGCACCATCGCGCTGTTCGGCTGCTTCCTGATCATGATCATCATCCTCGCGGTGCTGGCGCTGATCGTGGTGAAAGCCCTGGCCGAGAGCCCGTGGGGCATTTTCACGGTGATGGCGACCATCCCGATCGCGATGTTCATGGGCATCTACATGCGCTACATCCGTCCGGGTCGCATCGGTGAAATCTCGGTGATCGGCGTGCTGTTGCTGCTCGGTTCGATCTGGCTCGGCGGGCAGATTGCCGCGGATCCAGTGTGGGCCAAGGCGTTCAGCTTTACCGGTATCCAGATCACCTGGATGCTGATCGGTTACGGTTTTGTCGCAGCGGTGTTGCCTGTGTGGCTGATCCTGGCACCGCGCGACTACCTGTCGACCTTCCTGAAAATCGGCACCATCGTCGCTCTGGCCATCGGCATCCTGGTGACCATGCCCGAGCTGAAAATGCCGGCCCTGACCCAATTCATCGACGGCACCGGCCCGGTATGGAAGGGCGGTCTGTTCCCGTTCCTGTTCATTACCATCGCCTGTGGCGCGGTCTCGGGTTTCCACGCGCTGATCGCTTCCGGCACCACGCCGAAGCTGCTGGATAACGAAACCAACGCCCGCTACATCGGTTATGGCGGCATGCTGATGGAATCGTTCGTGGCGATCATGGCGATGGTCGCCGCGTCGGTGATCGAACCAGGCGTGTACTTCGCCATGAACAGCCCGGCGGCCGTGGTCGGCGGTGATGTGGTGGCCGTTGCGACAGCCGTCAGCAACTGGGGTTTTGCGATTACCCCGGAAGCCCTGCAAGCGGTAGCTCACGACATTGGTGAAACCACCATCCTGGCCCGTGCTGGCGGCGCGCCAACCCTGGCGGTCGGTATCGCGCAGATCCTGCACAGTGTTCTGCCGGGTGAAAACACCATGGCGTTCTGGTACCACTTCGCGATCCTGTTCGAAGCGCTGTTCATCCTGACCGCAGTCGACGCCGGTACCCGTGCCGGTCGCTTTATGCTTCAGGACTTGCTCGGCTCGTTCGTGCCGGCCCTGCGTCGCACCGAATCCTGGACTGCCAACCTGATCGCCACTGGCGGTTGTGTGGCCATGTGGGGCTGGTTGCTGTACCAGGGCGTGATCGATCCATTGGGTGGCATCAACACCCTGTGGCCGCTGTTCGGCATCTCCAACCAGATGCTGGCCGGTATCGCTCTGATGCTCGGCACCGTCGTGTTGATCAAGATGAAACGCCAGCGTTATGTCTGGGTCACCATGTTGCCGGCGGTGTGGCTGTTGATCTGCACCACGACAGCTGGCTTCATCAAGCTGTTCGATGCCAACCCGGCGATCGGCTTCCTGTCGCTGGCCAAGAAATATAGCGATGCCTTGGCCAACGGCCAGATCCTCGCCCCGGCCAAGGACATCACCCAGATGCAGCACGTGATCTTCAACGCCTACACCAACGCAACGCTGACCGCACTGTTCCTGTTCGTGGTGTTCAGCATCCTGTTCTATGCACTCAAGGTCGGTATTGCCGCCTGGGGTAAAAAAGAGCGTACGGATAAAGAATCGCCATTCCAGGCGCTGCCGGATGCGTAACCAGAGGATTGCAGCATGTTCAATGACTTGAGTCGCCTTGGTAAATACCTCGGTCAGGCTGCGCGCCTGATGGTCGGCATGCCCGACTACGACAACTACGTCGAGCATATGCAGACCAAGCACCCGGACAAACCGGTGATGAGCTATGAGATGTTCTTCCGGGAGCGTCAGGAAGCCCGTTACGGTGGCAAGGGTGGGCCGAAGTGCTGTTGATCCGGATTGCGGGTTAACAGCAAAACCTGTGGGAGCGAGCTCGCTCGCGATGGCGGACTGTCAATCAACAGTGATGTTGAATGTTAAGCCGCTATCGCGAGCAAGCTCGCTCCCACATTTGTTTTGTGTTGTTTTTTCACTGTGTGAAAAAGGAGATCCAGTTTGTCCTCTCCCATCCCAGTCACGATCCTCAGCGGCTTCCTCGGCGCCGGCAAGACCACCCTGTTGCGTCACCTGCTCAAGGCCGAGCACGGTCTGAAAATCGCCGTGATCGAAAACGAATTCAGCGACGCCGGTATCGATACCCAGTTGTTGGGCGATGAGCCGGTACAAGTGATGACACTGTCCAATGGCTGCGTCTGCTGCACCATCCACACCGACCTGACCAAAGCGCTTTATCTGTTGCTCGAGCGTCTGGACCAGGGCGACATCGCCTTCGACCGCCTGGTGATCGAATGCACCGGCCTGGCCGATCCGGCGCCCGTGGCACAAACCTTTTTCATCGACGAAGAGTTGCGTGAGCGCTATATCCTCGACGGCATCATCACGCTGGTCGACGCCGCGCATGCCGACTTGCACCTGACCCAGACCATCGCCCAGGCGCAGATCGGATTCGCCGACCGCTTGCTGGTGAGCAAGCGTGACCTGGTGGACGAAGCGACCTTCACCGCGTTGAGCGAGCGCCTGACCCGCATCAACCGTCGCGCCCCGATCCGCGTGGTTGACCACGGCAAGATCGACCTGGCCGAGTTGCTCGATGTGCGCGGCTTCAACCTCAACGCCGACCTCGGTGGCGGCGTGAGTTTGCGCCCGGTCAGCCAGGCAGCTCCATCCATGGACCGCATTTCCAGCCTGGTGCTGCGCACTGAAAAACCGCTGGATATCGACAAGCTCAGTGAGTTCATGAACGAGCTGCTGGAGGAGCATGGCAAGCAATTGCTGCGCTACAAAGGCGTGTTGAGTATCCTCGGCGAATCCCGTCGCATGGTGTTTCAGGGGGTGCTGAAGCTTTATGGTTTCGACTGGGATACCGAGTGGGCGGAGGACGACGTGCGCGAGAGCGTGATCGTGTTCATTGCCGATGACTTGCCGGAGGAAAAGATTCGCGAGGGGTTTGCGCGGGTGGCGGCGGAGTAACGTCAGAAGTTGCAGTGAGCCTTGAGCCGCATCGCGAGCAGACTCGCTGAAGTGCACTCCCCCTGTGGGAGCGAGCCTGCTCGCGAAAGCGATCTAACCTGCGGCACAGTTTTGGCCCATTGCCGATGCAGGGCTCAGCAACAAATCTTCCAGATAATCCAGATGCCGGTTGAGCGCGACTTGCGCCGTCGCGGCATCTCCTCGCTCCAGCGCATCCAGAATCTCCATGTGCTCCACGCAATAATCCTTCTGCTGCAGATCAAACTGCGTAATTGCCAGCGAAGTCACCGGTACCAGGCTCTCAAGAAAATGCGCTAGCGGTGCATTCCCCGCCATTTGTGCCAACTGCAGATGAAACTCTCCCGACAATCGAATCGCCCGGCCACGCTCGACGCATTGACGCTCGTTTTCGACCAGTGTCCGCAGGTGCTTCAGGTCTTGCGCGCAGGGTCGTTGACAGGCCAGCCGCACCAACATGATCTCGGCCAGGCGCCGGGCATGCAGTGTCTGCCGGGTCTGCTCGACATCAAGCTCGGCGACGCGGGGACGATGGTTGACCCGAAGGATGATGACCTGCTGATGGGACAGTCGCGTCAGCACATCACGCATGTCGCTGCGCCTTGCACCGAACATCTGCGCCAGGCTTTCTTCGGTAAAGCGACTGGCCGAATGGATGCGCTGTTCGAAAATGGCGTCGAGGACCCGTGAATACAGATCATCCACCGAAGGGCGGACGGGCAGGGTGGCGAGCGTTTGTGGCGAGGCGAAGCTGTTCATGGCCAATCTCCAGTTCGAAGAGGTTTCAACTGCCGAGGTTGTCTTCCGGGATGTTCAATTCGATGCCCATGCGCTGGCCTTCGCGCAAAATGTGCCGACGCATCTCGGCGCTGGCCTGGGCGCTGTTCTTGCTGCGGATCGCCCGCACCACCGCCTCGTTTTCTTCAAGGCGCTCAGCCAGATGCTCCGGGGAGTTGCGTAACACTTCGGCGCTCTGTTTGAGGGCGTTGCTGGTCTGCTGGACCACGCTCTGGAAGATGGGGTTGGATGTGAGCGTGAACAATTCTTCGTGGAACGCGATGTAGGCATTCACGCCGGCTTCACTGTCGATGGCTTCCAGGGCTTCGCGCATGTCCATCAGGGTCAGGCGCAGCTGCCCGACTTCCTTGCTGCTGATGGACTGCGCCACCAGGCCGACGATGAACGGCTCGAGGGTGTAGCGCAGTTGCAGCACGTCTTCCAGGCTCGCTGCGGCCACTGCACTGTCATGCGTCTGGCTGTCAGCGAGATTGGCTTCGAGCACCACCACGCCTTTGCCCGGCATCGAACGCACCAGGCCAAGGGTTTCCAGGACAATGACCGCCTCACGCAGGCTCGGGCGGCTGATGCCCAATTGTTCGGCCAGATCGCGTTGCCCCGGCAGCATTTCGCCGGAGCGCCACTGACCTCGGGCCAAAGCGGCCCGAAGTTTTTCTACCACTGAGTTGACGACGGTTGATGAGGTAATCACTAGTTCGCTCCATGAGCCGTGCCTGCGGTCGGCAGGCACGGCGGTCATTCAGAATTCTTTGGCTGCCGCTTGAGCAACCGGTTTTCTCGGCTGGAAGGTATAACCCGCCTGGCCCGAAAGTACCTTGTTCGCCCGCTCCACATCGATGTCCTTTTCCCACCGCGCGATGGCGACGGTCGCCACACAGTTGCCGATCAGGTTGGTCAGCGCCCGGCCGATGCCCATGAACCAGTCCACGGCCAGCACCAGCACCAGACCCACCACCGGAATTGCCGGAATGGCTGTCAGGGTGGCCGCCAGAATCACCAGCGCCGAGCCCGGAATACCGTGGGCCCCCTTGGACGTGATCAACGATACCAACAGAATCGTCAGCAGGTCGGTCATCGCCAGCGGCGTGCCGGTGGCATTGGCGATGAACACGATGGCCAGGGTCAGGTAGATCGAGAAACCGTCGAGGTTGAACGAGTAACCCGTTGGAATCACCAGCCCGACCGTCGAACTGCCGATGCCCAGATGCTCAAGCTTGCGCATGATTTGTGGCAGTACAGCGTCGGACGAAGCAGTGCCCATGACGATCAGCAGTTCTTCGCGCAGGTACTTGAGCAACGGCCACATCTTCAAGCCGGAGAGGCGCATCACCAGGCCGAGAATCAAGGCCACGAAGGCAGTACAGGTCAGGTAGAACAGACCGACCAGGCTGCCCAGGTGCTGCAGCGAGTCCAGGCCATATTTGCTAGTGGTGAAGGCGATCGCACCGAACACACCAATCGGCGCCAGGCGCACGATCATGCCCATGATGCGGAAGATCACATGGCTGAGTTCATTGATCAGCCGTGAAATACCCGACGCCGCCTCGCCCACCAGATTCAGTGCACTGCCGAACAACACTGAAAACAGCAGGACCTGCAGGATATTGTTATCGGCAAAGGCACCGATCACCGAAGTCGGAATCAGTTCCATCAGGAACTGTGTGGTGGTGTGCATGTGCTGGCCGCGCTGGGCAATGTCGCCCATGTCGGCTGCGGAAAGCTGCTCCAGGTGAATGTTCGCGCCGCTGCCGATGCCGGTGCTGAAGGCGAACACCAGACCGATCACCAGGGCGATGGTGGTCAGTACTTCAAAGTAGATCACCGATTTGAGGCCGATGCGTCCGACCTTTTTCAGGTCGCCGGCACCGCTGATGCCGCTAACTACTACGCAAAACACAATCAGGCCGATGAGCATTTTGATCAGCTTGATAAAACCGTCACCGAGCGGTTTGAGCTGAGCGGAGTATTCGGGAAGGGTCAGCCCGCAGATGATGCCGAGCACCAGTCCGAGAACCACTTGGAGGAAGATTGAACGCGAGCACCATCTGAGCATGGGAGGAATCCTGGTCGGTGTCCTGGCTTCCGTGTGCGGGGCACATCAGATTCAGGACTTAATTATTGTGGTCTTACCGGTATGTCCAGTGCAGGCGCAGTCTAGGCGTTATTTTTGGGTGTTCGCAAGTAAAAATTAGAAAATTGGCATGACCGGTCTTACCAGTTGGTTGGTGAGCGCAGTTTAGAGCCTTTCACCGGCGGAATAAAAAAAACGGGCGAAAAAAAACCGGCCATCTCTGGCCGGTTTTTATAGCTACGGTTTAGCGGGCTGATTAAGCGCCGTACACCGGCAGCTTCTTGCAGATAGCCTTGACCTTCTCACGAACGGCGTCGATCACCGCTTCGTTGTTCAGGTCAGCCAGGATGTCGCAGATCCAGCCGGCCAGTTCCTTGCACTCTGCTTCCTTGAAGCCACGAGTGGTCACAGCCGGGGTGCCGAAGCGCAGGCCGGAGGTGACGAACGGGGAACGTGGGTCGTTTGGCACCGAGTTCTTGTTCACGGTGATGAACGCTTTGCCCAGCGCGGCGTCGGCGTCTTTACCGGAGATTTCCTGCTTGATCAGCGACAGCAGGAACAGGTGGTTCTCAGTACCGCCGGAAACCACGTCGAAACCGCGCTCGATGAACACGCTGGCCATGGCCTGGGCGTTCTTCACTACTTGTTGCTGGTAAACCTTGAACTCAGGCTGCAGCGCTTCCTTGAAGCAGATCGCCTTGGCTGCGATCACGTGCTCCAGTGGGCCGCCCTGGGCGCCCGGGAATACCGCGGAGTTCAGCTTCTTCTCGATGTCGGCGTTGGCGCGAGCCAGGATCAGGCCGCCACGTGGACCGCGCAGGGTCTTGTGGGTGGTGGTGGTCACCACGTCAGCGAATGGAACCGGGTTCGGGTAGACGCCAGCGGCGACCAGACCGGCCACGTGGGCCATGTCGACGAACAGGTAGGCACCTACTTTGTCGGCGATTGCACGGAAGCGCGGGAAGTCGAGGATCTGCGAGTAGGCAGAGAAACCGGCCACGATCATTTTTGGCTTGTGCTCAACGGCCAGGCGCTCGACTTCGTCGTAGTCGATCAGGCCGTTGGCGTCGATGCCGTACTGGATGGCGTTGTACAGCTTGCCCGAAGACGAAACGCTGGCGCCGTGGGTCAGGTGACCACCGTGGGCCAGGCTCATGCCCAGGATGGTGTCGCCGGCCGACAGCAGGGCCAGGTAAACCGCGGAGTTGGCTTGGGAGCCAGCGTGCGGCTGAACGTTGGCATAGTCAGCGCCGAACAGCTCTTTGGCGCGGTCGATAGCCAGCTGCTCGACGATGTCTACGTACTCGCAACCACCGTAGTAGCGCTTGCCCGGGTAGCCTTCGGCGTACTTGTTGGTCAGTACCGAGCCTTGAGCTTCCATCACCGCAGGGCTGGTGTAGTTTTCCGAAGCGATCAGCTCAATGTGCTCTTCCTGGCGCTGAGCTTCTTGCTCCATGGCGGCAAAGAGATCGGCGTCGTACTTGGCAATAGTCAAATCACGGCTGAACATGGCGGTCCTCAGGGATCGGGGGCGGAAAAGGGGGGCATTCTAACCCAATGGGTTTTAGATGGCATATGAAACGGCATCATGTCGCAGACAAGTGGCATTCACGGTGCTCGGCAGAATATAGGGACACATATTTTCGCTGAAGCACGGAGCCGAGTTGGGCATCCTTGTTTTTAGCGGGGCACACTTTGTTCTGGAAGCCTGGGATGAAGGCTGAGCTGACGAATGTCTTGCCCCTGAACATTGGACAGGAAATCAATGGATGAAGCCCGTGACCAATCAGATACCTACCACACCTGTTTTTGCGCATGCTTGCTCATGTCGTTGGATGGCCCCTGTCTGGGGCATCGTGTTTGCTTGCATGGTACCCGGTACGACGTACGCCTTGGACGTTGCCCCTGTGCTGCTGGATAGTCCCGCCGGGCAGTTTGCAATTGAGCCGGACACGTTGGCCATTTCGCTCACGACTTCACAAGGCAAGCGCCTGGCATTGGCATCCCCGGCTTTCAGCGGTATCAGGGTTGAGCGGCTGTCATATCGCGAATGGCAAGTGGCTGCCGGCACGGGCCACTACAAGGTCACAGCCAATATCGAGCTCGGTGCATTACGGGTGTCAGTCCGGTCACGAGGTCCCTCCGTATTGAACTGGCCTCGGACCGCGGATCCCGGGGCCATCAAGGCCTATGCATTTCCTTTTGGCGAGGGCAGTTACGTGCCGGCAGACGACCCCGGATGGCTTGACTGGATGGTGCGTCGATACGAACCGGAAAGCGTGCTGAGTATTCTTTCCATGCCGTTCTGGACGGAGTTGCGAGAGGGGCTTTCCGTTACCTGGCTGTTGGAAACACCTCTGGATACAACGTTTGATGTAGAGCGCAGGGCTGATCGTGTACGACCTGGTTTTACTCACAGTTTCTCCTCCCTATCCCCCGATGCCGCTTATACCCTGCGTATTGTGCCCGGCCTGCAGGATCCGTTGGCGGGGGCGCATGGTTACCGGCGATGGCTGCAAGCAAACGGCCAATTTGTTTCCTTGAACGACAAGATTGCCATGACACCCGAGGTCGCCCGGTTAGGAGGGGCATCCCATATCTATCTATGGGGCAGCGCTCCACTGAAAGTCGCGGACATTGTTCAATGGCAAGCGTTTCTGGAACAGTTCCAGCGCCAGAAAGGCGATGGCACGCAACTGGCGGGCCGACTGTGGGCGGTACTTGATGATGAAAAGCGCAAAACCGTCGAGATGGCGTTCAAGGCGGGGGCGAGGAACCAGGGCGATATTGAGCCATCGCTGAAAAAAGAGGTGGTTCGAGCGCTCAACGCGGCACTGTTGAAAGTGATTGCCCGTCCTGAAGTGACACCCCTGCCGGGTGGACATGACCCTGGCGGTGAAGTTGTGTGGACTCGGGATATGAGAATCGCCATGGACCAGGCCTTCGGTCCGCTGTTGGCTCCCCACCAGCGTTGGGGGGGCGGTCTGTCGACCGACCTGGTCAGCGCACTGCAATCGGCAGGTTTGCGTCGTGCCTGGCTGGGAGTCAGTGAGTGGCGAACGGCGCTTTGGCACCCTGAAGCCCTTGAGCAAGCCAAGGCGGCGGGTTACCTGGTCGGCGTCTACGACAGCTATGGCAGCGCTCACCCCTCAAACCTTGTGGAAACCTGGTCTACCGCGCAGATGGGCGACGAGTTGGCGAATGCCGGTTACCGGGATAAAAACGGCCAGATCGTCACCGGTTTTGCTGGAAAGGGGGTATATGTCAGCGCTCGTGCAGTCCATGACTATGCTCGAAAACGCATCGATGCGATTGCAAAAAACTCTGGGCTCAACAGCTATTTTCTGGATGTGGATGGCGCCGGCCCGCCGCGTGAGGACTATACGCCCGGCCGTGAGACCAGTGAGTCGCAGGACAGCCAGAGCGTGCGCCAGAGGCTGGCCTATCCTACCCAGGCACTTGGCCTGGTGACCGGAACGGAAGGTGGGTTGTCCTGGTACGCCCCACAATTCGCGTTTGCCCAAGGCATGACGACACAGCCCTTCGCCTGGATGGATCCTGATATGAAGGATTCACGCTCGCCGTACTATCGAGGGCGTTACTGGCCCGACGAAACGCCCAGTCTTTACTTCAAGCCTGTACAGCTCAAGCCTTCAGTCGCCCGTTATGTGCGCTCGCCACGGTTTCGCCTGCCGCTTTATCAGATCGCCTTGCATGACAGCGTCGTGACAACCCATCACTGGGAGTACGGCTCATTGAAGTTCAGCAATGAGTGGGAGGCGACGGCACTTCTGCAGCTGTTGTATATGGTGCCGCCGCTTTATCACCTCGCCGATGAAGTGCTCGATCGTGATCTGCCGGTGATCGCGGCCTATGACCGTATCTTCCGCCCGCTGCACGAGCGACTGTTCAGAGTGGCGATGGTGGATTTCAAGGTGTTGTCGAAGGATCGCGCGCTCCAGCAATCAAGCTATGCGGATGGAACGCGCATCACCGCGAACTTCAGCAGCGGGCCGATGGTGGTGGAAGGTACGATGTTACCTGCGCTCTCTGCGCGTGTCGAAGAACCTGGGCAGCCTGTGCGAGTGCATGAAATGAGTACGGTGTTCAAGGCGCGTTGAGACGGTTGGGCGGCGGACAATCAAACATGAACAATGCATCGTTACTGTATTGAGCCTCGAACTGATTGGCCGGCATCGGGCGACCGAACAGGTAACCCTGCACCTCGTCGCAACCGTGCTCCCTCAGGAAATCAAGCTGCTCGTGGGTTTCCACGCCTTCGGCGATCACCGCCAGGTTAAGGCTGTGGGCCATGGCAATGATTGCCCGGGCAATTTGTGCATCCTGCTCGCCGCTGGGCAGGCCATCGACGAAGGTGCGGTCGATTTTCAACACGTCGATGGGAAATTGCTTGAGGTAGTTCAGGGATGAGTAACCGGTGCCAAAGTCATCCACCGCAATGCTCAGCCCAAGGTTTTTCAGCCCGGCGAGAATCTGCATCGCCTCGCTGACTTCGCACATCAGGATACTTTCGGTCAGTTCCAGCTCCAGGCACGCCGGTGGCAGGCCGGTTTCCTTGAGGATGGTGGCGATCCGCGTGCCGAGTTGGCCATCGGAGAACTGCCGCGCCGAGATGTTCACCGACACCTTCGGCACCCGTACCTTGGCCTGATGCCAGGCCTTGAGTTGGCGGCAGGCTTCGCTGATCACCCAGTCGCCGACATCCACCACCAGCCCGAGCTCTTCGAGCACCGGAATGAAATCCCCCGGCGGCACCAGCCCGCGGCGTGGATGACGCCAGCGCAGCAGCGCCTCGGCACCGGTCAGGCGTTTGCCATCACCGCTGAGCTGCGGCTGGTAATACAGCACGAATTCGTTCTGTTCCAGGGCATGGCGCAAGTCGCTTTCCAGCTCCAGACGCTCCAGCGCACTGGCGTTCATGTCCGCCTGATAGAACTGGAAGTTGTTCTTGCCACGCTCCTTGGCGTGATACATCGCGGTGTCGGCATTCTTCATCAGCTGGCTGAGTTCGTTGCCGTCTTGCGGACTCAGGGCGATGCCGATACTGGCCGTGACGAAGAACTCGCGGCCTTCGAGCACGAACGGTTTCACCAGGCTGGCGAGAATCTGTTCGGCCACATGGATCGCCCGGTTCAGGGCGATTTCACGGTTGGCTCGCGGTTGCAGGAGCAAAGTGAATTCGTCACCGCCCATGCGCGCCACGGTGTCGTCATCGTCGACGCAACCGAGCAGGCGCGTGGCCATTTCCTTGAGCATGCGGTCGCCGGCGGCGTGACCCAAGGAGTCGTTGATCGGCTTGAAGCGATCGAGATCGAGGAACATCAGCACCACCCACGACTTCTGCCGTTCGGCCGATTGCAACGCCGTGTGCAGGCGATCCTGGAACAGTGAGCGGTTGGGCAGGTGAGTCAGGGCGTCGTAGTAGGCGAGGCGGTGAATCCGCTGCTCACTGGCCTTGCGCTCGCTGATGTCGCTGAAGAAACACACATAACTGGCCAGGTCGCCTTCGTCGTCGAGTACGGCGGTGATCCCGACCCAGGCCGGGTAGTGCTCGCCGTTGCGGCGCTTGAGCCAGACTTCACCTTCCCAGGTGCTGTGCTGGCCCAATTGCTTGAGCACGTAACGCAGATGGGTTTCCTGCTGCTCGTCGACGGTCAGCATGTTCGGCAACTGGTCGAGGACCTGCTCCACGGCATAACCGCTGACACGGCTGAAGGCTTCGTTGGCCTGGACGATGTAGCCGGCCGGGTCGGTGATCAGGATCGCCGAGGTCGAGTGTTCGAATACCGTGGCGGCCATGCGCAAGTCTTTTTCGGCCCGGCGTTGCTGGCTGATGTCGCGGCCGACGCCGAGCACGCCTTCGAACGTAACCTGTTCGTCCCAGACCAATACCAGACGCAGTTCGATCGGGATCTTGCGCCCGTCGGCCCGCAGGCAATCGAACAGGAACAGTTGGGTTTGCACCTGGCTGCGTAACAGCGCCAGTTGGTCCGGTTGATCCAGCGCTTTACTGACCCGGTCCATCAGGTGGTAGATGCCGGTCAGTTGTTGCGGGTTGGCGATGGTCGATTGCCAGCCGTTCTGGAAAATCCACTCGGCGTCGTAACCCAGCACCGCTTGCACCGAAGGGCTGACGTAATTGAGGTTGAGGCGGCTGTCAGTGGAGAAGATCACGTCGCTGATGCTTTCGGCGAGCATCCGGTAGCGCTGCTCACTGTCGCGCAGGGACTCACTGGCTTCGATCTGGTCGGTGATGTCCTTGGCCACGCCGATGATCCGCGTGACCTGATCGTTCTTGTCCCGCGCCAGTGCCTGCTCGCGAATCTCGAAGCGTCGCCACTGGCCGTCCCGATGGCGGAAGCGCAACTGGCACTGCATCAACTGGCGATAGCCGGCCTGGCGCTGGACCTGGCGGGAGCGGTGGTAATAGTCGGCGTCTTCGGGGTGCAGGAGGATTTCCCAGAAGTATTCGCCCATCTGGTGCAGTTCGGTACGGTTGTAACCCAGTGTCTGGCCCAGATGATGGTTGCTGTAGATCATGCGCTGGCTGATCACATCCTGCACATACAGGTGATCCGGCACGGTGCGCACCACGTCCGACCAAAACCCTTCGCGCTCCTGCAGTGACAACTCGATGAGCTTGCGGCTGGTGATGTCGGTGATGCTCAGGATCACCGCGTTATAGTCGTCCTGGGTTTGCGGCAGGCGCAGCACCAGCCACAGGTGCTGGTCGCGACCACTGGCATCCTGCAGTTTAATTTCCAGCTCAAGCTGTTGCTGCTGGTTGAGCACCGCGTCGAGTACCTGGTTGCCGATGGCGGTGCCGTCCTGCGGATGGCCGTCGATCAGCAGTTGCCAGGCTTTGTCGGCGCTATCGACATTAAGCAGTTGCAGCGCTACCTGGTTGACCTCGGTGATCCGCAGTTCCTTGAGCAATTGCCGGCGTTGATCCGGGATCGCCAGCCACGCTTGCAGTTGTTCGCTGCCCTGCAGTTGTGCCTTGTCGAAAAAGACCTTGAGCCCGGACATGTCGAGGACGCACAAGGCCACGCCGGTGCCTTCGAAAATGTCCTGATAACGCCGGCGGCCTTCGCTCAATTGGCGCTGACGTCGGCGCGTGTTCAGCAAGGCGATGAACGGCAGCATGGAAAACGCCAGGCCCAGCAGGCATTTGCCGATGAACGCCGGCAGCAGCTCTTCCAGCACGCGCTGACGGTCGAACAAGCCGCGCAGTTGCCAATCGCTGCTGCTCAGCGCAACGGTCAGCACGCTGTTGGCGACATCATCCTCGGTCAGCGTGCCCGGATTGACCGAGGGCAGCGCTTCGTCGCGGCTGATGATCTGATGATTGATGCGGTTCTCAACCAGCCACAACGGGCGGCGGCCGGCCTCGCTTTGCTTGGTCAAGGACGAAAAGAAGGTGGGTGTCAGGCGCAAGACCCAATAGCCTCGGGAACTGCCGCTGGCCTGATGCAACAATAAATGCACCACGGAACCGTCGGTGGCGTTGCTGAAGTAGTGCGACTGGGCGTGGCTGCGGCGTACCAGTTCACCCAGGTAGTCGCTGTCATCGCTGTCGGGAGTGCTGTCACTGATGACTCTTCCCGAGGGGCTGAGCAACGCCAGGCTGCGCAGATCCGGCAGCGACTGTTGCAGCTTGCGCAGCAGGGCTTGCAGTTCATCGGCGCCTTGCGGTTGCTCGACGATCGGCAACAGGTTGAGGGCGATCTGCGCGTTGAGCGCCATGTTCAGGCTGACCTGCGCAGCCAGATCGGCGGCGTAGTCGATGGTGTACTGACGCTGGTTCTTCTGGGTTTCCCGCAACTGGTCGAGCAACTGCCAGAACAGCAGGGCCAGCAGCAATAATGCGAGTGTCGCCAAGGTGCCCTTCAAGGTCCCGCGCAGGGGAGAGCCGGGCGCTGTGGCCGACGCGCTGGAAGTCAGAGGCGGAGGGACTTTGGACAAGCTGTAATCCTGCGGTTTGGCTGGACTGGCGCGACGTGCACTATAAGCCGGACGCCCGAAGGGCGGCTAGCATGCCTTGAGTTGTGGCGAAGTGCCAGCCCCTGTCCGTCGGCTGGACTGCCACCGGTCATTAAGGTAGCTTTGCCGGTTACGCGGGAGCGTTCCAGCTCCGGGGGCGTTCTCAATTAGTTTCCGCACCGCGCCGGGCCTGCACAACAGCAGGCCCGGCCCTTCGGGTTGTGCCTTAAAGCGGGCCAGGCTGCGTTGCAGGCCTTGGAAAGGGAACGACCATTCCCAGCGGCCTGCGCCTTGCCTGGTCCGCTTTAAGGCGACAACGCGGCGTGGAAACTAATTGAGAACGCCCCCATAATCAGACTTTTTCAGCGCGCACGTATTGATAGCCTCAAGCGAGCGACGCGCACGGTCTGGCCGGGCATTGCCTGCGCTCCAATCATTCATCAGTCACTGACCCTAGGTTCTCCATGGCTCAATACGTATTCACCATGCATCGGCTGGGCAAAGTTGTTCCGCCGAAGCGGGAAATCCTGAAAAACATTTCTCTGTCCTTCTTCCCTGGCGCCAAGATTGGCGTACTCGGCCTCAACGGTTCGGGTAAGTCCACGCTGCTGAAAATCATGGCTGGCGTTGACACCGAATTCGACGGCGAAGCCCGCCCGATGCCGGAGCTGAACATCGGTTATCTGCCGCAAGAGCCGATCCTGGACCCGACCAAAACCGTGCGTGAAGTGGTCGAGGAAGCGGTCAGCGTGATCAAGAACGCCCAGGCGCGCCTGGACGAGGTCTACGCGGCTTACGCTGAAGAAGACGCCGACTTCGACAAACTGGCTGCTGAACAGGCCAAGCTCGAAGCGATCCTGCAAGCCAGCGACGGTCACAACCTCGATCGTCAGCTGGAAGTCGCCGCCGATGCGCTGCGTCTGCCGGCCTGGGATGCCAAGGTTGAATTCCTGTCCGGTGGTGAGAAGCGTCGTGTGGCTCTGTGCCGCCTGCTGCTGTCCGCCCCCGACATGCTGCTGCTCGACGAACCGACCAACCACCTGGACGCCGATTCCGTTGCGTGGCTTGAGCACTTCCTGCACGACTTCCCAGGCACAGTGGTCGCGATCACGCACGACCGTTACTTCCTGGATAACGTTGCCGGCTGGATTCTGGAACTCGACCGCGGCGCGGGCATTCCTTACGAGGGCAACTATTCGGGTTGGCTGGAAGCCAAGTCCGATCGTCTGGCTGCCGAATCCAAGCAGCAGTCGGCCCACGAAAAAGCCATGAAGGAAGAACTGGAGTGGGTGCGCAAAGGCGCCAAGGCCCGCCAGTCGAAATCCAAGGCTCGTCTGCAACGCTTCGAAGAAATGCAGTCGCAGGAATTCCAGAAGCGCAGCGAAACCAACGAGATCTACATCCCGGCCGGTCCACGCCTGGGCGACAAGGTCATCGAATTCAAGAACGTCACCAAGGGCTACGGCGATCGCGTGTTGATCGACAACCTGTCGTTCTCCATGCCTAAAGGCGCCATCGTTGGCGTGATCGGCGGTAACGGTGCCGGTAAGTCAACCCTGTTCCGTATGCTGATGGGCAAGGAAACGCCGGATTCGGGCAGTATCGAAGTCGGTGAAACCGTGCAACTGGCTTGCGTGGATCAGAGCCGCGAAGACCTGGACGGCAGCAAGACCGTGTTCCAGCAGATTTCCGACGGTTCCGACCAGATCCGCATCGGCAACTACGAGATCCCGTCGCGGACCTACGTCGGTCGCTTCAACTTCAAGGGCGGCGATCAGCAGAAGTTCGTCAAGGACCTGTCCGGTGGTGAGCGCGGTCGCTTGCACTTGGCCCTGACCTTGAAAGAGGGCGGCAACGTCCTGCTGCTCGACGAACCGTCCAACGACCTCGACGTTGAAACCCTGCGTTCCCTGGAAGAAGCCCTGCTGGACTTCCCGGGCGCCGCCATTGTGATCTCCCACGACCGGTGGTTCCTTGACCGCGTCGCGACTCACATCCTGGCGTATGAAGACGACTCGCAAGCGGTGTTCTTCGAAGGCAACTACACCGAGTACGAAGCCGACCGTAGAAAGCGCCTCGGCGAAGCGGCTGCCCAGCCGCATCGTGTACGCTACAAGAAGCTGGCCTGATTTCGGGTTGGTTGCATAAAGAGCGGAGCCTTCGGGCTCCGTTTTTTTGTGCGCCCAGCATGGGCGCAATCTTGCGGGTGAAAGTCCCGTCGTAAGCTGACCACAGCGAACGAAGTGAAGCGCAACTGCATGAGGGCGACCGAGTGTGGGGAGGAAGCGTGAATCGAA